>JAXDOV010000136.1:0-6054 GCA_034668705.1 Sphingomonadales bacterium
GAAGATGTGGGTGCTGCGCCGGATCCTGATGCAGATGGGCACCGTCGACGCGATGCAGTTCCTCCTCGACAAGATGAAGGACGCCAAGTCGAACGAGGATTTCTTCGCTTCGATGAACCAATAGCCGCCCGCCCTCCGGATGCTCGATTTCAGCGACATCTTCACGGCGGCGGGGCTGGTGACGCTCGGGCAGGTGATCCTGATCGACCTCACCATGGCCGGCGACAATGTCGTCATCATCGGCACGCTGACCTCGGGGCTGCCGGCGGATTCCCGCCGCAAGGTGATCATGCTCGGCGTCGGCATGGCCCTGGTCTTCCTGATCGGCTTCGCCCTGGTCGCGACCCAGCTGCTCAGGATCACCGGGCTGCTGCTCGCCGGCGGCCTGCTGCTGCTCTGGGTCGGCTACAACATGTTCCGCGAGTTGCGGCCGAAGGCGCCGGTCACCGCCGACGATCCCGACACCGAAGCGGTCGAAGGACCGCCGGCCAGCAAGACCTTCCTGCGGGCGGCGGTCCAGGTGACGCTCGCCGATCTGTCGATGAGCCTCGACAACGTCCTCGCCGTCGCCGCGGCCGCCCGCCAGCATCCCGCCGTCCTGTTCGTCGGCCTGGCTCTGTCGGTGACGATGATGGGGCTCGCCGCCAATCTCGTCGCCCGGCTCGTCCAGCGCTATCATTGGATCGCCTGGGCGGGGCTGGTGATGATCCTCTACGTCGCGGGCAAGATGATCTGGGAGGGCGCGCACCAGTTCGGCCCGACCGCCGCCCTGCTCGCCTGACGGCGAACGGCGCCGCTACGGAATCAGGATTGTAGAGCCGGTGGTGGCGCGCGATTCGATCGCGCGATGGGCATCCGCGGCTTTGGCGAGCTCGAAGCGGGCGCCGATGCGGACCGGCACCTTGTCCTTCCCGATCATCTCGAACAGGCGGGCGGCGGAGGCGCGCATCTCCTCCGGCGTCGCGCAATAATCGCCGAGCGTCGGCCGGGTGACGAAGATCGAGCCGGCGCGGAGCAGGTCGAGCGCGGTGAAGGCCGGCACCGGCCCCGACGCATTGCCGTAGGTGACGAGCAGGCCGCGCCGCGCGGTCGAGGCGAGCGAGGCGGCCCAGCTGGCGGCGCCGACGCCGTCGAACACCACCGGCACGCCCTTGCCGTCGGTCAGAAGCCGCACCTCGGCGGCGAGCGCCTCCATCGGGACGCAGAGCGAATGATCGGCGCCGAGCTCCTTCGCCAGCGCCGCCTTCCGGCTGTCGCCGCTATGGGCGATGATGTTGGCGCCGATCGCCTTCAGCCACGGCACCAGGATCGAGCCGACGCCGCCGGCCGCGGCGTGGACCAGCACCGTCTCCTCCGCCTGGACGCGGGCGCAGCGCTCGACCAGATATTCCACGGTGCAGCCCTTGAGCATCGCCGCCGCGGCGGTCTCGGCGGAGATGGCATCGGGCAGCTTGACCAGCCGGTCGGGATCGATCTCGCGAAAGGTCGCATAAGCGCCGGGCGGTCCGGTGAAATAACCGATTCGGTCGCCTTCGCGAAAATCCTCCACGCCCTCGCCCACCGCCTCGACCACGCCCGCCGCTTCCGTGCCGAGTCCGATCGGCAGCGGCACCGGATAGACGCCGGAGCGGTGATAGGTGTCGATGAAGTTGAGCCCGATCGCCTCGTGCCGGACGACGACCTTGCCCGGCCCCGGCCGCGGCATGTCGATCCGTTCCGCCTCGAGTACCTCGGGACCGCCGGTGCGCCGCAGGACGATGGCGATCGGCTCGCTCATCCGAGATGCTCGGCGAAAAAGGCTTCGGTGCGGCGGTCGGCGGCCTGGGCCGCCTGCTCGCTCCGCCGCTTGCCCATTTCGGCGGCGAAGCCGTGATCCTCGCCGGGATAATCCCACAGAGTCACGCGCGGATGATCGTCGAGGCCTTCGTGCATCGCCTGCTGCTGGTCGGGGGTGACGAAATGGTCGGCGCCGGCGATGTGCAGGGCGAGCGGCCGCGCGATCGCATGCTTCTCGCCGAGCAGGCCGGGAATGCCGACCGCATAATAGCCGACGCTGGCGTCGACGTCGGTACGGGCGGCGGTCATGTAGGCGAGGCGGCCGCCGAGGCAGTAGCCGACGACGCCCACCTTGCCGCCTTCAGGGAGGCGCGCGCGGGCGGCGCGGATCGAAGCCTCGATATCGGCAATGCCCCGATCCTGGTCGAACCGGCCCATCAGGTCGAGCGCCTGCTTGAACTCGCTGTCGATGTCGGGATCGAGCTCGATGCCGGGCTGGAGGCGCCAGAACAGGTCGGGCGCGAGCGCGAGATAGCCCTTCTCCGCCCAATGATCGCACTTGCGGCGAATCCCTTCGTTGACGCCGAAAATCTCCTGGATGACGACGATGGCGGCGCGGGGGGTTCCCGCCGGCTCGGCCACATAAGCATCGAAGCTGCCGCTGCCGTCGAGCGTATCGATCCGGGTCGTGGCCATGGGCTCCTCCTTGTCTCGCGCCGTTTCTCTATACAGATAGAGTGGGTCCGCAACGCTTGAGGGGCCCTGGAGGAGACGAGCGCCATGAAAGTCACGGTCGATGTCGATTGCACGCCGGAGGAGGCGCGGCGATTCCTGGGCCTTCCGGACCTGACCCCGGTCCATCAGGCCTATGTCGAGCGGATGCTGAAGGCGGTGACCGACGGCGTCTCCCCCGAGAGCTTCGCCGAGCTCGCCCGCGCCTGGGGTCCGATGAGCGAGGCCGGCATGACGATGTGGAAGTCGATGCTGGAAGGCATGAAAGGGGTCCGGACTTCATGATCGACAGTGGCCAGGATCGTCCTCCGGGCGACCCCAAGGGGGCGAGGCGGAGAGACGGCCAAGGCGGCGTTGCTCGTCGGTCACGATGCGTCCAGCATCGAGTGGCGCTGGACGGTGGGTGCTTCGTGCCCCGCACGAAGCAGATCGCTCCGGGGGAGCGATCGGGCCCGCAGTCCGCGCCACTCTCCTCGCGCCTGGCCCTGACCGCCTCTCCCCCTCGTCATGGCCGCTGCCGACCATGAAGTCCGGACCCTACCGCCGTGACGGTTGACACGATCTACGCCCTCTCGTCCGGAAGCCCGCCCGCCGCCATCGCCGTCCTCCGCATCAGCGGGCCGCGCGCCGATGCCGTGCTCGAGGCCCTGGCGAAGACGCTGCCGCCGCCGCGAATGGCGACTTTCGCCGCCTTGGCCGTTTCGGGCGAGGCGCTGGATCGCGCGCTCGTCCTGCGCTTCCCCGGCCCCGCCAGCGCCACCGGCGAGGACGTCGCCGAGCTCCACCTCCACGGCGGCCGGGCGGTGGTGGCGCGGGTGCTGGAGGCGCTGGCGGCGATGGAGGGGCTGCGCCCGGCGGCGCCCGGCGAGTTCACCCGCCGCGCCTTCGAGAACGGCCGGATCGACCTGGCCGAAGCGGAAGGTCTGGCGGACCTGCTCCAGGCGGAGACGGAGGCGCAAAGGCGTTCGGCTCTTGCCATGGCCGGCGGCGCGCTGAGCGGGCGGATCCACGACTGGCAGGAGCGGCTGCTGGAGCTGGCGGCGCGGCTGGAGGCCGTGCTCGATTTCTCCGACGAGGGCGAAGTGGGCGAGGGCCTGCCTTCCGGCTGGGCCGAGGGGCTCGAGGGCCTGTCGGGCGAGATGGGCGCGATGCTCGCCCGCCCGCCGGCGGAGCGGCTGCGCGACGGCGTCAGGGTGGTGATCGCGGGCCCGCCGAATTCCGGTAAATCTAGCCTTCTCAATTGGTTAGCCGGACGGCAGGCGGCGATCACCTCGGCCATTGCCGGCACCACCCGCGATCTGGTCGAAGCGCCGACCGGCATCGGCGGGACGCCGTTCCTGCTGGTCGACACGGCGGGGCTTCGCGACACGGATGACGAAGTCGAGACGATCGGCGTCGCCCGGGCGCGCGATAGCATGGCGGCGGCGGACCTGATCCTGTGGCTGGGCGCGCCGGCCGATTGTCCCGCGCCGGAGCGATCTTTTCTCGTCCAGTCGAAGATCGACATCGCCGAACCCGACCCTGCCGCCGAAATCGCGGTGTCGTCCGAGACGGGCGAAGGCATGGACCGGCTCGTGAACCTGCTGATCGCGCGTGCCCAGGCCTTGCTGCCAGGCGAAGGAGAGGTGGCGCTCAACGCGCGGCATCGGGAGGCGATCGGGGCCGCTCATGAACGGCTCATCGAGGCGGGCCAGTCGGGCGACCTGCTGCTGAAGGCGGAGGCGTTGCGGCAGGCGCGTCTGGAGCTCGACCGCATCACCGGCCGCGCCGGGGTCGAGGACATGCTCGACGCCCTGTTTGGCCGCTTCTGCCTCGGCAAGTGACTGTTCCACGTGGAACAACGAGGGTCTAAAGGCGGCGGCGTGACTCGGCATTTCGACATTTTGGTGGTGGGCGGCGGCCATGCCGGCTGCGAGGCCGCGGCCGCGGCGGCTCGGATGGGCGCGTCGGTCGCGCTCGTCTCTTTCGCGCGGGAGCAGATCGGCGCGATGTCGTGCAACCCGGCCATCGGCGGGCTCGGCAAGGGCCATCTCGTCCGGGAGGTCGACGCCTGCGACGGCCTGATCGCGCGCGCCGCCGATCATGCCGCGATCCATTATCGGATGCTCAACGCCAGCAAGGGCGCTGCGGTGCGCGGCCCGCGCGTGCAGGCGGACCGGCGCCGCTACCGGGCGGCGATCCATCGCCTGCTCGACGCGCAGGACGGCCTTTCCATCGTCGAGGGCGAAGCGAGCGCGTTGCGACTGGAGGGGCGGCGGGTCACCGGTCTCCAGCTTGCCGATGGCGAGACGCTGTCGGCGCGTGCGGTGGTGCTTGCGACCGGCACCTTCCTCGGCGGCAAGCTTCATTTCGGCATGACCAGCTGCGCCGGCGGCCGGGTCGGCGAGCGGGCGGCGACGGCGCTGGCGGCGCAGCTGCGCGGGCTCGGCCTGCCGCTGGCCCGACTGAAGACGGGAACGCCGCCGCGGCTCGACGGGCGGAGGATCGACTGGGCGGCGCTCGAGCGGCAGGATTCGGATGCGGCCGGCTGGACGATGTCGCCGCTGAGCCCCGGCCGGGTCGCGCCGCAGCTGTTCTGCGCGATCACGCGGACCAATGCGCGGACCCACGAGATCATCCGCTCCAACCTCGACCGCTCGCCGCTCTTCGCCGGCGAGATCACAGGGATCGGGCCGCGTTACTGCCCGTCGATCGAGGACAAGGTCCACCGCTTCACCGACCGCGACGGCCACCAGGTCTTCCTCGAGCCGGAGGGACTGGACGATGAAGCGATCTATCCCAACGGCATCTCCACCTCGCTTCCCGCCGACGTGCAACTGGCGATGGTGCGCTCGATGGCGGGGCTGGAGCGCGTCGAGATCCTTCAACCCGGCTATGCGGTCGAATATGATCATGTCGATCCGCGCATCCTCGAGCCCACGCTCGGCGTCCGCGACGTCGAGGGCCTCTATCTGGCCGGCCAGATCAACGGCACCACCGGCTATGAGGAAGCGGCGGCGCAGGGGCTGGTCGCCGGGCTGAACGCGGCGGCCTGGGCCGCGGGCGCGGCGCCGATCCTGTTCGACCGAAGCGAATCCTATCTCGGCGTGATGGTCGACGATCTGGTGCTGCAGGGGGTTACCGAGCCCTATCGGATGCTCACCGCCCGAGCCGAATATCGCCTGCGGCTGCGCGCCGACAATGCCGAGGCGCGCCTGACGCCGAAAGCGATCGCTGCCGGCTGTGTCTCCGCCGAGCGGCGCGCGCATTTCCGCGCCAGGCAGGGCCGGCGCGCCGAACTGGAGGTGCTGCTCGCCGCCACCCGCACCAGGGCCGAACTGGCCGCAGCCGGAGTCGCGGTGCGGGAGGACGGTATCCGCCGCAGCCTCGGCGATTGGCTCCGCTTTCCGGAGACGGGTTCGGCGCTGTTCCACGTGGAACCTCGGCTGGCGGAATTCGCCGGCCCCCTGCTTGACGAAGCGGTCGAGGACCATCGTTATGCGCCCTATGTCGCTCGGCAGCAGGGGGAGATCGCCCGGCTCCGCTCTGACGAGGCGGTTCGGATCC
>JAXDOV010000137.1:0-3151 GCA_034668705.1 Sphingomonadales bacterium
AAGGAGCGGCGGCGGCTGCGCACCGATCTGTTCGTCCCGCCGCAGGGGCCGCAATTGCGGCTGCTGTAGGAGACGTCATCCCGGCGGAGGCCGGGATCCCAGCGAGGGTTCGCGCCGGCGGTGTCACCGCGCTTCTGCTCTCTGGGGTCCCAGCCTGCGCTGGGACGACGTTCGCTTCAGGCCGCGCTTTGCAGCTTGTAATCGCGATACTGGTCCCTCAGCGCCGTCTTCAGCAGCTTGCCGGTCGCGGTGTGGGGGAGGCTTTCGACGAACAGGATCTCGTCGGGGAGCCACCATTTGGCGACATGGCCGGCGAGATGGGCGATGATCTGGTCGGGCGTCACCTCGGCGCCGTCCTTCCTGACGACGAGCAGCAAAGGCCGTTCGTCCCATTTCGGGTGGCGCACGCCCACCGCCGCGGCCTCCGCGACGCCGGGGCAGCCGATTGCGGCGTTTTCGAGGTCGATCGAGCTGATCCACTCGCCACCCGACTTGATCACGTCCTTCGACCGGTCGGTGATCTGGAGGGTGCCGTTCGGGTGCAAAATGGCGACGTCGCCGGTGTCGAACCAGCCCTCCTCGTCGACCACCTCCCCCTTCTCGTCCTGGAAATACTGGCGGACGATCCACGGGCCGCGGGTCTGCAGCCGTCCCGAGCTCTTGCCGTCGCGGGGCAGCACTCTCCCCTCCTCGTCGACCGTGCGCAGCTCGACGCCGAACGGCACGCGGCCCTGCTTGCACATGTAATCGAGCCTCTGCTCGTCATCGAGCAGGTCCCAGTCTCCCGTGGCGGCGCCGACCGTGCCGAGCGGCGACATCTCGGTCATCCCCCAGGCATGGCCGACGCGGATGCCGCGCTCGGTGAAATAGCGGATCATCGCCCGCGGCGCCGCCGAGCCGCCGATATGGACGGTGCTTAGCCTGCCGAGATCGGCGCCGGTCGCCTCGACATGCTGCATCAGGGCCAGCCAGACGGTCGGCACGCCGGCGGTATGGGTGACGCCCTCGTCGCGCATAAGATCGCACATCACCGGCGGCGCGTAGTCGGTCGAATAGACCAGTTTGCCGCCGACCATCGCCGTCGAGAAGGGCAGAGCCCAGCCGGCGGCGTGGAACATCGGCACCACCGGCAGCACCACGGCGCGGGCGGAGAGATCGAACACGTCCGGCGAGATCTGCATCATCGCGTGAATCAGGGTCGAGCGATGCTCGTAGAGCACGCCCTTCGGATTGCCGGTGGTGCCGCTCGTATAGCAGAGCATCATCGGCTCGCGCTCGTCGCCCTCCACCCAAGTGTAATCGTCGCTCTCGGAAGCGATCAGCGCGTCGAACCCGCCGTCATCGAAACAGATGTAGTGCCGGATGCTCGTCCAGCGCGGCTTCAGCCGCTCGACGAGCGGGGCGAAGATCTTGTCGTAGAAGAGGATCCGGTCCTCGGCATGGTTGACGATATAGACGAGCTGCTCGTCGAACAGGCGGGTGTTGATGGTGTGGAGAACGCCGCCCATGCCGATCGCCCCGTACCAGGCGACGAGGTGGCGGCCATGGTTCATCGCCAGCGTGCCGATGCGGTCGCCCTTGCGCACCCCCAGCCGCTCCAGCGCCCGCGCCAGCTTCCGCGCATCGCGCGCGATGCCGGCCCAGTCGCTGCGCGCCTTGACGCCGCCCGCATAGAGCGAGACGATCTCGCGCGTGCCGTGCTCGCGCTCGGCATGGTCGAGGATCCGCATGATCCTCAGCGGCCAGTCCTGCATCCCACCCAGCATCGGACCTCTCCCACTTTCCGGCATCCCTGCGAAAGCGGGGATCCAGGCGGGGGAGGATTCCACGACGGGGCCGCGCTGTCCACAACCCCGTAAGGGGGTTCAGGAAACGAGGGCCAATCGCGGGGCCGGAGCGACGGCGAGGCGGACGGCGGTAACGCCCTCGATCCGCTCGATGCGCGCGGCGAGCTCGGCGTCGAGCAGGAAGTCGCGGCCGAGGACGAGCTCCGCTTCGCCTTGGTCCAGCTTCACCCGGAGGCGCAGCTCGCCGCCGCCGCCGCGGTCGTTCGCGATCGCCGCGGCGAGGCGGCGGACCGCCTCTGCATCCGCGACCTCGACCTCGAGCTGGAGGCGGGTGCGCTTCGACAGGCTCTCGAACATCTGCAGCGAGCGGATGGTGACGCGCGGCGCCTCCTCCCCCGGCCGCCGGTCGAGCTCGACGTTGAGCAGGGCGCAGCCGCCGCTCTTCGCCGCTTCCTCGACCCGCGCCGCGATATCGTCGTCGAAGACGGTGGCGATATACTGGCCGGAGGAATCCGAGACGGTCGCCATCAGATAGCGGCGGCCCCGCGCCGAGGTGCGCCAGCGCGCCTCCTCGACCAGGCCCGCCATCACCGCGCCGGTCCGGCCGCCCTCGGCGGAGGCCGGCAGCGCGCTGAGCTCGGCGAAGCTGCGCGCGCCCTGCGCCTCGGCGAGATGGCGATAGCGGTCGACCGGATGGGCCGAGAAATAGAAGCCGAACGCCTCCTTCTCCGCCGCCATGTTCTGCGCCATCGTCCAGGCGGCCGCGGTCGGCATGCGGATCGGCACGACATTGCTCTCGCCGCCGCCGCCGAACAGGCCGCCCTGGCCGCTGGTGCGCGCGTCGGCGGCGCTGGCGGCATGGGCGAGGATGGTCTCGGCCGCGGCGAAGACGGCGGAACGGTTCGGCGCCAGGAGGTCGAAGGCGCCGGCGGCGGCGAGGCTTTCGAGCTGGCGACGGTTGAGCAGGCGCGGGTCGATCCGCTCGGCGAAATCGTCGAGCGAGCGGAAGCGGCCGTTCGCCCGCCTTTCCTCGACCAGTTGCTCCATCGCCTTCTCGCCGACGCCTTTCAGCGCGCCGAGCGCGTAGCGGACGGCCAGTTGCTTGTGCTCCTGCGAAAGCAGGAGCCCAGCCTCGGTTTCCTTGGCAGTCTGGGTTCCTGCGTCCGCAGGAACACAAGAGAGTTCTTCCACCGCGAATTCCGCCTCGCTGGCGTTGATCGAAGGCGGCTGGCAGGCAACCGCCATCCGCCGCATGTCCTCGACGAAGATGGCGAGCTTGTCGGTCTGGTGCATGTCGAAGCACATCGAGGCGGCGTAGAATTCGACCGGATGATGCGCCTTCAGCCAGGCCGTCTGATAGGCGA
>JAXDOV010000138.1:0-21395 GCA_034668705.1 Sphingomonadales bacterium
CCTCACCGCCCGGTTCGAGCGGCTCGCCCGCTATGACGCGATGACCGGCCTCGAAAATCGCGGCGCCTTCCAGGAAAGGCTGCAGACCGAGCTCGCCGCTTTGGGCGGGACGGGGGGTCAGCTCGCCATCCTCTGGGTCGACCTCGACAAGTTCAAGGAGATCAACGACTCGCTCGGCCATCCGACCGGCGACCGGGTGCTGCGCACGGTCTCGCGCCAGCTCGCCGCGATCGCCGACGGGCGCGGCTGCGTCGCCCGCTTCGGCGGCGACGAGTTCGTGCTGCTCGCCCGCGGCGACAAGAAGGGCTTCGCCGAGGATCTGGCGCGCGAGGTGATGCGGGCGCTGCTGATGCCGATCGACATCGACGCCGCCTCGATCCGGGTGACGGGATCGATCGGCGTCGCCATCGCCCCCGATCACGGCAGCGACGGCGAGACCCTGCTCCAGCATGCCGACATGGCGCTCTACCATGCCAAGGCGAACGGCCGGAACGACTTCTGCCTGTTCCAGCCGGCGATGGAGGAGGAGTTCCTGGAGCTGAGGGCGCTGGAGACGGCCCTGCGCACCGCGATCGAGCGGGACGAGCTGGAGGTCTACTACCAGCCGATCGTCGACCTCGCCACCGGCCGCACCAAATCCTGCGAGGCGCTGCTGCGCTGGCACCATCCCGAATTCGGCAGCGTGCCGCCGTCCCGCTTCATCCCGCTCGCCGAGAGCACCGGCCTGATCACCCCGATCAGCCATTGGGTGCTCGGCCAGGCCTGCACCGCCGCCGCCGCCTGGCCGGAGGAGGTGAGCGTCGCCGTCAACATGTCGCCGGCCTTGCTCAAGGACCTCCATCTCTCGCACATGATCCTCTCCGCCCTCTACACCTCCGGCCTGCAGGCGCGGCGGCTCGAGCTGGAGATCACCGAGAGCGTGCTGCTCGAGGAGAACGCCCAGTCCAACGCGCTGATCCGCGAGTTCCAGAAGATCGGCCTGAAGCTTTCCATCGACGATTTCGGCACCGGCTATTCCTCGCTCACCTATCTCAAGAAATACGCGTTCGATAAGATCAAGATCGACACCACCTTCATCGCCGACGTCACCCGCAGCCGCGAGGCGCGGGCGATCATCAACGCCCTGGTCGGCCTCGCCGCCGAGCTGGAGATGGAGATCGTCGCCGAGGGCATCGAGACCGAGACCCAGCTCGGCTACGTCACCGGCGCCCATTGCACCGCCGCCCAGGGCTTCTATCTCGGCCGGCCGATGCCGGAAGCGGACATCAGGGCGCGGCTCGAATCCGAATGGGCGACGGACCGCAAGTCCCGGACCGGCCCGACATCGGTGACCGAAACGTCCAAAATCCGCCGGCTTCGGGCTTGAGATCCTCCCCCGGTGTGCCGGGGGAGGGGGACCGCGCAAAGCGCGGTGGAGGGGAATGGAGCGGAAGAGGCCCCTCCACCATGCCGGGCATGGTCCCCCTCCCCTGCGAATGCAGGGGAGGATGAAGAGTCAGGCCGCGGCCAGCCTGGCCTGGGCGTCGACCAGCCGCTTCATCAATTTGAGGTCGCCGTCGGACAGGCACAAAGCCGAATCCGCCCAGACTTCGACCACCGCCTCCAGCTCCGCGAGCGGGATCGGATCGACCAGGCTCGAGGCCTGGTAGATGCCGCGATGCCCGGCCTGCCGGCGCCCGTTCTTGGCGATATAGGCGCGGACGGCCTCCTCGCCCTGGCCGGGCTCGGCGACGACGTGGACGAGGCCGAGCGCGTGCATCTCCTCGGCCGAATAGAGGCGGTTGGAGAGCATCATCTGCTCGGCTTTGGCCAGCCCGACCTTGCGCGCCAGCAGGCAATGCGCGCCCATGCCGGGGAACAGGCCGAAGGCGATTTCGGGGAGGCCGAAGCGCGCGTGGCGCTCGGCGACGACGACGTTGAACGACAGCACCGCCTCGAAGCCGCCGCCGAGCGCGTCGCCCTGGACGAGGGCGATCGTCACCAGCGGCAGATCGAGCCGGCGCATGTTGCGGTGGAGGATCGAGACGCAGTCGCGGCCATAGGCGACCAGCGCCTCGCGGTCGCCGGCGGCGATGACGCTGGCGAACAAAGCGAGGTCGCCGCCGAGGTTGAACACGCCCGGGAAGCGCGAGCCGAGGACGAGATATTTGAGCCCTTCGGCGGGATCGGCGAATTCGCGGACGATCTCCGCCTGCCAGCGCTGGAAGTCGCGCAGCATCGGCCGGTTGAAGTTCGGCCGCTCGACCGGCGTCATATAGGTCCACAGGCTGCCGAGCGCGGCGTCCCAGCGGACGTCGAGCTGGCCGAGGTCGAACAACCGCGATCCGGCCGGGCGGAGACGGTGCTGGAGGATGTGCGCGCCCCGCATCGGGGCGTCCATCAGGGGAGGCGCCACCGTCTCTTCGTCCGCATGGAGGCTGAAATGTCGATTCACGTTGTTCCCCGGGGGCTTGGTTTATCCACAGGTAAGCATATCCCGGGGGCGGTCACAATCGCTCTCGGTCCCCGTTTCGGTATTAACCGTGGAATGTGTTGCGCCCGAACATCGGTTTTGACGTTTCGCGAAAAAAGCGTTCGCCGCGCCGGAGCGCCAAGCAAAAGAGCTTGAGAAACAAATATTTCGCTCCTAATTCGAGGGCGCGGCAAGGGGTTGCCGCAGGGTCCGAAGACGGGGGGTCGGATGCGCTTCGACGATGTTGCCGGCAGTGGCTCGCTACGCTTTGTGTTGCTTTTCGGGACGGCGACCGGCCTGACGTTAACGGCGTCGGCTCCGGCGCGCGCGGCCGGCTTTTACCTTCAGGAGCAATCGGTTCGGGGCTGGGGCCGCGCCAATTCGGGCGAAGTCGCCGATCAGGGCCCGGCCTCGCTCTGGTGGAACCCGGCGGCGATCGGCGACGGCCGGAGCGGCTTCAGCTTCGGCGCCACCGCCATCTTCCCGAGCGGCCGCGTCCGCGATCAGGGCACATTGATCCGGCGTCCCGGCGCGCCCTTGGCGCCGGTCGGCGGCCTCGCCGAGCTTCGCGATCCGATCCAGCGCGGCGTCGCGCCCGATGCCGCCGGTGCGCTTCGCCTCGGTCGCCATCTGGCGGTCGGCATCGTCCTCGCCTCGCCGTTCAGCTATACCAGCGACTATGATCCGGCCGGATGGGAACGCTATTCGGCAATCCGCACCCGCCTGTTCACGATCGACGTGCAGCCGAGCATCGCCTGGTCGCCGACGCCGGCGCTCAGCATCGGCGCCGGCGTAAACGCCGATTATGCCGACGCCCTGCTCAGCAACGCCTTGCCGAACCTGGCGCCGGGCTCCCCCGACGCGCGCCTGAAGCTCAAGGGCAAGGGCTGGGATTTCGGCTGGAGCGCGGGCGCCCAGCTGCGCGGCCCGCGCGGCCTCAGCTTCGGCATCGCCTATAAATCGGCGATCACCCATAAGCTCGACGGCAATGTCGAGATCGGCGGCCTGCTCGGGCCGCTGGCGGCGCGCAACCTCAGCGCGCCGACCACCGCCCGTTTCACCACGCCCTGGCAGCTGATGATCGGCGCCCGCGCCCCGCTCGGCGGCCGGCTGATGCTCAACGCCCAGGCGGTGCGCTACGGCTGGAGCCGCTTCGACCGGCTCAGCGTCGGCGCGCCGCTCGGCAGCGAGACGATCGAGAATTACCGCGACACCTGGAGCTTCGCCTTCGGCGTCGACGCCCAGGCGAGCGCGCGGCTGACCCTTCGCGCCGGCATCCAGATCGATCCGACGCCGACCCGCGATCCGACCCGCGATCCGCGCGTGCCGGACGGCGACCGCAGCGACTTCAACGCCGGCGCGAGCTGGCGGATGAGCCGGACGCTGATTCTCGACGCCGCCGCCGGCTACACCCATATCGCCGCCAGCCCCTTCGCCCGCGCCGAGCATTTCTACGCCGGCACGCCGGCCCAGACCGACGTGCTCACCGACGGCCGCCAGCTCCGCAACCGCGCCCTCATCCTGGCCCTCGGCGGACGGGTAGGGTTCTAGGGTCCGGTAATTCCCGTCATCCCGGCGGAGGCCGGGATCTCAGCGAAGTGAAGGCGCTGACGCTATTGCCGGCCGCGGCTCAACCGCCTGTGGGTAGTCTCGCTGAGATCCCGGCGTCCGCCGGGATGACGTGCAGGTGGGGATCCCGGCCCGCGGCCTTGCCGCGGTTCATCCTGAGCGGCGACGAAGGGCCGGGATGACGTGGAAGGGGAAGCGGACCTCCCCGCCAATCAATACTCCGCCTTCTTCCACTGCGCGGCGGTCATGCAGACCTTCTTCGCGCCGAGGCGCGATTCGCTGGAATCGATCATCCGGCAGATCTTGCGCTCTTCCGCCGCGGCGGGCTTCGCCGCCTCGACCGGCGCGGCGGCCGTGTCGCTCGCCTTGTCGGAGGGCGCCTGCTGCATGTTCGACGGCGCGTCGCCGGTCGCGGCATGGGCCGGCGCGGCGGCGGCGAAGAGGAGGGCGGCGGCGCCGGCGAGGCGCAGCGAGGAGACACGCAACATCATGATTTCCTTTCGATTTCGCCCCCCGAGGGCGCGGCCGCAGGGCAAAGCCGATCCGGGCGCCGGCGTCAAGGCCATGGTCCGGAAACGGACGGGCGGGCGCGCCGGGCCGCGGCGCAGGCGCGATGGACCCGTCCGCCGCGAAATTCGTTACGCCACCAGCAGGGGAGATGAAAACCGACCTCAGGCCAAGAGATCAGGAGAGTGAAATGAAGCTACCAATGCTGGCGCTTGCCGCCGCTTTGACCCTCGGCGGCTTCGCCGCGACGCCCGCCGCCGCCCAGCCCGGCCGGCACGACGGCAATAACCGCACCATGGTCCGCACCACCCACACCGTGGTCATGCACCGCCGCACGAACTGGCAGCAGAATGCGAACCGGGGACGCCATCAGGGCTGGCGCAACCATCACCGCACCTGCACCACCACCTGGCGCCACCACCAGCGCGTCGTCACCTGCCGCAGCTGGTAGGGCCGGACCGCCTCTCCCGCCGGCAGATGACAAAGCGGGAGAGGCCGGACCCTTCCGACCACGGCTTCGTTACCCCTCCGCCAGGGCGATGTTTGCACCTGGGTCGGGAGCCGATCGTCTCCGGGCGAAGCGTATCGCGCTTCGCCCGCCGGCGTGAATCGGCTTTCAGTCGTCGAGGAGAGGAATGATGAAGCTGACAGCACTTGCGGCCGGGCTCACGCTCGGCCTGCTCGCCGCGGCGCCCGCCGCCGCGCAGGATCGCCACGATCCGAATATGAACCCCAATATGGGCCGCGACCGCCACGACCAGAACATGACCGGCGACCGTCACGATCAGAACATGCGCGGCGATCGTCACGACCAGAACATGAATGGCGATCGTGGACGCGGCGACCAGCGGGGCGACCGCGGCTGGCGCGACCATCGCGACAACGGCAACCATAATGGCTGGCGCAACAACCGCCATTGCCGCTGGGTCTGGCGCCATCACCACCGGCAAAGGATTTGCTGGTAGCAGGCGCTCCATCCCCTCCCGTTCGCGGGAGGGGATGGCTTTTCCCCGGCTCCCCACCCTGTTAGCTTCGGCTCCGGGGAGGGTATCCGTTTGACGCATATCATCGCCGCGGCCGCCGCATTCATGCTGCCGGCCGTAGCCGATCCGCCGCGCGACTCATTGGCTGCGGGAACGGGCGCCGGGGCGCCGCTGATTTGATCCACGTCCCGACCGATCCCCGCATCCACCTTCTTTTCGACCTGCTCGCCTGGGGGTCGGCGGCGCTGCTCGCACGCTTCCTCTACCGCTGGCGGCTGCAGGAGGCGGCGGCGGCGGTCGCCACCCGCATCGGCCCGGCTTACGCTTTCGCCCTCGCCGGCGGGGCGATCGCCGGCGCCTGGGCCTTCGGCTCGCTCAACACCGGCCTGGCCGCGGTCCCGCACCCGTCGCACAGCATCGCCGGGGCACTCGCCGGCGCCATCGTCGCGGTCGAGCTCTACAAGCTGGCCCGCGGCATCAAGGGCTCGACCGGCGCGATCTGGGTCGGGCCGCTGGCGCTCGGCATCGCCATCGGCCGCTGGGGCTGCTTCTTCGCCGGCCTGCCCGACGAGACCTACGGCGTGCCGACTTCGCTCCCCTGGGGCGTCGACCTCGGCAACGGCGTGCCGCGCCATCCGGTCCAGCTCTACGAGAGCCTCGCCATGCTCGCCTTCCTCGCCGTCTATCTGATCGCGCTCGCCCGCCGCGCCGCCTGGACGCGCACCCGCGCCTTCTACGTCTTCATCGCCTTCTACGCCGCCCAGCGCTTCCTCTGGGAGTTCCTCAAGCCCTATCCGCGCGTGCTGGGGCCGCTCGACATCTTCCAGCTTCTCGCCCTCGCCATGATCGCCTATGCCTTCATCTTCGATGGATACGCTCGCCGCGCCCGCACCTGATCCGACTTTGCGCAAGAGCGTCCCGTGGCTCTTCTACGGCCAGACCACCAGCCTCTGCGAGACCTGCTGGGAGCTCGTCCCCGCCAAGATCATCGGCGAGGAGGGGCGCGTCTACCTCCAGAAACGCTGCCGCGAGCATGGCGTGATGAAGACTTTGATCGAGGAGGATGCCGAGTATTGGCTGTCGACGAAGCATTGGCTGAAGCCCGGCGACCGGCCCTTGTTCAACGCCGCGCGCACCGAGCGCGGCTGCCCCTGGGATTGCGGCCTCTGCCCGGACCACGAGCAGCATAGCTGCCTCGCCATCGTCGAGATCAACGACGCCTGCAACCTGACCTGCCCGGTCTGCTTCGCCGACAGCGCGGTGGGGAAGGGCGGCCACCGCTCGCTCGCCGAGGTCGAGACGATGCTCGACGCGGTGGTCAAGGCGGAAGGCGAGCCCGACCTCGTCCAGCTCTCCGGCGGCGAGCCGACCATCCATCCCCAATTCTGGGAGATCCTCGCCGCCGCCCGCGCCCGGCCGATCCGGCACATCATGGTCAACACCAACGGCCTCAGGATCGCCACCGAGGAGGGCTTCGCCGAGCGGCTCGCCGCGCTCGGGCCGGGCTTCGAGGTCTATCTCCAGTTCGACAGCCTCTCCGACGACGCGCTGGTGAAGCTGCGCGGCGCCCGCCTCGCCCGCATCCGCCGCCAGGCGCTGGAGCGGCTCGAGGCGGCGGGCGTCTCGACCACCCTCGTCTGCGCCGTCCGCGCCGGGGTCAACGACCATGAGCCGGCGGCGATCGTCGACCATGCGCTCGGCTGGTCCTGCGTGCGCGGCGTGGTCTTCCAGCCGGTCCAGGATGCCGGCCGCAACCTCGGCTTCGATTCCGCCCTCCACCGCACCACCCTCTCGGGCCTTCGCCGCCGCATCGCCGAGGGCGGCCATTTCGCGCTGTCCGATCTGGTGCCGCTGCCCTGCAATCCGGACCAGATCTGCATCGGCTACGGCCTTCGCGCCGGTCGCAAAATCGTGCCGGTCACCCGGCTGATGCGGCGCGAGGAGATCGTCGCCGCCGCGCCCAACACGATCAGCTTCGAGCGCGACCCGGCGCTGAAAAAGCGGATCTTCGACCTGCTCTCGCTCTCGACCAACGAGGCCAATGGCGAGGACCGGCTCGCCAGCCTGTTCTGCTGCCTGCCCGGCATCGAGGCGCCGGTTTGCCTCTCCTATCGCGACACGTTCAAGGTCGCGGTGATCCAGTTCCTCGACCGCTACAATTTCGACATCGGCACGGTGAAGCGGAGCTGCATCCACTTCGCCACGCCGGACGGACGGATGATCCCGTTCGACACCTATAACAGCTTCTACCGGCCGGGAGCGCCCGGCCGCGCGAAGCTCGAGGCGATGGGCGGCATCGGCGCATGAGCGACGACGACCGCGCGCCTGGGCCGGAACCGGCCCCCGTCCGCCCGCCGATGCCGGCCCTGAGAGGTTCGCCGAGCACCGGCAACATCGTCGGCGGCGTCTTCCTGATCGGTTGCGGCCTCTGCCTCCTGCTCGCGGGCGGCAGCTGCACCGTCCTCCTCGTCATGCTCATGACGCAGCCCAACAGCGGATCGAACGGGACCGAGCTGGGCCTGCCGGTTGCGGTCCTGATCGTCGGCCTCGTCGCGCTCGTTATCGGCATCAGGCTGGTGACCAAGCGAAGCGGCGGCTGAAGAGGGGGAAGGATGAGCGACTCGCCCGAGGGCGTCCACGCGGCCGATATCCTCATCGGCACCTTCATCATCCTCTTCGGCCTGTGCACCGCCTTCGTCGGTGGCGCTTGCACGATCGGATGGATATCGATCCTGTTTCCGCACTATCCTCCGAGCTCAGGGTTCACCGGAGGCGGTTTCGGCTGGATCATGCTGCTCGTGTCGGTTGGCGCCGTTGCATTCGGTCTGTTCTGTATCGTGTCCGGCGTGCGCACGGCGCGGGGAACCTATCGAAAGAAGCGGCCGGACGCGGAAGGGGGAGCGGGGGGTGGAACCGGATAAGCCTGGCCCCGCCAACGTCCTCGGCGGCGTCTTCCTGATCGGCTGCGGCCTGTGCCTGCTGCTCGTCGGTGGCGGCTGCACGACCCTGCTCGTCCTGCTCATGATGCAGAGCAGCGGCGGCGCACCGGCCGGGGCCCCGATGCTCATCCTCTCGCTGGCGATCGCGGGCGCCGGCATCTTCGCCGTTGTCCACGGCATTCGCATGGCGAGGGGGCGGAGGGGGTGAGGCGAAGGTGGCGATCCGCGACTGCCTTAAGGGCAATCGTGATTATGCCAATAGCGGTCCCACCGGAGAGCTGCGCCTACCCGAATCATAGAGCAAGAAAGGTCGCCTCCGATAGGAGAGACGCACCATGCTGCGGTACGGCCGTGGCCGCCGCCCCCGACCGAGGTGCAGCTGAGTGGTGGACCATCGATCAGCAAATGATCGTCCGGGGACACTCCTGTGACGCGTCCTAACAGTTTCGCAAGCTGGCCGCGCGCCTCTTCGCCTGTGGCCAAAGGACAAGGCTGACCGGCACGGCAGGTCTCATCAATTTCACGAGCCGCTATTCCCGCCAGTCGCAGTCGGGGTCCCTCCGCGCACCAGACGGGGCCATCGCCATCCCACACCCGTATTGGCGTACATTTGAAGGAGACGCCTGCAGGCACAACTCCCCTACTGAGCGGGACATCAGTCAGTGGTGAGGTTGCAAGTCCACGAGGAGCTTGTGCCGACGTCCATCGCTTGGCCACGTAGCCGATCAGAATACCAGTCAAGATCGCAATAAGAAGCCATGCAGCGACAGTTCGTGAAAACGAAAACTTCATCCTCGATATAAGGTATATATTATTATGCCGACTACGGCGAGGATGGCGGCCCCAAATACGGTCCAGCCCACGTAATCACCCATACCGCCGGCCTCGCCGTCATCCCTATAATAAGACGGTGCGCGACTTCGAGGCCGTTGAGTGGTCTTGGAATAGTAGTCACGATCGTTGCCACCAAAATGCACTTGGCTGATCGGTTGCGCTCGCTCAAATCCTGCGGACCGATCAGAGTGAGCCTGAGGGCTCAACTTGCTGATCTGCGCCCGAAGGTCAGAATACTGGCGGGAAAGATTATTTAGACGTTTCGCGATACCTCCCATCGTTGCCGGCAAGCCGTCGAGCAACTCCGATTCACGCCGTTCTTGATCCCATTTCTCCTTCAGGCTCTGAACCTCACTTTCTAGGCGCGAAATATCCTCAACACGTTTTGCTTCAGCAACTCGAACAGCTTCTCGGGCCGACGCAAAGGATTGGGGAATGCGATCGATGACATCGGCTAGAAACGTTCCGCTTGGCGGCAATTCCGTAAAGCCAGGACGTGATGGGGCCACCGGGTCGTTCGTCACGCGAACCAGGGCCCTGGGTGTCATGCCCGAATTATCCCATCCTAGTGACCAACGCGTCACGGCTTCGGCAATAGGGACCAGCGCGGCATTAAAATTAGGTGCAACTGCCGCGAATAAGGAAGTGTCCGCGAGCGCAGAACTGGAGGGGGGCGCACCGCCCCAATCGGGCGGCAGCGAATCGGCAGGGACGAGGTAGCTTTGCAGAAAGCGGCGGTTAGACGCGAAGTCTGCAATCTTTTCGGTGAGAAGGCTTGGGTCCGGGTTGGCAGCAAGAGTAACAGCAAACCCGTCAAGAGAAAGAAGCAAAGCACGCGCATCGGCTATTCGATTTCGTGAAAGCCATACCCCAACGCCGGCATGATTATTTCTATCGCCAAACCGTGCGTCGACAGAACGCTTATAGACCGCGAGCCAAGTTACCACGTCGCCGTCGTGTTGACGCTGACTAAATTCGATAACTGTGTCGGCCGCCTCTAACTCAAATTCATCACGCCAGCCGACCGAATCTGCTGGGGGTGCCCAATCGGGCCGAGGCCCGTCCGGGCAGAACGGCGTGTGCCGAAGGCCACCCGCGTAACTGTGTGCCTCTACAAGGCTGGCAGCCGAGTGCTCAGGCATTTAGGCAATCCTATTGAGCAGATTCCCGATCCAACTGAACGGACCTGTCCGACGCATTGGGAAGGGATCAAGCGGGGTTTGGCCCTCTATCTCCAACGTCTTCTGATAGATCCAACGCCACAGCCCGATCGGATATCGTAGAATGGCCTCACGCATATCGCTATCGTGACCCGCCCGGATCACATTGTTCGCACTGATCTGGCCGGCGCAGTAGCCGTTAAGCCCGATGTTCGATGGCTCCAACCCAAGCCCGCGGAACGTGATGAAGGCCTGCGAATATCTTTGCGCGACGAAGTCTGAAACCTCATCCGGATGGTCATGCAGCGCTTCAACCGAGTCGAGTCCTGCTGAGGAATGGGCATCCCACTTAGTGACCAGCATCAGGTGGCGATCATTGCGCTTGTCAGGCCGAACGGCGTCGTAGGCCTGCAATGCACCTGAAACCGCCAACGACGCCTCAGTCAGATCGGTCGCATCGTTCCCAGTCCCCTCCGCGCTCGAGTAAAGAACTCGCTGGGTGTACGGCAGCAGATGAATGAACAGAATGCCACCCGTGTAATTCCTTAAGAACTCCTCGACCTGCTTACGCAACGGCGGGAAAAACCGGTTCGTCTGGCGATCAGCTCGGTACCACTCGCCGTTGCTCTCCATAAATGCAATACGAACTTCAGGCTTTCCGTTAGGCCTGAAGATAAGAGGGATGAAGAACGGCAACTCGATATTAGTCCGAGGAGACGCAGTCCCCTCCAAGAACTGCTGCGTCTTCAGGCCAAAGAACAGGGATGCCTGCTCCCAAAGAAAGGCGCCATACTTTTTAGACGTGTCGAGTACGGGATCACCAAGGAAAAGAGCGGCCTCGAGTTGAGCTTCTGTGCGTATCGTCGCGAGAAGCGACAAGATCAGGGTCGTCTTGCCACTGGCCGCGTTGCCAAACAAAATGATCGGCTGATAGCCCGCCTCCGCCATGTGCTCGGCAAGTAGACGGCCCGACTCGGGCTCGTCGCGCAACGCATCGGCCTCGGAAGCCGGGCCGGGCGGCGCCTCTCGGGTTAGCTCAGTATCGCCCTGGATCGGAGCGGCGTCTTGCGGCGTCGCGTAAATATCGGGGGACGGCGGGGTGACGCTCTGAGCATCCGCGCCTGTCGGAGGGCTACCTTCGTCCCTTGGGTACGGCTCGCGGGCCATTAGTTAAATCCTCGGCTGACTGTACTACCCAAGGCGCCCCCTTCGACCCTTCGCCCTCTGTTGACGCGAATCAGCGAGAACAAATAAACCATCATCCAGTCGGCAAAGCCCGCGAGTAGCAAATACACATAGGTTGTCGGCTTGTCCCAGCGGTTAACAAGTAAGTAGACTAATTGACTCCACTCGCCCAGGCTCTCGACAGACTGTAAGTTAAGCCGCGCGGGTAGGCCGGTCGTCGCATCGCTATCCTTCGGAAGGCGGTCGAACAGCTCGCGGTATTGACTGTTTTTTGCCTCAAGTCGTGGCGCCACCTCCCGTAGAAGGGTTACCGCCCAGCTCTCGCCTGCTTCCGCGCTGAGCTTGTCCAACTCTTTCTTCGCGGCGCGCGAGTCTGTAACGATGCCGAGTAGTGCTTGGTTGCTCCAAGGCGCCCGATCGACAAGTCCTGTGATCCGCGTATCGTAATCGTCAATGACGCGGTCGTTCTGCGAGCAATCGGGGTGCGGGTTGCTCAAGGGGCGAAACTCAGGAAGCTCTTCTTCCAAGTTCGCTAGAATCTTTCGGGCTTCAGGCCCTTGGCCACAATTTTGGGGATTACGAATTTCGCTGAAAAGCGCCGCTTTCAAGCTTTCGACCCGTCGCATGTGGACCAAGGGGCTGTCGCTCCCACCCTTTCCAAGCTCCTGCAAAGCGCGGTTTCCGAGTTGATCGAAGCGATCATGCGAATCATCAATCGTCTCTACAAAGATACGACGGCCTTCGAGGTTCAACATCAGTGAGTTGAAGACGCCCAGGGCACTAATCAGCAGGAGAAGGAAGAATAGAGGCTTATGCGCCCGGATGCCTCCCTCGCTACTCCCAATATATTTGGCCAGCCACCAAGCGAGGAGCGGAAATAATATGGCGGCGACCACGGCTACTAGTAGCACCCGCTGGAACAGCAGATAATATCCGCTCGATATTAGGAAAAAGAATAACGCAGAATACAGTAAGGTAATCGTCTGCGCGCCCCGGAGGCGTGCGCCACGTTCCATTCTTCCGTAAGCCATGCCCTGGGCCCCCCTTGGGCGAAGGAACATGCCGATTGGATCAACTAAGTCAACCGTATTAAATAAGGCCTCCCAGACAGTTGAAACAGCACGATTGCGCTAATTCGGCCTTCCCGCTCCATCCGCTGCGGCTACTCCTCCCCCATCCTCAGCGCCGCGATGAACGCCTCCTGCGGGATGCTCACGCTGCCATACTCCCGCATCCGCTTCTTCCCCTCCTTCTGCTTGTCCAGCAGCTTTTTCTTCCGCGAGATATCCCCCCCATAGCATTTCGCCGTCACGTCCTTCCGCAACGCGGCGATCGTCTCCCGGGCGATGACCTTGCCGCCGATCGCGGCCTGGATCGGGATCTTGAAGAGGTGGCGGGGGATGAGGTCCTTGAGGCGCTCGCACATGTGCCGGCCGCGGGCCTCGGCGGCGGCGCGGTGGACGATCATCGAGAGGGCGTCGACCGGCTCGTTGTTGACGAGGATGTTCATCTTGACGAGGTCGCCCTCGCGATAGCCGATCTGGTGATAGTCGAAGCTCGCATAGCCGCGCGAGATGCTCTTCAGCCGGTCGTAGAAATCGAACACCACCTCATTCAGCGGCAGCTCGTAGGTGAGCTGGGCGCGGCCGGCGACATAGGTCAGGTTCTTCTGGATGCCGCGGCGGTCCTGGCAGAGCTTGAGGATCGCGCCGAGATGCTCGTCGGGGACGTAGATGGTCGCCTCGATCCACGGCTCCTCGATGCTCTCGATCCGGTTGGGATCGGGCATGTCGGCCGGGTTGTGGAGCTCGATCGTCCGCGCCGCCGCCTCGCCCGCCGCCTTGGACAAATGGATCTTGTAGACGACGCTCGGCGCGGTGGTGATCAGGTCCAGATCGTATTCGCGGGTCAGCCGCTCCTGGATGATCTCGAGATGGAGCAGGCCGAGGAAGCCGCAGCGGAAGCCGAAGCCCAAGGCCGCCGAGGTCTCCATCTCGAAGCTGAAGCTGGCGTCGTTGAGCCGGAGCTTGGAGATGCTCTCGCGCAATTTCTCGAAATCGGCGGCGTCGACCGGGAACAGGCCGCAGAACACCACCGGCTGGACCAGCTTGAAGCCGGGCAGGGCCTGCGCCGCCGGCCGGCGGGCGTCGGTGATGGTGTCGCCGACCCGGGTCTCGGTGATGTCCTTGATCTGGGCGGTGATGAAGCCGATCTCGCCGGTGGTGAGCTCGGTCATCTGCTCGATCTTGGGGCGGAAGGCGCCGACCCGGTCGACCAGATGGGTGGTGCCGGCGGCCATGAACGAGACCTGCTGGCCCTTGCGGATGGCGCCGTCGATCACCCGGACGAGGATGACGACGCCGAGATAGGGGTCGTACCAGCTGTCGACCAGCATCGCCTTGAGCGGCGCGTCGGGGTCGCCCTTGGGCGGCGGGATGCGGGCGACGATCGCCTCCAGCACCTCATCCACGCCGATGCCGGTCTTGGCCGAGGTGAGGACGGCGTCGTCGGCGGGGAGGCCGATGATATCCTCGATCTCCCTCTTGACCTTGTCCACGTCGGCGGCGGGGAGGTCGATCTTGTTGATCACCGGCACGATCTCATGGTCGTGCTCGATCGACTGGTAGACGTTGGCGAGCGTTTGCGCCTCGACCCCCTGGGCGGCGTCGACCACCAGCAGGGCGCCCTCGCAGGCGGCGAGGCTGCGGCTCACCTCATAGGCGAAGTCGACATGGCCCGGCGTGTCCATCAGGTTGAGGACGTAGCTCTCGCCGTCGCGCGCCTTGTAGTCGAGGCGGACGGTCTGGGCCTTGATCGTGATCCCCCGCTCCTTCTCGATGTCCATATTGTCGAGCACCTGGCTCGACATCTCGCGCTCGGTGAGGCCGCCGGTCGACTGGATCAGCCGGTCGGCGAGCGTCGACTTGCCATGGTCGATATGGGCGATGATCGAGAAATTGCGGATGCGGGAGAGGTCTGTCATTTGCGCGGGGCGCTAGCATGAGGTGCGCGGGGGCGGAAGGGGAGTACACCCGCCCTTCCGTCGTCATTGCGAGGAGCGGAGCGACGCGGCAATCCAGCGCGGTGGCTGCGATCGGCTCGGCTCTGGATTGCTTCGCTCCGCTCGCAATGACGGGAAACGCACAGGTTTACGCGAAGACGCCGGTATTGCAGGGGCTGGTCGCCGCCTTGCCGTCGGCGCCCCAGGCGCGGAAGCGCTGGGAATCGACGTGGAAGCGCACCCCCGAATAGAAGCCGAGGCCGATATCGTATTGCTGGCCGCGCAGCTCGTGGATCTTGCACAGGCTCCGCATCAGCCCGGGCCGGCTGACGCCGCCGAGCGGCACCATGTCGATCGCGTAGAAATGGCGGTGGGCGCTTTGCGGCGCGCCATGGGCGCATTGGTTGAGCGCCTCGTCGCGGAAGCCCGAGACGACCTCGACCGGGCCGATCACCGGCTCGACATGGTTGCGCACGAACTGGAGCGTCTTGGCGATATGGGTCCATTCGGTGGTCGGCGCGACCTCGAAGCGGGGGCCGTCGCACTGGCGCCACATGCTGGCGGTGCGGACCAGCTCCCAGGTCGGCACGACCTCGTCGACGCCGGCCGCGTCGAGATAGGATTTGAACGACAGCACCTCCGCCCGGGCGCCGGTATCGCGCGCCAGCCAGGCGAGATAATCGGCCCGGCTTTGCCCCTCGGGCAGCTCCGCCGCACGGGTGGGAGACGCAGCGAAGACCGCCAGCGCAAGCGCTGCGAAACGAATTAATTGTTGCATTTCAAATATATAGGTCACGCCCCGCCCGATTCCAAGACCTCTGCCCGGCGGGAGGTTAGCATGAAATGGGGGGGCTTCAGTTTTTCCCGTCACCTCGGCGGAGGCCGGAGTCTCGGCTCGGCCTCGGCGCTTCTCGGCCCTTCCCGTCACCCCGGCCCTGAGCGCCGCCAAAGGCGGCGACGAAGGGCCGGAATGACGGGTCAGGCGGGGCCGTTCGCATGATCTTAGAATCGGCTTCGTTCAGGTTTGATCGCAGCCTCTGCAAGCACGTTCCCCGGCGAAAGCCGGGGCCCAGAAGGGCAGCTGGACCCCGGCTTCCGCCGGGGAACAACACGCGGGCGATTCAGCCTGATCATGTCCAACCCGAGGGGCGGAGCGCTTCCGTGACCCGCTCCCGAAACCCGCCTCAGGTCGTGAACTTGTCGCAGGTCATCTTGGTGGCGGCGGGGGAGGGGTTGGCCGGGTTGTTGGCGTCGGTAAGGTCGCGGATGTCGCGGACGATGAAGGAGGCGGTCGAGCGGATCACCGGCGTGCCGAACATGCGGCTGCTGACCAGGGGCTGGTAGGTGAAGGCGGTCTCGACGAACATCACCGCCTGGCTGGCCGGCGCCTTGATCTCCGAACCGGCCGGACCCATGCCGGCATAGCCCGTGCCGGTGGCGCCGGCGCCCTGGACGCCGTAGCTCGACGTGAAGTTCCCCTTGCCGACGCAGCGCTGCCAGTGGATCCACTGGCCGCCGCTCGCATTCTGCTCGAGGCTCGAGAGGATCACCCGGCCGGTGGTGGTGATGTTGTAGGCGCCGCCTTGGATGCGCACCGCCTGGAAGGCGTCGTTGACGTCGGATTCGCGGATCTGCTTCAGCGACAGCGCGCTGTCGAGGCCGATGCGCGACGCGGTGTCGGCGAGGTTGGCGGTGACCTGGCTGACCCGCATGTTGACGATGGCGAGGTTCGCCGCCTCGAGCCCGTAAAGGCCGAGGGTGAGCATGATCGGCATCGACAGGGCGAATTCGGTGAGCGCCAGCGCGCTTTCGTCGCGGCGGAGCCGGGCGCCGAGGCGGCGAAGCCCGGACAGGCGGCCCACGGCGCCGGGTGCGCGGGCGGTCACGAGCATTTCACGTAAACCGGCGTCGCCTGCGCGCTATAGGGCTGGTTGCGCAGCACGGTCGAGGCGGTGATCGACTGTTGGGCCGTCCAGCCAAGCATCGTCGCCATCGGGAACATCCTCTTGTAGCTGACCGTCATCGAGTAGAGCACGGCGTCGTCGGCGCCGCCCTGGCCGCTCTTGCCGAGATCCGAATCCCACTGGCCGTTGCCGTTGACGTCCTCGAAGCATTCGCCGACGTCGTACTGGCTGTTGCCGTTGGTGTCGGTGTATTTCTCCGGCTTTCCGACCGAGGCGAAGTCGGCATAGCTGAGCCGCTTCGGGGTGAAGGTGGCGTTCCCGCCGACCACCGTCTTCACCTGGTTCTCGACATAGGCGTCGATCGTGTTGGACGAGGTGAGGCCGCTCTCCAGCGTGGAGTTGCGCGCCGCCATCTGCATCGCCCCCTGCAGCACCGAGCGGGCATATTCGGTATGGGCGAGGTCGAAGAAGCCGAGCAGCATCAGCAGCATCACCGGCGCGACGATCGCGAACTCGATCACCGTCACGCCGCTTTCGTCCCGGGCGAGCCGGCGGATGCGGCCGGCGGCGGAACGGCCGGTCATTTCGACAGCCTCAGCTCGGCGATCTGCTGCGCGATCGTCTTCAGCGCCGCCTTCATCTGGGTGTCGTTGGCGGCGTAAAAGGATTTGCCCGGGCTCGCGCAATTCTGGAGCTGCGTCGTCATCGTCTGGTCGTAGGCGACGACCCAGATGGTGATGTTCAGGCTCTTGATCGCTTCGCAGAGGGCCGAGAAGCGCGAATTGTGGCGATTGGTCAGATCCGGGTTGCCGGGAGTGTTGGACGTCCCGCTGATCCGGCGGTCCAGCGACTCATAACCGTAGAGGCCGTCGATGTTCGGGTTCGGCGCCATGGTGCCGTCGGTCATGAACACGATGTGACGGTTGATCGGCTCGCCATTGGGCGCGTTCAGATTCTCGCTGGCGAAGATGCCGGTCGGCGACAGGAGACGGGCGCCCCAGATCATGCCGACGTCGTGATAGGTGCCGCCGATCGCCTTGAAGTTGGCCGCGTTGACGTAATTGTAGACGTCGGCATGGGTCATGACCGCGAGCTTCGACGCCTGCTTGGGACAGGCCGCATAGTCCGCGGCCGGCTGCCAATGGTCAGACGAATCCTGATAGGCCGCGACGGTGTCGCGGTCGAAGACGATGTCCGGCCAATGGGGCTTCCACTTGGTCGTGTCGTCGGTGGGCAGAAGGTCGATCTGCAGATCGTAGGCGTTGGACGGGATCGACGGGAAGGTCGCGTTCGACACCGTCTGGCGTTCTTCGAGGCAGCCGTCCCAGGTCGAGGTATCGGCGCTGTAGCCGGAGCCGGTGTAGGTCGTCACCGCATTGCCCAGCTTGAACTGGCTCGTGTCGTAGCTGATCGGCGCGTAATTCCAGGTATGGTTGGCGGTCTGGGTGGTCGTCCCCGTCCGCTGCTCCTGCCGCGTCTGGGTGCGGGTCTGGTAGACGCAGGTGCCCTTGGCGGGCGACCCTGAGGTGCTGGTCTGCGTCCAGCTGCCCACCTGATATTGGGTGTCCGTGACGGTGCGCGTGTCGGTGACCGGGGTCGACTTGTTGTCGTTCGAGTCGAACGTCGTCGTGCCGTTCACCGTCGTCACCGAACCGTTGCTGGTGGTCGTGGCCGGGACGTTGTTGGTGCACGAGGTCTGGGAGATGTTGGTGGTGGTGTTGCCGCTATAGGACACCCAGGCCGACGGGGTCCCCGTCGAAGTCGTGCTCCAGCCGCCGTAGCTCGTATTCGCGCTGTTATACGAGCTGACCACCTTCTGACGCGACTGATAGGTCCAGCTGTCGGCGATATAACTGGCGGGCAGCAGCTTGCCGACGTTGACGTTAGACGAATAGGGGACGATGCCGATCCGCAGCCGCGCCTGGGCCGTCGTGGCGCCGGCCAGCGTGTCGTAGAAGTCGACCACGCCGGTGCGCACCGCCGCGATTTTCGAGCTTGCCGCTTCGCTGCCGCCATTGTTGGAGCAGCTCGGAGTCGCGGCCGGGCAGTTCATCGAACCGGTCACGTCGAGGACGAACATGACGTCGTTGTTCGAGACCTGCAGCTCGGCCTCGCAGGTCACGTTCATGGTCAGCTTGGGCTTGCCGAAGATCCGCATCAGGCTGGTCGGCACGTCGGCGCTGGCGACGCCGTGGACGGTGCCGGTCGGTTTGTTGGCGGCGTCGTTGACGTCGGTGACGACGATCGAGGTGACGACCGCGCCGTAGACGCCGTTCTTCAGGTTGATGTTGAAGAAGTTGGTCGCCTGGGTCTTGGCGTTGGTGTCGCTGGCGATCGACTGGCCGGTCATCGTCCGGCGGGCGGCGAGGACGCCGGCGTCGCAGGCCTGCTGGAGGCGCGTCTTGACCAGATAGCCGCGGCTGATGTCGACGGCGGAGCCGACCATGCCGATCATCGGGATCAGCGCGGCCGCCATCAAAGCAAGCGTGTTGCCCTTCTGGTCGCGCCGCAGCCGGGCGAGGAAATTGCCGCCGCTTCCGTGCCTGCTCAGGAGCTTCCGCCAGTTCAATGCGGTCATGTCTGCGATCCCTCGGCTGGTCCGGACTGGGGGTTCAGCCCCATCGGCTTAGATGCTTGTGATTGAGGGGCCGTAAGAATGTTTAGCTAACAAGACGTTAGCCACGACCTGCGCGGTGCAGGCGGACGACATGCGGCGCGCGGACAAAAAAAGGGGGCGCGGACGCCCCCTTTTCCCGATTGAGACGGCAGCCGTCAGAAATTCACGGACATGCGCCCGTAAACGTAGCGGCCGTCGAAGCCGAAAGGCGAGAAGATCGAATAGGGAATATATTCCTGGTTGGCCGGATAGAAGCCGCCGCCGGCTGCGGCCGGACGCGGCCCGAAGGGCGAGCGGGTCGGATAGACGTCGAACAGATTGTTCGCGCCGATCGCGAATTCGGCCCGGTCGCCCGCTTTCACCCGAAGCTCGAAATCGGTGATCCACTTCGCCTTCAGGAAGATGTCGTCCGGGCCGTAGGCGGTGAGGCTGGTCGGATCGGCGATCGGCGCCGCCGCCCCCGGCGACACCACCTTGCCGTAACGGGTGGTGCGGGCGGTGATGCCGAACGGGCCGATATCGCCGTCGGCGCTGAGCACGACCTTGTCGCGCGGCTGGCCGTCGGTGAAGCGGATGCCCTCGACCCGGCCGAACAGGACCAGGCCCGGAATGGTGGCGAGCGGCCCGAGGCCGTTGAGCCGCCGGTCGATCTTCGTCTTGTTGTAATTATAGGCCGCGGTCAGCGTCCAGTTGCCGATGCCGCCGGCGTTGAAGCGGTAGCTCGCCACCGCGTCGACGCCGCGCGTGGTCGTGTCGAGGCCGTTGATGAAGAAGCGGGCGGCGCCGACGCTCTGGAAGCCGTTGGCGTCGAGCACGGCCTTGACCGCCGCATTCTGCGCCGCATTGCCGCTGCCGGCGGCGCCGAGATTCTCGGTCAGCACGATCCGGTTCTTGATCTTGATCCGGTAGAAATCGACCGTGAAGGTGAGGCCGTGCATCGGATTGGCGGTGAAGCCGGCGCTGAGGTTGACCGATTTTTCCGGCTTCAGCGGCTTCGAGCCCAGGGCCTGCGCCACCGGGCTGTTCACCGCCACCGTGCTGATGTCGACCGGCACGCCGGCGATGAAGTTGGTCGAGGTGGTGGTGAAGAATTGCTGCTGCAGCGAGGGGGCGCGGAAACCGTTCGAGATCGAGCCCCGCAAGGCATAGCCGTGGATCGGCTCCCAGCGGGCCGCGAACTTGCCGTTCCAGGTATCGCCGAAATCGGAGAAATGCTCGAAGCGGCCGGCCAGGGTCGTGGTGAGGCCCGCCACCGGATCGGTGTCGAGCTCGCCATAGGCCGCCCAGCTGTGGCGCTTGACGTCGGTGGCGGCATTGGCCGGGATGCCGGGGAAGCCCTGGGCGCCGGCGCCGGCGCCGCGGCCCGGGAAGCTGCAGATGCCGGTCCCGGCGTTGAACACGCCCTGCTGGGTCGCGCAATTCGCCGCCGTCGTCGCGACCGCGGGACGGAACAAGGGCCCGATCGCATAGGATTGGAGCTCGCCCGGCCGGATCTTGAAATCCTCCTCGCGATATTCGCCGCCGAACGCCACTGTGAGCGGCTTGGCGAAGCCGACCTGATAGTCGTTCGAGAGGTCGAGATTGGCGACCGTCTGGCCGTAGCGCAGGCCGCCCGCGTAGAAGGAATTCTGGCTGGCGGTGCCGAACGACGTGTTGAGCGTGTTGTTGATCTGATAGTCGAAGCTGTCATGGCCGCGGCCGATCGACAAATCCGCCTTCCAGCCGGCGACATTGCCGCGGACGCCGACGGTGCCGGCATAATCCTTCATCGTCGTGTCGATCAGCGGCAGGAAGCCGTTCGGCGTCAGCGCCACGAAATTGGCGTTGTTCGGAGCGACGTTCGGGGCGATGGCGGCGAAGTCGCGATTGGCCGCATTGTTCGCCTGCCGGTAATTGGCGGCGCTGTCGGAATAGCGGCGGTTGAAGGAGCCGAAAGCGTAGAGCTCCCAGTCCGGCCCGAGCTCGAAGCCGCTGTTGACGAAGACATTATAGTCGCGGGTCTGCGGATCGCCGAAGCGGAATTCGAGGCGGTTGAAGCTCACCTCGCGCGGGTCGAAGGGCCCCCCGGCAGGGACATAATTGGGCCGCAGGTCGAAGCCGGCGCGGTTGGTCGCCTTGCGATAATGATATTCGGCGGTGGCGTTGATGAAGCCGTGCGGGCCGAGCGGCAGGCCGAAATTGATCGCCGAGGTCACCTGGTCGCCGTCCCGCGCCTTGCGGTTGCCGTTGGTATTGGCGAGGAAA
>JAXDOV010000139.1:0-10204 GCA_034668705.1 Sphingomonadales bacterium
GCCGGCCCGCGCCACCGCTTCGCGCAGGGGCGCCGGATCGGGCTTGCGCACGGCCAGGGTGTCGCCGCCGACCACGGCGTCGAACCGGTCCCGCCAGCCGAGCGCGTCGAGCAAGGCGAAGGTCAGCTTTTCCGCCTTGTTGGTGCAGAGCGCGAGCCGGACGCCCTTCGCCTTGAGCGCGTCCAGCGCCGCCTCCAGCCCGTCATAGGGCCGGGTGCCGATGCAGATATGGTCCAGATAATAGTCGACGAAGAGGGGAAATCCCGCCTCGACCAGTTGTTCGGACGCGTCGCCGGTCGCGGCCAGCCCGCGGCGCAGCAAAGCGCGGGCGCCGTGGCCGATGAGGTGGCGCACCGATTCGACCGGGACCTCCGGCCGTCCCAGCCGCACCAAAGCATGGTTGAGCGCGGCGGCGAGGTCCGGGGCCGTATCGGCGAGCGTGCCGTCGAGATCGAAGGCGACGACATCGAAAGCGTTCGAAGGCAAGGGACTGGACATGGGCTGCCGCCTGCCCACGAAGTGTGGAAGTTTCAACATTTCCGTGCGAGAGGCGCGGCTATGACGAACAGCCGACCCGTCGCCGCCATCATCCTCGCCGCCGGCATGGGAACGCGGATGAAGTCGGACCTGCACAAGGTCCTCCATCCGCTCGCCGGCGTGCCGATGCTCGTCCATCTCCTCGCCGCCGTCGAGGCTTTGTCGCCCGAACGGGTGGTGGTGGTGGTCGGCGCCGGCCGCGACCAGGTCGCGCCTCTGGTCGAGGGGCGAGGCGGCAGCGTCGTCGTCCAGGAGCCGCAGCTCGGCACCGCCCATGCCGTCCGGCAGGCGGAGGACGCGCTTGCCGGTTTCGCCGGCGACGTGCTCATCCTCTACGGCGACACGCCTCTGGTCGAGACGGCGACGATGCGGCGCATGCTCGCCCGGCTGAACGCGCCCGACGCGCCGGTGGCGGTGGTCGTCGCCTCGCGGCCGGCCGATCCGCTGACCTACGGCCGCATCGTCGCCGAAGGCGACGGCACGATCGTCAGGATGGTCGAGCATAAGGATGCGAGCGAGGCGGAGCGAGCGGTCGACCTGTGCAATTCCGGCCTGATGGCGGTCCGCTCCGAGGATCTCTGGCCGCTCCTTTCCGGCGTCGAGAACGACAATGCGGCGGGCGAATATTATCTGCCCGACATCGTCATGCTCGCCGCCGCCATCGGCCGCCGCTCGGCGGTGATCGAGACCGACGCGGACGAGGTCGCCGGCATCAACAGCCGCGCCGAGCTGGCCGAGGTCGAGGCGCTCTGGCAGCATCGGCGGCGGGTGCAGGCGATGGTGGACGGCATCGGCCTGGTCGCGCCGGAGACGGTATGGTTCGCCTTCGACACCGAGATCGGCCGCGACACCATCGTCGAGCCCAATGTCGTCTTCGGCCCCGGCGTCCGCATCGGCGAGAATGCGCGCATCCGCGCTTTCTCCCATCTCGAAGGCGCGATCGTCGCGGCGGGCGCCGAGATCGGGCCCTTCGCGCGCCTTCGCCCCGGCGCCGAGATCGGCGAGAAGGCGCGGGTGGGCAATTTCGTCGAGGTCAAGAACACCCGGCTCGGCAAGGGCGCCAAGGCCAACCACCTCGCCTATCTCGGCGACGCCGAGGTGGGGGAGGGGGCGAATATCGGCGCCGGCACCATCACCTGCAATTATGACGGCTTCTTCAAATACCGGACCGAGATCGGCGCCGGCGCCTTCATCGGCTCGAACAGCGCCCTGGTCGCGCCGGTGAAGATCGGCGACGGCGCCATGGTCGGCGCCGGCTCGGTGATCACCAGCGACGTCGCGCCCGACGCCCTCGCCGTGGCTCGTGGGACGCAGGAGGCGAAGCCGGGGCGCGCCAAACGCTTCCGCGAGGTCATGCAGGCGAAGAAGGGCAAATAATGCGGCGCTGGCTGGCCGGCCTCCTCCTCGCCGGCCTCGCCCTCCTCGCCTATATGTTCGCCGAGGCGCGGCGGATGCCGGTCATGCGCCGCGCGGCGATCGCGCTGCCGGGCTATCCGGCCGGCGCCGGGCCGCTCCGCATCGCCCTCCTCACCGATACCCATATGGCCGGACCCGACCAGGATCCCGAGCGGCTCGCCCGCATCGTCGCGGCGATCAATGCGCAGCATCCGGACCTCATCCTGCTCGGCGGCGACTATATGAGCGAGCCGAAGATCGTCGGCCGCGCCTACGGCCCAAACGAGGCGGTCGCGCCTCTGGCTGCCCTGCGCGCCCCGCTCGGCATCGTCGCGGTGCTTGGCAATCACGACCATTGGGATGCCGAGCGCGACATCGGCCCCGCTCTTGCCCGCATCGGCCTCCCGGTCCTCCGCAACCAGGCGGTCCGCCGCGGCCCGCTGGCGATCGGCGGCGTCGACGACGGCTACAGCGCCCATGCGGATGTCTCGGCGACCGTCGCCGCCGTTCGCCGCCTCGGCGGCGCGCCGCTTTTCCTCGCCCATGGGCCCGATGCCTTCGGGCCCCTGCCGCGCGGCGCCGTCCTCCTCGCCGGCCACACCCATTGCGGCCAGATCGCGCTCCCCTTCTTCGGTCCGGTCTACATCCCCGGCAAGCATCCGATCCGCTACGCCTGCGGCCGCTATGACGATAAGGGGAAGATCGTGATCGTCTCGGGCGGCGTCGGCACCAGCGACCTGCCGCTGCGGCTGGCCGCGCCGCCCGACTGGTGGCTGGTGACGCTGTCGGGGCGTGGCGGTGGGGGATGAATAAGCCGTCATTTTCCGTGACAAAGGCGCGCTGCTATCCCATTTGCCGCGGCGGGGACGTCGCCATCGATATGGAAGCCTAGGATATGTGCGGGATCATCGGGATCGTCGGGCGCGAGGAAGTGACGCCGCGGCTGATGGACGGCCTCAGGCGGCTCGAATATCGCGGCTACGATTCGGCCGGCCTGTGCACCATCGTCGACGACCGGCTCGAGCGGCGCCGCGCCGAGGGCAAGCTCGACAATCTCGTCCGCGTGCTTGGCGAGGATCCGCTTCCCGGCACCACCGGCATCGCCCATACGCGCTGGGCGACCCACGGCGCGCCGACGCGCGACAATGCCCATCCGCATGCGACCGACGAAGTGGCGGTGGTCCATAACGGCATCATCGAGAATTTCCGGCCGTTGCGCGACGCGCTGATCGCGGAAGGACGCAAGTTCGAATCCGAAACCGATACCGAGGTGGTCGCCCATCTCGTCACCGGCGAGCTGGAGAAAGGCGCCAGTCCGGAGGAAGCGGTCTCGCGCACGCTGAAACGCATCCACGGCGCCTTCAGCCTCGCCATCCTCTGTCGCCGCTTCCCCGACATGCTGATCGGCGCCCGCCTGGGCTCGCCGCTGGTCGTCGGCTACGGGCCGGAAACGCCCGACGGCGCCGAGACCTATCTCGGCTCCGACGCGCTCGCGCTGGCGCCGCTCACCCAGCGCATCTCCTATCTGGAGGAGGGCGATTGGGTGGTGATCCGCCGCGGCGAGGTCCAGGTCTACGACCGCGACGACAATAAGGTGACGCGCGAGATCGTCAGCTCCGGCGCCTCGGCGGCGCGGGTCGAGAAGGGCAATTACCGCCACTTCATGCTGAAGGAGATTTTCGAGCAGCCGATCGTCGTCGCCCAGACGCTCGGCTCCTATCTGCGCCCGCTCGAGCAGAAGGTGGCGCTCCCCGACATCGGCTTCAGCCTCGCCGACGTGCCGCGCGTCACCATCGTCGCCTGCGGCACCTCTTATTATGCCGGCATGGTCGCCAAATACTGGCTGGAGCAGTTCGCGCGCGTGCCGGTCGAGCTCGATATCGCCTCCGAGTTCCGCTACCGGGAGCCGGTGCTGGAGCCGGGCGGGCTCGCCTTGTTCATCTCCCAGTCGGGCGAGACCGCCGACACGCTCGCCGCGCTCCGCCACGCCCGCGCCGAGGGCCAGAAGATCGCCGTCGTCGTCAACGTGCCGACCAGCTCGATGGCGCGCGAGGCGGACCTGCTCCTCCCCACCCATGCCGGGCCGGAGATCGGCGTCGCCTCGACCAAGGCCTTCACCTGCCAGCTCGCCGTGCTCGCCGCGCTCGCCGCCAAGATGGCGCGCGACAAGGGCCGGATGAGCGAGGAGGAGGAGCGCGAGATCGTCGCCCATCTCGAGGAAGCGCCGGCGGCGATGAACGCCGCGCTCGCCCATGACGAGGACATCGCCGCCATGGCCCATTTCGTCGCCGGCGCCCGCGACGTCCTCTATCTCGGCCGCGGCCAGGATTATCCGCTGGCGATGGAAGGGGCGCTGAAGCTGAAGGAGATCAGCTACATCCACGCCGAAGGCTATGCCGCCGGCGAGATGAAGCACGGGCCGATCGCCTTGATCGACGACAACGTGCCCGTCATCGTCCTCGCGCCTTCGGGGCCGCTATTCGAGAAGACGGTGTCGAACATGCAGGAGGTCCAGGCCCGCGGCGGCCGCGTCATCCTGATCTCGGACGCCGAAGGCCTGGCTTTGGCGGCCGACGCGCGGATCATGGCGACGATCGAGATGCCCAAGGTCCACCCCCTGATCGCGCCCCTGGTCTATGCGATCCCGGTCCAGCTCCTCGCCTATCACGTCGCCGTGGCCAAGGGGACGGACGTCGACCAGCCGCGCAACCTGGCGAAGAGCGTCACAGTGGAGTGACCGGCGCCGGGCTTCGGCCCGGCGGCGCGTCACATCCCCGAAGGACCGCCGATCCGCAGCGGGCGGGCGAAAGGCGCCCGCGCCGGCAGGACGAGCCGCAGCCTCGGCACCGGGTCGAACCGCGCCGCGCTGGCGGCGACGAGCATCTCGCGCCGCGCCTGATGGTTGATCCAGCCCCGGTCGAGCCAGGGCAAAGGCTGGCTGACGTTGAGCAATGCGATAAGAGCGATCATGTCGAAACCCCCCGATTTCCCGACCCTCGTGGTAAACGGAAATGGTAAAGACATCCTTAACCACGATCCGGAAGCCCCGTGACGACACCGGCGACCGCCGCCGGTTTGTGCACCGGGCCGTGCTGCGATAACGGGACACGAACCCGACGAATCGGCAACGAAACGGAGCTTCACGCCAGATGAGCATCACCCCGGCAGTCAAGGCGATCCTCGACAATTACGAATCCGACAATCCAGGCACCAAGGCGAACCTCGCCCGCATCCTGATGCAGGGCCGGCTCGCCGGCACCGGCAAGATGATCATCCTCCCCGTCGACCAGGGCTTCGAGCATGGCCCAGGGCGCAGCTTCGCGATCAACCCCGACGCCTACGATCCGCATTATCATTACCAGATGGCCGTCGACGCCGGCCTCAACGCCTATGCGGCGCCGCTCGGCGCGCTCGAGGCCGGGGCCGACACCTTCGCGGGTCAAATCCCAACCATCCTCAAGATCAACAGCTCGAACAGCTGGGCGACGCGCAAGGACCAGGCAGTGACCGGCGGCGTCGATGATGCGCTGCGGCTCGGCTGCTCGGCGATCGGCTTCACCACCTATCCAGGCTCGGAGGACAATCTGGAGCTGATCGAGGAGATACGCGAGCTTTCGGCCGAGGCAAAGTCGGTCGGCATCGCCACGATCATCTGGGCCTATCCGCGTGGTGGCGACATTTCGAAGGAGGGCGAGCTGGCGCTCGACGTCACCGCCTACGGCGCCCACATGGCGGCCTTGTTGGGCGCGCACATCATCAAGGTGAAGCTGCCGAGCGCGCATATCGAGCAACCCGAGGCGAAGAAGGCTTATGAGGGCTCGGATTGGTCCAACCAGGCCGACCGCGTCCGCCACGTCGTCAAATGCTGCTTCGCCGGCCGCCGCATGGTGGTCTTCTCGGGCGGCGCCGCCAAAGGCGTCGACGGCGTCTTGCAGGACGCGCGTGACATTCGCGACGGCGGCGGCAACGGCTCGATCATCGGCCGGAATGCGTTCCAGCGCCCGCGCGAGGAAGCGATGACGATGCTCGACAAGCTGGTGCGCATCTACAAGGGCGAGGAGTGACCCGATGGCCGAGGCGCTGCAGTCGATCCCGCTGACGACGATCGAGGGCAGGGGGGCGACCCTCGGCGATTATCAAGACAAGGTGCTCCTGGTCGTCAATGTCGCCTCGAAATGCGGGCTGACGCCGCAATATGAGGGACTGGAGGCGCTCTACCGCCGCTATCGGGACCGCGGGCTGGTCGTGCTCGGCTTCCCGGCCAACGACTTCGCCGGGCAGGAGCCGGGCAGCGAGGCCGAGATCGCCGATTTCTGCACGACCAATTTCGGCGTCGATTTCCCGATGTTCTCGAAGATCCAGGTGACCGGCGAGGGCAAGCACCCGCTTTACGCGGCGCTGACCGAAGCCAGGCCGGCGGCCCAGGGCAACGGGGAGGCGTTTCGCGACCGTCTCCGCGGCCACGGCATGACGCCCACCGAGGCGCCGGACGTGCTGTGGAACTTCGAGAAGTTCCTGGTCGGCCGCGACGGCCGGGTGGCGGCGCGCTTCGCCCCGACCACGGCGCCCGACGATCCCGCGCTGATCGCGGCGATCGAAGCCGCTCTGGCGTGATCGCCGCGAGGTGAATGCGTCCGAAGAGGAGGAGGAAGACGGCGTTGCGCTCGATCCCGGCTTCGCCGCGCGGTTCGAGCCGGCGCAGCGGCCGCCGGCGCAGCTCTACCTGATCTCGCCGCTCGACGTCGGCGGCGATTTCCCGGCGCGGCTGGAGGCGGCCTTGTCCGGCGGCCCGGTCGCCGCTTTCCAGTTCCGGGTGAAGGGGCTGGGGCAGCATGAGGCGGCGGCGCTCGCCGCGCCGCTCCAGTCCATCTGCGAGGCCCATGAAGTGGCGTTCATCGTCAACGACGACATGGCGCTGGCGCAGCGGCTCGGCGCCGACGGCGTCCATCTCGGCCAAGGCGACGGCGATCCGCGCGAGGCGCGGCAACTCCTCGGCCCCACCGCCCAGATCGGCGTGACCGTCCATGACAGCCGCCACCTCGCCATGGAGGCGGGGGAGGCGGGGGCCGATTATGTCGCCTTCGGCGCCTTCTTCCCGACCGCGACCAAGGAGGTGTGGCACCGGCCCGATCCCTCGATCCTCTCCTGGTGGTCGCGCCTGTTCGAGATCCCCTGCGTCGCCATCGGCGGCATCACGCCGGAGAATGGCGGCGTGCTGGTCGAGGCCGGCGCCGATTTCCTCGCGGTGTGCGGGGCGGTGTGGAACGAGCCGCGGGGTCCGGCGGCGGCGGTCGCGGCGTTTCAGGAGGTGCTCAACTCTTGATCCCCCCTTTCTTCTACCGCAGCACCTGTCCGACCATGGACCTCAACGTCAGCGCGTCGTGGATGGCGTGGCCGCCGATATCGTTGTTGAAATAGCACCAGACGTCGCGGCCGCTTTTCGCCTGGACGACGATCCACTCGGTCCAGGACAGCAGCCCCTCGTCGGAATAGCGGCCCCAATATTTGCCCTCGCCGCCGTGGAAACGGACATAGGCGATCGGCCCCGCCGCCCAAAGCGGCGTCGCCGATCCCGGCATGTCGTGGGCGCAGAAGGACGCGCCGCCTTCGTCCAGCAAGGCGAGGATCTCCTCGCTCAGCCAGCTCTTCTCGCGGAATTCGAAGACGTGGACGAGGTCGCGCGGGAGCAGGGCGATGAATTCGGCCAGCCGCTCCCGGTTGACCCGGAAGCGCGGCGGCAATTGGTAGAGGATCGGCCCCAGCGTTTCACCCAGGTGCCGGGTCGGCGTCAGGAAGCGCTCGAGCGGCGCTTCGCAATCCTTGAGCTTCTTCGCCTGGGTGAGGAAGCGGTTCGCCTTGACCGCGTAGCGAAAGCCCGGCGGCGCCTGCGCGCGCCATTTGTCGAAGGTGTCGGCACTGGGCAGCCGATAGAAGCTGTTGTTGATCTCGACCGTGTCGAAATTGGCCGCATAATGCGCGAACCAGTCCTTCTGCGGCACCTTCTCGGGATAGAAGATGCCGCGCCAGTGGCGGTAGATCCAGCCCGAGCAGCCGATGCGGACGATACCGGTCATTGAGCGGTCGAAACGGAACGGACCGGAAATAAGTTGCGTTGGAGGGGGCATGGACCGGCTGAAACTGATCCTCGTCATCGTCGCGACGGCGGTCGTCACCGCGGCGCTGACCAGCGCCTTCTGGCTGACGGCCTTCAACCGCGGCCGTCTCGCGGAGGCGCCCGCAGGGCCGCGATCGGCGCCGTCGGCGGCGCCCGCCGCCGCCATTCCCCCCGCCCAGCTCGTCCGCGGCCCCACCGGTCTCGCCATTCCGGTCGTCGGCGTGAAGGCGGAGCAGCTCACCGACACCTATACCGCCGCCCGCGCCAATGGCCGCTCCCACGATGCGACCGACATCATGGCGCCGCGCGGCACGCTGGTGGTCGCCGCTGCGCCGGGCACGCTCGAGAAGCTGTTCTTCAGCAAGGGCGGCGGCGGCATCACCGCCTATGTCCGCTCGCCCGACCGCGCCTGGCAATATTATTACGCCCATCTCGATGCTTACGCCCCGGGCCTGCACGAAGGGCAGGCGGTGAAGCAGGGCGATCCGATCGGCCGCGTCGGCTCGACCGGCGACGCCAGCCCCAACGCACCCCACCTCCATTTCGCGATCAACCGCATGGGCCAGAGCGAGCGCTGGTGGCAGGGGACGCCGATCAATCCCTACCCGCTGCTGGGGGGGAAGCATTAGGGTCCGGACCCTAGTTGCTCCGGGCATGACGTTGAACTGTGGGCGGCGAGCGGCTAAGGGCCGCGGCGGCTCTTTCCAGACAGTGAGTAGGTCATGAAGATCAGCGGCGTGGACATTCGTCCCGGCAACATCATCGAATATGAGGGCGGCATCTGGCGCGCCGTGAAGATCCAGCACACCCAGCCCGGCAAGGGCGGCGCCTATATGCAGGTCGAGATGAAGAACCTCATCGACGGCCGCAAGAACAATATCCGCTTCCGCTCGGCCGAGACGGTGGAGCGGGTCCGGCTCGACACCAAGGATTTCCAGTACCTCTTCGCCGACGGCGACAGCCTCGTCTTCATGGACAAGGATACCTACGAGCAGGTCCACCTGCCGCGCGACCTGATCGGCGACCCCGCCGCCTTCCTGCAGGACGGCATGGACGTGGTCATGGAGCTGCATGAGGACCGGCCGATCTCGGTCCAGCTCCCCGACCAGATCGAGGCGACGATCGTCGAGGCCGACGCGGTGGTGAAGGGGCAGACCGCCTCCTCCAGCTACAAGCCGGCGATCCTCGACAATGGCGTCCGCGTCATGGTGCCGCCGCACATCACCGCCGGAACCCGGATCGTCGTCGACGTTTACGAACAGACCTATGTGAGGCGGGCGGATTAGCTCTCTCTATCCCTCTCCCCTTGCGGGAGAGGGACAGCCGCGAAGCGGCAGGGTGAGGGCCCGTCCCCCCGCTTTGCCCTCACCCTCCCAAGCTTCGCTTGGGTCCAGTTTAGGGTGAACAGCGCCCCGCGCTGTTCAGGTCATGCCGGGGGCATGACCGACCCGCAAAACTCTCTCCCGCAAGGGGAGAGGGGTTTTTGGAGCGTCGATGGTTAGTCATTCAGGCCTGGTCACGGTGATGCAGAAGGCGGCGCGCAAGGCGGCGCCGCGGCTCAGGCGCGATTTCGGCGAGGTCGAGCAGCTGCAGGTCAGCCGCAAGGGCCCGGCCGATTTCGTCTCGATGGCCGACAGGCAGGCCGAGCAGACGATCGTCGAGGAATTGCGCCACGCCCGCCCCGACTGGCGGCTGACGCTCGAGGAAGGCGGCGAGATCCAGGGCGATCCCGACAAGCCGCGCTGGATCGTCGATCCATTGGACGGCACCACCAACTTCCTCCACGGCCTCCCCCATTTTGCGATCTCGATCGCGGTCGAGGATCCGCGCGGCCCCCAGGGCAAGCCGGAAATCACCCAGGCCCTGGTCTACCAGCCGCTCACCGATGAGAGCTTCTGGGCGGAGAAGGGCAGGGGCGCCTGGCTCAACGAACGGCGGCTGCGCGTCTCCGCCCGCCGCGACCTCGCCGACTCGCTGATCGCCACCGGCGTCCCGTTCAAGGGCCATGGCGATGTTGATCGCTTCCAGAAGATCCTCGACGCCGTCTCGCCGGAAGTCGCCGGCATCCGCCGCTTCGGCTCGGCCGCGCTCGATCTCGCCTGGGTGGCGGCGGGCCGCTATGACGGCTTCTGGGAGGAGGACCTCCAGATCTGGGAC
>JAXDOV010000140.1:0-14468 GCA_034668705.1 Sphingomonadales bacterium
TCAGATCAGGAAGACGTCGCCGGCATGGACGATGTGGGCCGTGCCGTCGGCGAGGCGGAGGCGGAGGGCGCCGGCCTCGTCGAGGCCGTCGAACAGGCCCTCCACGCCGCCCGCCGCGAGCGCGGTGCCGGGCGGATGGGCGATTGCGAGCCACTGGCGGCGGATGGCGCCCAGGCCCTCGCCGCGCCAGCGGCCGAGCCAGCGGGCGAAGGCGTCGGCCAGCGTCTCGAGGAAGGCGGCGGGATCGGGCGCGGCGCCGGCCAGCGCGGCGAGGCTGGTCGCCGGCCGGCCGAGCCCGTCCGGCGCGCGCGCCAGATTGACGCCGAAGCCGATCACCACCGCCTCCCCTTCCCGCTCGAGGAGGATGCCGGCGAGCTTGAAACCGCCGGCGAGGAGGTCGTTCGGCCATTTGACGATCACTTCCGCCTCCGGCGCGAAAGCGGCGGCGACCTCTTGCAGGGCGATTGCGGCGACCAGCGCCAGGGTCGGCGGCGGCGGGTCGCCCGGACCGAGACGCACCAGCGTGCTGGCATGGAGATTGCCCTCGGGCGAGAGCCACGCCCGCCCCTGCCGGCCGCGGCCGCCGGTCTGGCGGGCGGCGCGAAGCCAAATGCCTTCCAGCGCACCCGTGCGGGCGAGGGCAGCGACGTCGTCGTTGGTCGAGCCGGTCTCGGCGACGGTGCGGATCAGCGCCCGCGCACCTTCAGAAGAGCGAGGCCGCGGCGTTGCGGGTGACGGCGTCGAGGGGCGCGATCAGCAGATAGCCGAGGGGCGAGACGATGATCGCGGCGAGCGCGATCAAGGCGGTCTGCGCCCAGTCGCGGGTCGGCGCATAGGCCGGCGCCGCCTCGTCGAAATACATCGTCTTGATGATCTTCAGATAATAATAGGCGCTGATCACCGAGGTGGCGATGCCGATGGCCGCCAGCCAGGTGAGATTGGCCTCGACTGCGGCTCGGAAGACGAGGAATTTGGGCCAGAAGCCGAGCAGAGGCGGCACGCCGGCGAGGCTGAACATGAACATCGCCATCGCCAGGGCGAGGCCCTTGCGGCTGCGCGACAGGCCGGAGAGCGAGGCGATGCTCTCGACCGAGCGGCCTTCGGCGTCGCGCATCCTCAGCACGACCAGGAAGGCGCCGAGCGTCATCACCAGATAGACCGCCATGTAGAAGAGGACGGAGGCGACGCCGTCGGGCGTGCCGGCGGCGAGACCGATCAGGGCAAAGCCGACATTGTTGATCGAGCTGTAGGCGAGCAGCCGCTTGATGTTGGGCTGGCCGATCGCGGCGACGCCGCCGAGGATGGTCGAGGCGAGCGCCATGAAGATGACGATCTGGCGCCATTCGAAGGTGGCGGGTCCGACCGCCTGGATGGCGAAGCGGGTGAGCAGGGCCATGGCCGCGAGCTTCGGCGCGGAGGCGAAGAAGGCGGTGACCGGCGTCGGCGCGCCTTCGTAGACGTCCGGAGTCCACATGTGGAACGGCACCGCCGAGACCTTGAAGGCGATGCCGGCGAAGACGAAGACCAGGCCGAACAGGGTGCCGGTGGAGAGGCCGGCGGCGGAGGCCTTCTGGCTGCCGATGGCGCGGGCGATGTCGGCGAATTCGGTCGAGCCGGTGAAGCCGTAGAGCAGGGAGATGCCGTAGAGGAGGATGCCCGAGGCGAGCGCGCCCAGCACGAAATATTTGAGGCCCGCCTCGGCCGACCGGTTGTCGCGCCGCTGGAAGGAGGCGAGGACGTAGGCCGACAGGCTCTGCAGCTCGAGCCCGACATAGAGGGTGAGCAGATCGGCGGCGGAGACCATCATCCCCATGCCGACCGCGGAGAGCAGGATCAGCACCGGATATTCGGCGCGATAATCGCCGTCGCGGCTGAACCAGCCGGTGGCGGCGATCAGCGAGACGGCGGCGGCGATGTAGATCGCTATTTTCGAAAAGGCCGCGAAGGAATCGGAGACGAACAGGCCGTGAAAGCCCAATGCGCGGCCGCCCTGATAATTGGGGATGTAGACTGCCGCGACCGCGAAAGCGGCGATGGCGAGCCAGGTGAGCAGCCGCGCCGAGCGGTCGCCGCCCCAGGCCGCGCCCAGCATCAGGATCAGGGCCGCGGTCGAGAGGATCATCTCGGGAAGGGTCAGGGAGAGCGATGGCAGCATCAACGCGCTCCCGCCGCCTGCACGGGCGCCGCATTGGCGGTGCCGACCAGGCCGGAATCGCTTTTCGGCGCCGCCCGCGCGACCCGCGCCATCAGCACGCCGACGTCATTGCGCATCGGCGCGAGGAAGCTCTCCGGATAGACGCCCATCCACAAGACGGCGGCGCCGATCGCGGCGAGGCCGATCAGCTCGCGCATGTTGAGGTCGGGCATCGCCGCCGCGTCGGCGTTGCGGCTCGTCCCGTAGACGACCCGCCAGTAGAGGTAGAGCATGTAGGCGGCGCCAAGGATGATGCCGGTGGTGGCGACCGCGGCGACGAAGCTCGAGATATGATAGGCGCCGACCAGGCTCAAAAACTCGCCGACGAAGCCGCCGGTGCCGGGCAGGCCGACCGAGGCCATGGTGAACAGCATGAACAACAGGGCATAGGCCGGCATGTTGTTGGCGAGGCCGCCATAGCGGTCGATCTCGCGGGTGTGGAGCCGGTCGTAGACCACGCCGACGCAGAGGAAGAGCGCGCCCGAGACGAGGCCGTGGCTGAGCATGACGATCAGCGCGCCCTCCATCCCCTGCCGGTTGAAGGCGAAGATGCCGATGGTGACGAAGGCCATGTGCGCGACCGACGAATAGGCGATCAGCTTCTTCATGTCGCGCTGCACGAGGGCGACCAGCGACGTGTAGACGATGGCGATCAGGCTCAGGCCGAAGACGATCCAGACGAGCTGGGCGGACGCCTCCGGGAACATCGGCAGCGAGAAGCGGACGAAGCCGTAGCCGCCGAGCTTCAGCAGCACACCGGCGAGGATGACCGAGCCGGCGGTCGGCGCCTGGACATGGGCGTCGGGCAGCCAAGTATGGACCGGCCACATCGGCATCTTGACGGCGAAGCTGGCGAAGAAGGCGAGCCACAGCCAGGTCTGCGCCTGCGGCGGGAAATCGGTGACCAGCAAAGTAGGGATGTAGGTGGAATGGGCGAAATTCACCATCCACAGCATCGCCACCAGCATCAGCACCGAGCCGAGCAGGGTGTAGAGGAAGAATTTGTAGGAGGCGTAGATCCGCTCCGCCCCGCCCCAGATGCCGATGATCAGGAACATCGGGATCAGGCCCGCCTCGAAGAAGACGTAGAAGAGGAAGATGTCCTGCGCCATGAAGACGCCGATCATCATCGTCTCCATGACCAGGAAGGCGGCCATATATTCCTGCACCCGCCGCTCGATCGAGACCCAGGAGGCGAGGATGCAGATCGGCATGAGGAAGAGCGAGAGCATGATCAGCATCAGCGAGATGCCGTCGATGCCGAGCGCCCAGGAGAAGAGGCCGAGCGACCAGGGCCCTTCGACGAACTGCCATTGCGGCCCGCCGATCTGATAGGCGTTCCACAGCACCACGCCGAGGAGGAGATCGACCAGGGTGGCGATCAACGCCGCCCAGCGCGCCCCGCTCGGCGACAGGAACAGGCAGGCGCCGGCGCCGAGCATCGGCACCACCAGCAGGATCGAGAGGATCGGCAGGGCGGTCATCGCGCCATCGCCCTAAAGCCCTCCCCCCCGATGGGGGAGGATGAGCCGCCGCTAAGGCTCCGTCCGGGGGACGGAGCCAGGCGGCTCATGGTGGGGGTGATGTCTCCAGCGGCGAAGCGGGTCTCGTAACTCACCCCGCCCCTGCCCCTCCCCATCGAGGGGAGGGGTTTTCTCGCCACCATGCGTGTCATCCCCCTCATCGCGTCATCGCCCAGGTCGCGGCGGCGGCGAGGCCGAGGAGCATCACCAGCGCGTAGGTATAGAGATAGCCGGACTGCAGCCGGGCGGTGAGCACATTGCCGACGCGCACCGCGGCGGCGGCGCCGTCGGGGCCGAAGCGGTCGATCACGCCCTCGTCGCCCGTCTTCCAGAAGAAGCGGCCGAGCCACAGAGCCGGCCGGACGAAGATCGCGTCGTAGATCTCGTCGAAATACCATTTGTTGAGCAGGAAGGCGTAGAGCAGCCCGAAGCTGCCGACGAAGCGCTTCGGCCAGTCGGGATGGCGGAGATAGGCCTGGAGGGCGATCAGGAAGCCGATGATCATCACGATCGCCGGCGCCAGCTTCACGATCAGCGGCAGGCGCTCGATCGTCTCGGCCAGAGCGACGCTGAAGGCGATGCTGCCGCCCCAGAAATGCGGCGCCCCCTCCGGCAGGATGAAGACATGGGCGAAGGCCATGCCGGCGAAGATCGCGCCCACCGAGAGCAGGGCGAGCGGCACCAGCATCGTCCACGGGCTTTCGTGCGGGTGGTAGCCGCCGGTGCCGGTGGGCACCTGGTCCACCCCCGCCTCGTGCGGCCGGGTGTCGTGGCCGGCATCCTCGGCGGACGGGGGATCGACGGCTTCGCCATGGCCATGGGCGTCGTGGAGAGCGTGCTGGATATGCTCGGACGCGGCCCAGCGCGGCTTGCCGAAGAAGGTCAGGAAGATCAGCCGCCAGCTGTAGAAGCTGGTCAGCAGCGCCGCGATCACGCCGACGGCGAAGGCGAAGCCGCCGAGCGCGGTGCCGCGGGCATAGGCCGCCTCGATGATCGCATCCTTGGAATAGAAGCCGGCGAAGCCGAACACGCCTTCGACGCCGACGCCGGTGATGGCGAGGGTGCCGGCCATCATCGCCCAGAAGGTGAAGGGGATCTCCTTCCGGAGGCCGCCGTAGAAACGCATGTCCTGCTCGTGATGCATGGCGTGGATGACGGAGCCGGCGCCGAGGAACAAGAGGGCCTTGAAGAAGGCGTGGGTGAAGAGGTGGAACATCGACGCGCCGAACGCGCCGACGCCGGCCGCGAAGAACATGTAGCCCAGTTGCGAGCAGGTCGAATAGGCGATCACCCGCTTGATGTCGTTCTGGACGGTGCCGACCGTCGCCGCGAACAAGGCGGTGGCGGCGCCGACGAAGGTGACCACGTTCATCGCCGTCTGGCTGGTCTCGAACATCGGCGAGAGGCGGCAGACCATGAACACGCCCGCCGTCACCATCGTCGCCGCATGGATCAGGGCGGAGACCGGCGTCGGGCCCTCCATCGCGTCCGGCAGCCAGGTGTGGAGGCCGAGCTGGGCCGATTTGCCGCAGGCGCCGATGAACAGGAGGATGCAGATCAGGGTCATCGTATCGGCGCGGTGGCCGAGGAAGCCGATGGTCGAGCCCGCGACGTGCGGCGCGGCGGCGAGGATGATCGGGATCGAGACCGTGCCGAAGACAAGGAAGGTCGCGAAGATGCCGAGCGAGAAACCGAAATCACCGACCCGGTTGACCAGGAAGGCCTTGAGCGCCGCCGCATTGGCCGAGGGCTTGTGGTACCAGAAGCCGATCAGCAGATAGGAAGCGAGGCCGACGCCCTCCCAGCCGAAGAACATCTGGACGAGATTGTCGGCCGTCACCAGCATCAGCATCGCGAAGGTGAACAGCGACAGATAGGCGAAGAAGCGCGGCTGGCTGTCGTCCTCGGCCATATAGCCCCAGGAGTAGAGGTGGACGAGCGCCGAGACGCTGGTCACCACCACCAGCATCACCGCCGTCAGCGAGTCGACGCGCAAGGCCCAGTCGACCTGGAGGCTGCCCGAATGGATCCATTGGACGATCGGATAGAGCTGGCTGTGCTGGCTGCCGGCGACGAAGCCGAGGAAGATCGGCCAGCTCAGCACGAGCGAGACGAACAGGGCGCCGGTCGTCACCAGCTTGGCGGCGAGATTGCCGATCAGGCGGTTGCCCAGCCCCGCGACGATCGCCGCGAGCAGGGGCAGGAAGACGATGAGGATCGGGGCGCTCATTGGCCCGCCTCGACCCAACCGTCGTTGCGAGGAGCGTCAGCGACGTGGCAATCCAGACTCAGCGCTGGATTGCCGCGCTGCGCTCGCAATGACGAAGAGGAAGTGCTGCTCACCCTCACCCCTTCATCTGGTGGATGTCGTCCACCGCGATGGTGCCGCGGCCGCGGAAGTAAATGACGAGGATGGCGAGGCCGATCGCCGCCTCGCCCGCCGCGACGGTGAGGACGAACATGGCGAAGACCTGCCCGACCATGTCGCCGAGGAAGGCGGAGAAGGCGACGAGGTTGATGTTCACGCTCAGCAGGATGAGCTCGATCGCCATCAGCACGACGATGACGTTCTTGCGGTTGATGAAGATGCCGAACACCCCGAGCACGAACAGGATCGCGCCGACGGCGAGGTAATGACCGAGACCGATCACAGCTCCACCCCCTCGCCGACGCCCGGGTTCATGTTGACCACCGCGTCTTGGGGGCGGCGGCTGACCTGGCGGAAGACGCGCTGGGGGCGGACGTCGCTGCGCTGGCGGTGGGTGAGGACGATCGCGCCGATCATCGCGACGAGGAGGATCAGGCCGGCGCCTTCGAAGACGTAGAGATAGCGGGTGTAGAGCACCTCGCCGAGCGCCTCGATATTGGGGACATCCTTCGCCGTCGGCGCCGCCCGGACCGGCTGCAGCGCGCCCGCCGTCCAGGCGCCGACGGTGAGGCCGATCTCCGAGAGCAGGAGGATCGCGAGCAGCGACGCGAACGGCCAGTAGCGGGCGAAGCCGGCGCGCAGCTCGGCGAAATCGACGTCGAGCATCATCACCACGAACAGGAAGAGGACGGCGACCGCGCCGACATAGACGATGACCAGCAGCATCGCGATGAACTCGGCGCCGAGGATCAGGAACAGCCCCGCCGCATTGAAGAAGGCGAGGATCAGCCACAGCACCGAATGGACGGGGTTGCGCGAGCCGATCGTCATTACCCCGCTGGCGACGACGATCGTCGCGAACAGATAGAAGGCGAAGGCCTGGATCATGCCTTGCACCCGAAAATAACCTGTTCCCCGGCGCAGGCCGGGGTCCAGACTTTCTTGTTGGGCTGGGCCCCGGCGTGCGCCGGGGAACGGTCTTCGGACATCGCGCGCGCCTTAGCGATAGGGGGCATCGGCGGCAAGGTTCGCGGCCAGCGCGCGCTCCCATTTGTCGCCATTCTCGAGCAGCTTCGCCTTGTCGTAGAGCAGCTCCTCGCGGGTCTCGGTCGCATATTCGAAATTCGGCCCCTCGACGATGGCGTCGACCGGGCAGGCTTCCTGGCAGAGGCCGCAATAGATGCACTTCACCATGTCGATGTCGTAGCGCGTGGTGCGGCGGCTGCCGTCCTCGCGCGGCTCGGCCTCGATGGTGATGGCGAGCGCCGGGCAGACCGCCTCGCATAGCTTGCAGGCGATGCAGCGCTCCTCGCCATTGGGATAGCGGCGCAACGCATGCTCGCCGCGGAAGCGCGGGCTCAGCGGATTCTTCTCGAACGGATAGTTGATCGTCGCCTTGGGCTTGAAGAAATATTGCAGCGTCAGCCAGTGCGCCTTCACGAACTCCCAGAGGGTGAAGGCCTTGATCCATTGGGCGATCATGAGGGTTTCCTGACGGGAAAAGAGACCATTTCGTGGCAGTTGCCGTAGCCATGGACCACGAATGAATGGGGTCGAGGGATGCCGGGCACGGTTCTGAAATATTCGACCCAGATCATGGCTTCGCCGAAGTCGGTAAACGTCAAGGTGAAGCTCGGGCCCCACCAGTCGAATTCGCTGTGGATAAGCTCGCCGCGTCCCGAGAAAAATCTGTTTCGATAGCCCCACAAGACCTTCACATCGATCGGCTTGCCGAGGATCGGATCGGCATATCTTGTGCGGTCGTCATGCTCGCCGGGGCGATCGATCGCCAGCGTCCAGCTTGCGGGAAGATAGCGCCTGTCATCGTCGGACACACGCTCGCTCTCCCTGGCCAAGAAGTCGCCGCGCTCCATGTCGCATTCGAACGAGGCGCTGATGTCGGGCGCGGATCTTTCCTGCGGCGCCACGGCGAGCCCTGCCAAAGCCAGCGCGGCCATCATCCGAAGGCCCCATAGCGCACGACCTCGAGATAGCCCGACACGAGGACCACCCAGATGAGCGAGAAGGGAAGGAAGATCTTCCAGCCGAGCCGCATCAGCTGGTCGTAGCGGTAGCGCGGCACCGTCGCCTTCACCCAGGAGAAGACGAAGAAGAAGAAGCCGATCTTGGCGAAGAGCCAGAGGATGCCCGGAACGTAATAGAGCGGCCACCAGTCGACCGGCGGCAGCCAGCCGCCCCAGAACAGCACCGAGGTCATGCCGCACATCAGGAGGACGTTGCCGTACTCGCCCAGCCAGAAGAGGGCGAAGCTCATCGAGCTGTATTCGGTCTGGTAGCCGGCGACGAGCTCGCTCTCCGCCTCGGTGAGGTCGAAGGGCGCGCGGGCGGTCTCGGCCATGGCCGAGATCAGGAAGATGACCGACATCGGGAACAGCAAAGGATTGAAGCCGAAGCCGTTCAGGAAGCCGAAGACATGGCCGCGCTGCGCGTCGATGATCCGGGAGAGGTTGAAGCTGTCCGCCCAGAGGATGACCGGGATCAGCACGAAACCCACCGACACTTCGTAGCTCACCATCTGCGCCGCCGCCCGCAACGCCGAATAAAAGGGATATTTGGAGTTGGACGCCCAGCCGGCGATGATCACGCCGTAAACCCCCATCGACGAGATGGCGAGGAGGTAGAGCAGGCCGACATTGATGTTGGCGAGCACCATGTTCGGCCCGAACGGCACCACCGCCCAGCCGACCAGGGCCATGGTGAAGGTGAGGATCGGCGCGATGATGAACAGGCCGCGATTGGCCCCGGACGGGATGATCGTCTCCTTGAGGAAGACCTTCAGGCCGTCGGCGAAGCTCTGGAGGAGGCCGAGCGGACCCACCACGTTCGGCCCGCGCCGCAGCGCCATCGCCGCCCAGATCTTGCGGTCGGCATAGATCACCATCGCCACCGCCAGCATCAGCGGCAGGGCGATCAGCAGGATCAGGATCAGGGTCGCCAGGAACCAGCCGAAGCCGGCGCCCATCCACGTGCTCTGGAACCAGGCGGTCGGGTGCTGGAGGAGGCTCATTCCGCGGCCTCCTGGAAATTCTGGCCGTGGAGGATCTCGGCCGAGCAGCGCTGCAGCGTCGGCGAGGCGCGGGCGATCGGGTTGGTGAGGTAGAAATCCTCGATCGGATATACGATCTGTCCCAGTGGCTTCGGCGCCGCCCCCTCGAAGGCCGGCAGCGGATCGACCGGGCTCAGCCCAAGCCGGCCGAGGCGCGGCACTTCGGCGGCGATGGCGGCGCGGAGCTGCGCCAGGTCGTCGAACGGCAAAGTCTTGCCGACCACGTCGGAAAGGGCACGGAAGATCGTCCAGTCCTCGCGCGCCTCGCCGGGCGGGTGGACTCCGAATTCCGATACCTGGACCCGGCCTTCGAGATTCACATAGGTGCCGTGCTTCTCGGAATAGGCCGCGCCGGGCAGGATGACGTCGGCCTGGCGGACGCCGCGGTCGCCATGGGTGCCGATGTAGATGGTGAAGGTCTCGGCGAAGGCGGAGGTATCCATCTCGTCGACGCCCAGCAGGAACAGGGCCTTCAGGCCCCCTGCCCTCGCGCGGATCGCCTCGATGCCGCCCTCGGTGGTGAAGCCGATGTCGAGCGCGCCGACCCGCGAGGCGGCGCTGTGGAGGAGGTTGAAGGTGGCGCCGAGCGCGGCCGCCGCGGCGCGGGTCGCTTCATAGGCCCCGGCATGCATGGCCGCGCCCATGCCGAGGATGACCGCTTCATTCTCCCTGCCCTCGAACGCCTCGCCCACCTCCTTCGGCAGCTTGCCGAGCAGCGCCAGATCGTCGCCGAGATCGGTGACCGGGTAGGTGAGATCGACTGGCGGACCGATGCGGAAGACCTTCGCCCCCGCCTTCACCGCCTTGCGGATGCGGGTGTTGACCAAAGGCGCCTCCCAGCGCGGATTGGCGCCGACGAGGAGGATGGCGGGCGCCGTCTCGATACCGGCAATGGTCGAATTGAAGCGATAGGCGGCGGGGGTCGAGACGTCGAAGCGGGCATCGTCGACGCGGCATTCGTGGAGCGTCGAGCCGAGCCCGTTCAGCAGCGCCTTCAGCGCGAACATGGATTCCAGATCCTGGAGATCGCCGGCCAGGCCCGCGACCTGATCGCCGCCCTTGCCCTTCAGCGCCTTCGCGATCGCGGCAAAGGCTTCGTCCCAGCTCGCCGGCTGGAGCTTGCCGCCCCTCCTCACCCACGGCCGGTCGAGCCGGTTGCGGACCAGGCCGTCGACGCAATGGCGGGTCTTGTCATGCGCCCACTCCTCGTTGACGTCCTCGTTGATCCGCGGCAGCGCGCGCATCACCTCGCGGAAACGGTGGTCGAGGCGGATGTTGGTGCCGACCGCGTCCATGACGTCGATCGCCGGCACCTTGCGCAGCTCCCAGGGCCGCGCCTCGAAGCTGTACGGCTTGGAGACGAGCGCGCCGACCGGGCAGAGGTCGACGACGTTGCCGCTCAGCTCAGACGTCACCGCCCCCTCCAGATAGGAGGTGATCTGCATGTTCTCGCCGCGGCCGACCGCCCCGATCTCCTCGACCCCGGCGACCTCCTCGGCGAAGCGCACGCAGCGCGTGCACTGGATGCAGCGGGTCATGATCGTCTTGACCACCGGGCCCATATATTTCTCGGTGACCGCCCGCTTGTTCTCCTCGAAGCGCGAATGGCCGCGGCCATAGGCGATCGCCTGGTCCTGGAGGTCGCATTCGCCGCCCTGGTCGCAGATCGGGCAGTCGAGCGGATGGTTGATGAGCAGGAACTCCATCACCCCTTCGCGCGCCTTCCTGACCATCGGCGTCTGGGTGAAGATCTCCTGATTGTCCGCGGCCGGCAGCGCGCAGGAGGCCTGGGGCTTGGGCGGCCCCGGCTTCACCTCGACCAGGCACATCCGGCAATTGCCGGCGATCGTCAGCCTCTCGTGATAGCAGAAGCGCGGAATCTCCTTCCCCGCCAGCTCGCACGCCTGGAGCACGGTCGCCCCCTGCGGAACCTCGATCTCGACGCCGTCGACCTTCACTCTGGGCATCAGCCTGACACTCTTTGGCTAAGGGTAAAGGAGACGCGATAGGCGGCCTCACCCAGATAGGCGCGCAGCGCCGCCATCTCCATGTCCACGCCCGCTGTGGCCGGGACGCAGCGTCCCAACGCCGGGATGAGCGCTTCGATATCCGCTTTCTCCTCGGGCGATCCGATCCTGGTGCCGAACAAGGCGAAGCTCTTCTGAGGCTCCGTGCGAACGACACACTCGGCAACGGCGAGGCTTGCCAGCTCCTGCTTCGCCCGCGGCTTCAGCCGTGCCAGGCTCGCCGTATCGGGTGTGGCAAAGACCGGCGAGATCTTTGCCGCTTTCGGCACGCCGATGGCCGAGAAATCGCGAAGGAGAAGGAGCTCGGCGATCGCTCCTCTCGGGAACGGTCCCTTGAGCTTGAGGGCGACGTCACCTTCGGAAAGGCAATCGGCCGGATTGGCGGCGAAGAACGCCTGGAATGCTTCCTCGGAGCCCGGAACGTAAGCAAGAACCCGCCGCGACCGCGCCGGCAGATGCTTTACCATGCACGCCGCCATGTCGTAGGTCATCTGGAGAGCCGCGGGCGTTGGCCGATCCGCCGCCGCGGCGGGGGTCGCCGCGCTTGCGAGCGCCACGGCGAAGGCCCTCGACGCCTTCCTGACCTTCGGCCGCCCAATCGGCTCCCTGTCGAGCTTCGCCATCGCTCTAATTCCCTGCCGACGGCGGCGGACCGTCGGTGACGAGGTGGTAAGCGGCGAGCGCCAGCATCGCGCGCAGGCCGACGGTGTTGAACACCGAGGTCTGGTTGGCGGGCGTGCAGGGAGGGAGCGACTCCCTGAGCGCCATCAGCGCCCGGCGCTCCTCGTCGCTGGCATGGGGCGTCGCGAACAGGGCGAAGACCTCGCGCGGCTGCTTTTCGGCGACGCATCTCGCCAGGGTCGGCGCCGGGCCGCGGGCCGCGACTTCGGCCTGCGCGGCCTCGGCGAGGCGGTCGGCGGAGAGCTGGCGGCGGCGCATCAGCGCCTCGGCGAGATCGCCGGCGAAAGCGAGCTGGTTGAAGCGCAGACGGCCGCCGGACAGGCAGCCGTTATATTTGTGGCTGAAGTCCTGCAGCCGGTCGCGATAGTCGCGGGTCGTGAAATCGGCGGCCAGCAAGGCTTCGGCGGTCCGGCTGTCGCGCGCCACCAGACAGGAGGTGAAGCTGGCCATGATCTTGACCGCGATCGGCTCCGGCGACGGCATCTCGTAGCTGACCCGTGGGGCCTGGGCCGCCGCGGCCGCCGACAGGACGAGCAAGGGAGCGAAAAAAACAGCCTTCATTGCGCCCGACGTGCGGATGATACGGCCCTCGGCCCTGACCTCAGACATCGGGTTTCACCCTTCGGACATTCTGGTAGAGCGCCTCGGCGAGCCATGGGCGCAAGGTCAGGCTGTTCGCCTTGAGAGTCTCATTCGGTCGGAGACACTCTCCGAAGCGGCGGCTCAGCGCCTGATCGGCCGTCCTCTCGTCCTTCGAGCCCCAGCGCGTCATCAGCAGCGCGTGAACGCCGCCCGGCTCGCGCTCGGCAAGGCAGGTCGCGAAACCGTGGATGCGCCCGAGGCCGCTCTCCTGGTTGAACCCGACCCAAATGAAGGATGATCTCTCCGGCGCCGGGGCCACCTCGACCGCAAGCGGGGGCGGCGGCGGCGCATTGCCATAGACATAGCGGTAGCGCGCTTCGGCGATGCCGCCGCGCAGCATCGACGTGGTCAGCCGCATCAGCTCGGTGACGCCGCAGGGCGAGCCCTTGGCGCCGCCCGTGATCCGCCGCAGGATCGGTTCCTGCTCGGGGGAGTCGATCCTGGTGTCGAACAACGGCCGCGCCTCATCCCATCGCCTGGTCGCGATGCAGCGGCTCATGTCGCTGAACCGATCGAGCGTGACGATCATGTTGTCGGGAAGCTTGGGCGGCGGTTTGGCGGCCCAGGACGCCTGTGCTGACGCAACGCCGGGAGCCGGATCCGCGGCGGCCGGGCCGGCGCCGACGAGCGCCGCCATCGTCGCGAGGACGAACGCCAGTTTCGATGTCGGCCGCTGAAAGGGGTTCAACACGCTCATCCCCCCACCTGCTGGGTGCTGGACGCCGACACTCGATAGGCGGCCTCGGCAAGCACCGATCGCATGGCGGGAATCCGCATGTTGAACTCGAAACCTTGCGGCAGGCACTGGCTGAGAGCGGGCGTCAGCATTTGGATCGCCGCCTTCTCCTCCGGACTGCCGATATCTGTGCCGAAAAGCGCGAATGACGAGGTCGGGTCCGAGCGCACGGTGCATTCTCCAACGGCCAGCAACGCCGATTCATAGGATCGCGCTGCCGCATGGGCTCGCGCCCATTTCTGCGTCCTCGGCAAGTCAACGGCAGGACGCACGACCGTGGTAGCCACGTGAGCGCCCCGCCTGCGACCGATAGCGGAAAAATCCCGCAGCAGCAGCGCTTCGATGATCGCGCCGCGCGTGGCGCCGGGATGGACCTTGGGCATATCGACGGGTGCATTCCGGAAGCAGCGGGTCGGCGGCTCGACCTCCATGAACAACATCATTTCCTGGGGCGAGCCCATGTCCGTGGTGAGGATCTGCTCGATCCGCGGTCCCTTCGCGACGAGACAGCGCGCCCGTGCCTGAAGGGCGGCCAGATCGGCAACCTCGATCACGCGCGGGCCCTCAGGTGGCTTCGCCGCCGCGACCGCGGGGGCGAGGACCATGGCAGCCAGCAACAAAACCGGAGGAGCCGTCATTCCGCCGCCTCCAGCGTCCGGCCGCGGCGTTCCTCGATCCGCCGCTCCATCTCGGGGCGGAAGTGGCGGATCAGGCCCTGGATCGGCCAGGCGGCAGCGTCGCCGAGCGCGCAGATAGTGTGGCCCTCGACCTGCTTGGTCACGTCCCACAGCATGTCGATCTCGCCGATCTCGGCATTGCCTTCGACCAGCCGCTCCATCACCCGCCACATCCAGCCGGTGCCCTCGCGGCAGGGCGTGCACTGGCCGCAGCTCTCATGCTTGTAGAAATAGGAGATGCGGGCGATCGCCTTCACCACGTCGGTCGACTTGTCCATGACGATGACCGCGGCGGTGCCGAGCCCGGATTTGAGGTCGCGCAGCCCGTCGAAATCCATCGGCGCGTCGATGATCTCGTGCGCCGGGACCAGCGGCACCGACGAGCCGCCGGGGATGACGGCGAGAAGGTTGTCCCAGCCGCCGCGGACGCCGCCGGCATGGCGCTCGATCAGCTCGCGGAACGGCACCGACATCGCATCCTCGACGACGCAGGGCTTGTTCACATGGCCGGAGATCTGGAAGAGCTTGGTGCCTTCGTTCTTCTCGCGGCCGA
>JAXDOV010000141.1:0-5623 GCA_034668705.1 Sphingomonadales bacterium
CGCCCCGTCGAGGGTGAAGGGGCCGGCCTTCAGCCGCCTCAACATGGTGACGTGGCCGCGCGTTGCCAAGGCCAGCGCGATGTCGCGGGCGAGCGAGCGGATATAGGTGCCCTTGGAGACATGGGCAGTGAGGGTGACGGAAGAAAGAAGAAGACCCTCACCCTCCCATGGATCGCCTCTTAGGCTGCTTCCGGGGGAAGCAGCCATGCGATCCATCCCGCAAGCGGGAGAGGGAGAAGCAAGCGACCCGCGCCTGCCTGCTCCTTCTCCCGCCTGCGGGAGAAGGTTGGGATGAGGGTCTTCCTTCTTCACTTCCAACCTGTGCACCGTCACGCTCCGCGGCTTCATCTCCACCTCGGCCCCACTTCGCGCCAGGTCGTAAGCCCGCTTCCCCTCCACCTTCAGGGCGGAATAAACCGGCGGCACCTGCTCGATCGCGCCGGTGAAGCGGGGTAGCGCCGCCTCCACCTCCGCCAGGGTCGGCCGCAGGTCCGACCGCGCCACCACTGTCCCCTCCGCATCGAGCGTGTCGGTCTCCGCGCCGAAGGCGATGGTGAATTCGTAGATCTTGTCGGCGTCCAGCATGCGGCCGGAGAGCTTGGTCGCCTCGCCTAGCGCGATCGGCAGCACGCCGCTCGCCAGCGGATCGAGCGTGCCGCCATGGCCCACCTTCACCTTCGCATAACCGCCTTCGCGCAATGCGCGCTTCACCGCCGAGACGATCTGCGTCGAGCCGGGCCCGATCGGCTTGTCGATCACCAGCCAGCCGTGCATCAGCGCTTCGCGGCGACGGTATCGGCGAGCGTGAAGCGGAGCTGGCGCAGCTCCGCCTCCTTCAGCCGCTCCATGAAGTGACGGCGGCAGAGCGCGACATAGCGGTCGTTGCCGCCGATCTCGGTCTGGGCGCCGGCCCGGACCGCGCGCCCCTCCTGGTCGACACGCAGGTTCATCGTCGCCTTCCGACCGCATTCGCAGACCGCCTTCAGCTCGACCAGCTTGTCGGCCAGCGCCAGGAGGGTCGCGCTTCCATCGAACAGATTGCCCTGGAAGTCGGTGCGCAGGCCGTAGCAGAGCACCGGCACGTCGAGCTCGTCGCAGATCGTGGCGAGCTGGAGGACGTGCTCGCGGCTGAGGAACTGCGCCTCGTCGACCAGCACGCAATGGACCGGCTGCCTGCGGAGCGCCGCCTCGACCTCCGCGCGGAGGTCGGTGGCCGGCTCGAACGTGTTCGCCTTGGCGGTGATGCCGATGCGGCTGTCGATGATGCCCTGGCCCGAGCGGTCGTGGATGGCGGCGGTGTAGAGGATCGTCCCCATGCCCCGCTCGCGATAGTTGAAATCGGTCTGCAGCAGCACGGTCGACTTGCCCGCATTCATCGACGCGTAGTAGAAATAGAGCTTGGCCATCGCCCGCCGCCCTACCGGAAGCCGGGCAGCATCGCACCCGTCAGCCAGTCCACCGGCGGCCGCACCACCCGATCGACGATATTCGCCGCGGGAAAGACCTGCGGCAGCAGGAACAGCAGAACGACGAACAGGAGCAGGCCATACCGCCGGAGCTTGGCATAATGCACCGCCGCCCGCGGCGGCAGCAGCCCTTCGACGACATGGCCGCCGTCGAACGGAGGAATGGGCAGCATGTTGAAGACGGCGAGGAAGATGTTGATCGCGACGAAATTGAAAAGATTGAGCGCGAGGAAAAGCCAGGCCAGGCCCGATGCTGGGCGGATGAGCAACGCGCCGAGGAGGAGCGCGCCCGCAATTGCGAGGAGCAGGTTCATGCCCGGCCCCGCCAGTGCCACCAGGACCATGTGCAGCCGCGGGTTGCGCATCCGCCGCGCGACCACCGGCACCGGTTTCGCCCAGCCGAAGACCGGGGCGCCCGCCACCGCCAGGAAAAGCGGCAAGGCGATCGTGCCGATCGGATCGACGTGGCGGAGCGGATTGAGGCTTAGCCGGCCCTTCCGCCGCGCGGTCGGGTCGCCGAAGGCGTTCGCCACCCAGCCGTGCGCGATTTCGTGCAGCACGATCGCAACGACCAGCGGGATCAGCCAGGTCGCGACCTGAAACACGATATTGTCAGGAGACATCCGACTCTCTTCCCCATTTCCCGGCCATGATCGAGAAAAGCACGGTGTCGCGGACATGGCCAGCCCGGGTGGTGCGTTCAGCCTGGATCACGCCCTCCCGCACCGCTTGGAGAGGAGGTCCCATGCGCCCCCTTCGAATATCGATACAGGCTAGCGCGGGTGGCGGCGAAGCCCCGGCGGCGGGCCGGATTCGACGACGCTGGCAAGCTGGCACCGCCACCCCTCGGCGACGATGGCGCCGTAGCGGTCGAGCTGGTTCTGGACCGCCCCGACGAAGCTGACGGCGGCATGCGGCCTGAGACGCGCGCAGGGCGCCTCGGTCCGGGCGTAATACCATTGGCCGGTATCGCCGCGGATATAGACACCCTGCTTGCCGTCGGCGACCCACTCCAGGAAACCGCGGATCCGGGGGATGACCGTCTCCCGTCCGGCAGGCGGCGCCGGCGAAGCTCCGATCAGAGCGGCAAGCAAGAACGATCCCAGCATGCGATCCTCCTCTGATGATTACGAGGATTGTTTCCGATCATCGCTTAACCGCGGATGAGCGTTGCCATTCCTCGGCGAGAATCGAGAACAGAACGGTGTCGCGGACATGGCCGGTCCAGGTGATGCGCTCCGCCCGGATCACGCCTTCGCGCACCGCGCCGAGCTTCGCCATCGCCGCCTGCGAGCGGGCGTTGCGGCGGTCGACGCGGAACTCGATGCGGCGGAAGCCGCAATCGATCCCGCGGCCGATCATCAGATCCTTGACCCGGCGGTTGAAGCCGGTGCCGCGCAGCTTCGGCACGTAATAGGTGTTGCCGATCTCGAGCACGCCGCGCGGCGCGTCGATGCCGAGATAGGCGCTCATCCCGGCCAGCTCGGCGCCGCTGAAGATCGCGAAGGCCTGGCCGTCCGGGCGCGACATCAATCGGTCGAAGCCGGCGTCGAAATGGTCGGGATCGTAGGAGACGGCGTAGATCGACCAGATTTCGGGATCCTCGGCGCAGGCCGCCTTCAGCGCCGCGCGGTGCGCCTCGGCCAGCGGCTCCAGGCGGAGGTCGGCCTCTGACATGGCATCGCCGAGCGTCACGCTTCCTCGTCGGTCCCCAGATCCCGCGCCACTTTCGGGGCGCGGAGCAACGCGTCGATATGGCTGCCCTGGTCGAAGCTCTCATCGGCGAGGAACTTCAGCTTCGCCGCATATTTGGTGTTCACCCGGGCGGCGACCGAGCGCTGCAGGAAGGCGGTGTGGGTCCTCAGCGCCTTCAGCACGATCGCCTCCTCCTGGCCGAGCAGGGGCTTCACGAACACGGTGGCGTGACGCAGATCGGGCGACATCCGCACCTCGGTGACCGAGACGAGATGGCTGGCGAGCACCTCGTCATGGACGTCGCCGCGCATCAATATGTCGGACAAGGCATGGCGCACCTGCTCCCCGACGCGGAGCAGGCGGACGGATCGGCCTTCAGAGGTTTCGTTGCGCTGCATCTCTGCCTCGGCTCCAGATCAACCTGCGATCAGTCCCGAACGTTACGGATCGAACATCGGGAGGAATGTCGAACAGCGCTTCCCGATAGGCAGTGGTACCAAGGCGATCCAGCCCCGGCAGCATCAATGGATCGAAGCTCGTCATGGGCACAAGATTGAGCTCCGCGCCCCGACGGGTCTGCCTGAAAGTCCAAGTGCGAATGCAACAGCTGCCCGTGTGATAGGTCCCGATCCAGCCGCGATGCACCCATGCCTCGTCGATCGTTCTCACCTGAATATCGGTGAAGCTAGCCGACCCTTCAGAGCGGATGGTGGTGGCACACCAGCCCAGCCATGCACCGGCGAGAAGGAGCAGCGCCGCAGCGGAAAGGCGAAGCGCTGCCGCCTTGCTCAAAGCGTCCGCGCCCGCTCCTCGACCTCGAACACCTCGAGATGGTCGCCCGGCTTGATGTCGTTCGTGTCGGCGAGAAGCACGCCGCATTCGAGGCCGGCCCGCACTTCGGCGATGTCGTCCTTGAACCGCCGCAGCGACGAGATGGTGGTCTTGGAGACGATGACGTCCTCGCGGGTGAGCCGCGCGTGCAGGCCCTTGCGGAGCACGCCTTCGAGCACCAGCAGGCCCGCCGCCTTGTCCTTCTTGCCCGCCGGGAAGACCTCCTTGACCTCGGCGCGGCCGACCACCGTCTCGATGATCTCCGGCCCGAGCTCGCCCGCCATCGCCTGCTTCACCCAATCGGTGAGATGGTAGATGACGTCGTAATAGCGGAACTCGACGCGGGTCCGCTCGGCGACCTCGCGCGCCTTGGCGTTGGGGCGGACGTTGAAGCCGATGATCGGCGCCTTGGACGCGCTGGCGAGGATGACGTCGCTTTCCGTGATGGCGCCGACGCCGGCATGGAGCACCCGCGCCTTGATGTCCTCGGTCGAGATGCGATTGACCGCATTGACGATCGCCTCGACCGAACCCTGGACGTCGGCCTTGATGACAAGCGGGAATTCGATCGCCATGCTGGCCCGGGAGGCGAACATGTTCTCGAGGGTGACCGGAGCATTGGTCGTCCGTTTCCGGTCGAGCAGGGTCTGGCGATATTCGGCGACTTCGCGGGAGCGCGCTTCGTTCTCGACCACGGTCAGAGTATCGCCGGCGGAGGGGACGCCGGACAGGCCGAGCACCTCGACCGGGACGGACGGACCCGCTTCCTTCACTTGGCGGCCCTTGTCGTCGATCATCGCGCGGACCTTGCCGCTGATCGCGCCGACGACGAAGATATCGCCGACCTTCAGCGTGCCACGCTGGACCAGCATGGTCGCCAGCGGCCCGCGGCCCTTGTCGAGCCTGGCTTCGATGACCGCGCCCTCGGCCGGCCGGTCCGGATTCGCCTTGAGCTCGAGCAATTCGGCCTGGAGGGCGATCGCCTCGAGCAGCTTGTCGAGATTGGTCTTCTTCAGCGCCGAGACTTCGACGTCCTGGACGTCGCCGCCCATGTCCTCGACCATCACCTCGTGCTGGAGCAGCTCCTCGCGGACCTTCTGCGGATTGGCGCCCGGCTTGTCGATCTTGTTGATTGCGACGATCATCGGCACGCCGGCGGCCTTGGTGTGGTTGATCGCCTCGATCGTCTGCGGCCTGAGCCCGTCATCGGCCGCCACCACCAGCACGACGATGTCGGTGACGTTGGCGCCGCGGGCGCGCATCTCGGTAAAGGCCTCGTGGCCCGGCGTGTCGAGGAAGGTGATCTTCGACTTGTCCGGCAGGACGACCTGATAGGCGCCGATATGCTGGGTGATTCCGCCCGCCTCGCCGGAGACGACATTGGCGCCGCGGATCGCGTCCAGCAGCGACGTCTTGCCGTGGTCGACATGGCCCATGATGGTGACGACCGGCGGGCGCGACTGCAGCGACTCGGGCGCGTCGACGTCGGCCTCGGCCTGGATGTCGACGTCGGATTCGCTGACGCGCACCATGCGGTGGCCGAATTCCTCGATCAGCAGCTCGGCCGTATCCTGGTCGATCGTCTCGGTGATGGTGACCGGCGTGCCCATCTTGAACAGGGCCTTCACCAG
>JAXDOV010000142.1:0-5461 GCA_034668705.1 Sphingomonadales bacterium
CGGCGCTCGGATTGGGCCAGCCGTCGCGCGGGCTCACCAGCCTCAGGTCGGACAGCCCGAAATTCAGCATCGCCCGCGCCGCCTTGCCGATATTCTCGCCAAGCTGCGGCCGCACCAGCACGATCGCCGGAGGGGAAGGGCTCACTCGCTCCCGGCCTCGCCGACCGTCCCCGCGAATTCCTCGAAATCGCGCGCTTCGCGGAAGTCCTTATAGACCGAGGCGAAGCGGATATAGGCGACGGGGTCGAGCGCCTTCAGGCCGTCCATCACCATACCGCCGATCCGGCTCGAATCGATCTCGCTCTCGCCGCTGGTCTCGACCTGGCGCTGGATCGAGGAAGCGAGCTTCTCGATCCGCTCCGGCGGCACCGGCCGCTTGCGGCAGGCGATGGCGATCGAGCGTTCGAGCTTGGTGCGGTCGAACGATTCGCGGCGATTGCCCGACTTCACCACGTTGAGGTCGCGCAGCTGCACCCGCTCGAAGGTGGTGAAGCGGGCGCCGCAATCCTCGCATTGGCGGCGGCGGCGAATCGAGGCGCCGTCCTCGCTCGGACGGCTGTCCTTCACCTGGCTGTTTTCGTGGGAGCAGAACGGACAGCGCATTCGGGTTTATCGCTCGCTCGCCGTCATTGCCGGGTGGCGGAGCTCGTACGCGAAGTCGGCACCGGCCGGCTCCCCCTCCCAACCACCCGACATGATATCCTCGTGGGTGGTTGGGAGGGGGAGCGGGCCGGCCTCGGACTCCGCGCGGTCAATGTCGGAGACCCGCTCCATGTCGGCGCGCGCGGCAAGCATCAGGCGCCTTGGTAGATCGGGAAACGCGCGCAGAGCGTCTCGACCCGGCCGCGGACGGAGGCTTCGATCTGGCCGTCGCCGGCTTCGCCGTTCTTGCGCAGCCCCTCGACGACTTCGGCGATCATCCCGCCGATCTCGCGGAACTCGGCCGGGCCGAAGCCGCGGGTGGTGCCGGCCGGCGTGCCCAGGCGGATCCCCGAGGTCACGAACGGCTTTTCCGGGTCGAACGGGATGCCGTTCTTGTTGCAGGTGATGAAGGCGCGATCGAGCGCCTTCTCGGCATGCTTGCCCTTGGCCTGCTTGGGCCTCAGGTCGACGAGCAGGAGGTGGTTGTCGGTGCCGCCGGAGACGATGTCGAGGCCCTCCTTCTGCAGCGAATCGGCGAGCGCCCGGGCATTGTCGACGATGCTGCGCGCATAGGCCTTGAAGTCCGGCCGCAGCGCCTCGCCGAACGCCACCGCCTTGGCGGCGATGACGTGCATCAGCGGCCCGCCCTGGAGGCCGGGGAAGACGGCGCTGTTCATCTTCTTGGCGATCTCCTCGTCATTGGCGAGGATCAGGCCGCCGCGCGGGCCGCGCAGCGACTTGTGGGTGGTGGAGGTCACGACATGGGCGTGCGGCACCGGATTGGGATGGACGCCGCCCGCCACCAGGCCGGCGAAATGGGCCATGTCGACCATCAGATACGCGCCGACCTCATCCGCGATGCGGCGGAAGGCCTCGAAATCCCAGATGCGCGAATAAGCGGTGCCGCCGGCGATGATCAGCTTCGGCCGGTGCTCGCGCGCCAGCGCCGCGATCGCGTCCATGTCGAGCAACTGGTCGTCGCGGCGCACGCCGTAGGAGACCGGCCGGAACCATTTGCCGGACATGTTGACCGGGGAGCCGTGGGTCAGATGCCCACCCGAATTGAGGTCCAGCCCCATGAAGGTGTCGCCCGGCTGGAGCAGGGCCAGGAACACCGCCTGGTTCATCTGGCTGCCGGAATTGGGCTGCACGTTGGCGAAATTGGCGCCGAACAATTGCTTCGCCCGGTCGATCGCCAGCGTCTCGACGATATCGACATATTCGCAGCCGCCATAATAGCGGCGGCCCGGATAGCCCTCGGCATATTTGTTGGTGAGGACGGAGCCCTGCGCCTCCAGCACCGCCCGCGAGACGATGTTCTCCGAGGCGATCAGCTCGATCTTGTCCTGCTGGCGGCGCAGCTCGAGATCGATGGCCTCGGCGATGGCGGGGTCCGCCTCATGCAGCCGGTCGGTGAAGAAGCCGGGCGACCTGACGGGAAAGTCGAAGGCGGGACGGCTGCTCATGCGGGCTCCTTGGCGAAGACGGGGTGGGTAAGCTTGTCGATGCGGCCCTGGTGGCGGCCGCCGGCGAAGGGGGTGGCGAGGAACTGGGCGACGCAGTCCTTGGCGGTCTCGATGCCGATCAGCCGCGCCCCCAGAGCGAGGACGTTGGCGTCGTTATGCTCGCGGGCAAGCCGGGCGGAAAGGCCGTCCGACACCCTGGCGCAGCGGCAGGCGGGGTGGCGGTTGACCGCGATCGAGATGCCGATGCCGGACCCGCATAACGAGATGCCGCGCGCCGCCCGGCCGGAGGCGATCGCATCGGCCATGCGATAGCCGTAATCGGGATAGTCGACGCTGTCGGTGGAGGTCGTGCCGAGGTCGAGCACGTCATAACCTTCGCTGCGGAGATGATCGGCGAGCACCGTCTTCATCTCGTAAGCGGCATGATCGGATACGATGGCGATCCGCTCGGCCATGCTGACTCCTGCAGTGCGTTGAAGCCTATTTTCTAGGGGAGAGGCAGCCTCTTGGCCACAAGGAATTGCGGGAACGGTCTCGTCCTCCTGCTGTTCTGCCGCCGAGGAGACGAGATGGCGACGGCCGCTGGGGCGAAGGGGGAGGGGGAGAGACCGCGCGGCGGCAATTGGCGGCGCTGGGCGCTGGCGCTCCTGCTGCTCGCGGCGATCGTCGGCGCGGCGCTTCATTTCGGCCAGATACGCACCTTCGGCGCCCTGCTTCGCCGGGCCCATCCGATCTGGCTGCTGGCGGCCTTCGGGCTGCAGGTCCTGACCTACCTGCTCGTCGCCGCCGGCTGGTACGTCGTGCTGAAGGCCGGCGGATCGAAGCTGTCGCTGCGCCGGCTGTTCGGCCTCGCCCTCGCCAAATTATTCACCGATCAGGCGGTGCCGGCGGCGGGCATGGGCGGCAACGTACTGATGGTCGACCGGCTGATCGTCTGCGGCATCCCGCGCGGCACTGCGGCGGCGGCGCTGATCCTGTCGATGATCGGCTATTATGCGGGCTTCGCCTTGATGGGCGTGATCGCGCTGGTGCTGCTCTGGTGGCAGCAGAAGGCGACCCTGCTGATCGGCGGCACCGTCAGCCTGTTCCTCGTCGTCGCCTTCGTCATCCCCGCCTTCGCGCTCTGGCTGCGGCGGCGCGGCCGGCGGCCCTTGCCCGCCTGGATGGCGCGGATCGGGCCGCTGCGGCGGATGATGGAGACGGTCGGCGAGGCGCCGTCCGGCCTGCTCCGCGACAAGGCCCTGCTGATCGAGGTCGCCTTGCTCAACGGCCTCGTCCTGCTCGCCGACGCCGCCACCCTGGCCGCCTGCCTGCTGGCGCTGGACAGCCCCCAGCCATTCTCCAGCGCCTATATCGCCCTGATCATCGCCCAGATCGTGGTGACTTTGGGGCCGGTGCCGCTCGGCCTCGGCGCCTTCGAAGGCGCGTGCACCGGCATGCTCCGCCTGCTCGGCACCCCGTTCGAGCCGGCCCTCGCGGCGACCCTGCTGCTGCGCGGCTTCACGCTGTGGCTGCCGGTGCTGCCGGGCCTGGTGGTGACGCGGCGGATGGCGAAATGGGGGCGGGGGACCGGCGACAACGACTAGAGCCACCGGCGCAGGACGAAGAAGATTGCGATCGCCAGCCCGACGACGATGACCATCGCCCGCAAGGTCGAGGGCCTGACCACGCTCGCCAGCCGTCCGCCGGCCGCTCCGCCCAGCAACGCGCCGATCGCCATCGCCGCGGCGGCGGGCCACACCACCCGCGCCGTCGCCGCGAAGAAGATCGCCGCAGCGACGTTGGTCGCCAGCGCCATCGCCTGCTTCAGCGCATTGAGCCGCGTCAGATTGTCGTCGATCGCAAGGCCGATCATTGCGAGATAGACGACGCTGAGGCCGGCTCCGAAATAGCCGCCGTAAATGGCGGCGAGGACTATGGGAACGACCGCCCAGCCGAGTGCGATCCGCGCCGAGCGCCGCTGCAGCAGCGCCCGCACCCGGTCCTGCACCGCGAGCAGGGCGCAGGCCCCGACGACGAGGACCGGGACCAGCGCCTCGAAGATCCCCTCGCTGGTCCGCGTCAGCAGCATGGCCCCGGCGACTCCGCCGAGAGTGGCGGCGGGCAGCAGGACGATCATCCGCCGCCCCTGGCCGGCCAGGTCCCGTCGCTGGGCGAGCGCGCCGCCGACATAGCCGGGGCAGAGCGCGACGGTGTTGGTGACGTTGGCGACGAGTGGCGGCACGCCGGCCGCGATCAGCGCCGGAAAGGTGAAGATCGATCCGCCGCCCGCCAGCGCGTTGAACGCCCCGGCCGCGACCGCGGCGGCGAACAGGAGGGCGAGATGGAGGAAGGACACCGGCGCCCGGCTAGCAGCTCGCCGGCCGCGTCTCCAGCCGACTTCGGCTCAGCGAACCGGAATGCGGCTCACGCCGCGAGCCTCATCTCCAGCCGGTCCCAGATCTCGGCCAGCGCCTTGGCCAGCTCGTGCATCATCTCTTCCGAGTGGCTGGGGCCGGGGGTGAAGCGCAGCCGCTCGGTGCCGCGCGGGACGGTCGGGTAATTGATCGGCTGCACGTAGACGCCGTATTCGGCGAGGAGGATGTCGCTGATCCTCTTCGCCATGATCGGGCAGCCGACCATCAGCGGCACGATGTGGGTGGTCGACGGCATCACCGGCAGCCTCGCCTCGGCGAAGATCGCCTTCAGCTTCGCCGCGCTCGCCTGCTGGCCTTCGCGCTCGGCCGAGGATTGCTTGAGGTGGCGGACGCTGGCCAGCGCGCCGGCGACCAGCACCGGCGACAGCGAGGTGGTGAAGATGAAGCCGGGCGCATAGCTGCGCACCACGTCGATGATGTTGCGGTCCGCCGCGACATAGCCGCCCATTACCCCGAACGCCTTGCCCAGCGTCCCCTCGATGATCGTCACCCGGCGGGCGACGTCGTCGCGCTCAGAAATGCCGCCGCCGCGCGGGCCGTACATGCCGACCGCATGGACCTCGTCGAGATAGGTGATGGCGGCATATTTGTCGGCGAGGTCGCAAATGGCGGCGATCGGCGCGACGTCGCCGTCCATCGAATAGACGCTCTCGAAGGCGATCAGCTTCGGCGCCTCCGGATCCGCTTCCGCCAGCAACTCCTCGAGATGCTCGAGGTCGTTGTGACGGAAGACGCGCTTCTCGCAGCCCGAGGTGCGGATGCCGGCGATCATCGAGGCGTGGTTCAGCTCGTCGGAGAAGATGATGCAGCCGGGCAGGATCTTGCCCAGGGTCGCGAGCGTCGCCTCGTTCGAGATATAGCCCGAGGTGAAGAGCAAAGCCCCTTCCTTGCCGTGGAGGTCGGCGAGCTCGGCTTCCAGCTGGATATGATAATGGG
>JAXDOV010000143.1:0-7791 GCA_034668705.1 Sphingomonadales bacterium
GCCGCCGCGATCGGCGCGCTCAGGGAAGGGGCGGCCGCACCCGATTTCACCACCACCGGCGCCCTCGCCGGCAAGCCCTTCGCGCTGCACCTGCGGGACCAGCTCCGCCACGGCCCGCTGGTCCTCTATTTCTACCCCAAGGCCTTCACCCAGGGCTGCACGCTCGAAGCCCATGCCTTTTCGGACTCGGCCGCCGAATTCAAGAAGCTCGGCGCGCAGGTGATCGGCATGTCGGCCGACGATCAGCCGACCCTCGCCCGCTTCTCGACCGAGCATTGCCGCAACGCCTTCCCCGTCGCCACCGCGACGCCGGAGACGATCGCTGCCTATGACGTCAAGCTGAAGGAAGGCGCGCCTTATGCCAGCCGCACCTCCTATGTGATCGCGCCGGACGGCAAGATCATCTACGCCTTTTCGGACATGGATTATAAGAGCCACGTCGCCAACACGATGGCGGCGGTGAAGGCCTGGAAGGCGAAGCACCGCCGCGGCTGATCGCGGCTGCGCAGGATATGGCCAGCGAGGTCAGGCTGCACGAGAGCTGGCTGGAGCCGCTGAGGGGCGAGTTCGACAGCCCTTACATGGCCTCGCTCCGCGCTTTCCTCGTCGCCGAGAAGGCGGCGGGGAAGCGTATCTTCCCCCGAGGCGGCGACTGGTTCCGCGCGCTCGATCTGACTCCGCTCGAGGCGGTGCGCGTCGTCATCCTCGGCCAGGACCCCTATCATGGCCCAGACCAGGCGCACGGCCTCTGCTTCTCGGTCCGTCCGGACGTCCCGCTGCCGCCTTCCCTGGTCAACATCTACAGGGAGATGGCGAGCGATCTCGGCATCGGGCCGGCGCGCCACGGCTTCCTCGAACATTGGGCGAAGCAGGGGGTGCTGCTGCTCAACAGCGTGCTGACCGTGCGGATGGGCGCCGCCGCCTCGCATCGCGAGCGCGGCTGGGAGCGGTTCACCGACGCGGTTATCCGCCTGGTCGCCGCGAAGGAGGAGCCGGTCGTGTTCATGCTCTGGGGCAGCTATGCGCAGAAGAAGGCGGCGTTCGTCGAAAGCGTCGAGCGCGGCGGCCGCCATCTGGTGCTGAAGGCGCCGCACCCCTCGCCGCTCTCGGCCCATAACGGCTTTTTCGGCTGCCGCCATTTCTCCAGGGCGAACACCTTCCTGCTGAGCCGGGGGCAGAAGCCGATCGACTGGGCCCTGCCCGAATGCGCGGCGTGACGCCCGCGATGCCGGAGGAGAAAGCGGGGCTGCCGATCCTGGGCTTCGCCGATCGCGCCGCGCTCGAGGCCTGGCTGCAGGCCGAAGGACGGACGAGCCAAGGCATCTGGCTCCGCCTCGCGAAGAAGGAGTCCGGCCGTGCCAGCGTCTCGAAGCCGGAGGCGATCGACGCCCTACTCTGCTACGGCTGGATCGACGGCCAGCTCGACCGATATGACGAGGAGAGCTGGCTGATCCGGCTGACGCCGCGGCGGCCACGCAGCAAATGGTCCGAGCGCAACCGGGCGCGCGCGCTGGAGCTGATCGCGGCGGGGCGGATGCGGCCGGCGGGCCTGGCCGAGATCGCTGCAGCCAAAGCGGACGGCCGCTGGGACGATGCCTATGCGCCGCAGAGCGAAGCCGAGGTGCCGCCGGATCTGCAGGCGGCGCTCGACGCCAGCCCCAAGGCCGCCGCCTTCTTCGCCACGCTCAAAGGCGGCAATCTTTACGCCATCCTCTACCGGATCGGCGAGGCGAGGAAGCCGGAGACGCGGGCGGCCCGGGTCGCGAAATATGTCGCCATGCTGGAGCGCGGCGAGACCCTGCACTGAGCGGACATCGGGCAGGCCTCACCATTCGCGGCGCCGCTCCATCAGGATCGACCGGCCCCAGCGCGTCTCCACCGGCCCCGAAACGGCGGCGAAGCCGGCTTTCTGATACGCGCGGATCGCCCGCCCGTTATCCGGGTTCGGATCGGTGCCGATCGCCGGGGCGCCGGCGGCAAACAGGGTCTCGCAATGAAGGCGGACGAAGGCGGAGCCGTGGCCGCGATCGACCATGTCCGGCTCACCGATATATTGATCGATGCCGCGGGAGCCCGGCGGCAGATGCGAAAAGGGGTGCGGATCCCATGAATGGGGGTCGTAATCCTGGGCATAGGCGAAGGGGCGCGGCGCCAAACCGGGCACGGCATGCTCGACGATCCAGAGGTTGATCCGCGGGTCGCGAAGCGCTTCGATCGCCGCCTCCTCCTCCGGCGCCCCCCACCATCGGACGACGTGCGGCATCGCCCGCCAGCGGGCGAGCAGCGGCAGATCGGCCTCGGTGACCGGACGGAAAAGATAGGGAATGGCCTGCACATCGAGCATGGGGCGCGACTAAGCCGCCGGCAAAGGACAAGGCAAGCCCGGCGCTGCCTTCTTCAGGCGGCGTCGAGCGGGAGCAGCAGAGGCTCCGGCGCTTCCCGTTGCTCGTCGAGGTTCGAGAGACCCAGGCCGAGCAGGCGGATGCCTTTGGGAGGCGGCAGCAGGCCGCGCAGCAGCCGCGCGCCGATGTCGAGGAACTCGGCCTCGCCGCGCACCCGCCGCTCCAGCGATTTCGAGCGGGTGACGATCCGGAAGTCCTGATATTTGACCTTCAGCACCACCGTCCGGCCGGCCAGGCCCTTGTCGGCGATGCGGCGCCAGACGGTGCGGCCGATCCGCTCCAGCTCGGCGAGCAACGGCTCCGCCTCGCTCAGATCCTCGAGGAACGTGTCCTCGGCGCTGACCGATTTGTAGGGACGGTCGGCCTTGACCTGGCGATGGCAGATGCCGCGGGCGAGGTCGTGATAATAGGGCCCGCTGCTGCCGAAATGATGCTGGAGGAAGGCGAGGCTCTGGGCGCGCAGGTCTGCGCCGGTGTCGATGCCCAGCCGCGCCATCTTCTCGGCGGTCTTGGGGCCGATGCCGTGGAAGCGGCGGACCGGCAGAGTCGCGACGAACGCCTCGCCCTTGGCCGGCGGGATGACGCAGAGGCCGTCGGGCTTGTTCTGGTCCGAGGCGAGCTTGGCGATGAACTTGTTGTAGGAGACGCCGGCCGAGGCGGTGAGCCCGGTCTCGGCGCGGATCCGGGCGCGGATCTCCTCGGCGATGCTGGTGGCGATGCCGATCCCCTTCAGGTCGACGGTGACGTCGAGATAGGCTTCGTCCAGCGACAGCGGCTCCACATGCGGCGTGTAGTCCTGGAAGATGGCGCGGATCTGGTGCGAGACCTCGCGATAGGCGTCGAAGCGGGGCCGGACGAAGATCAGGTCCGGGCAGCGGCGCTTGGCCGTCACCGACGGCATCGCCGAACGCACCCCGAATTTGCGCGCCTCGTAGCTGGCCGCGGCGACGACGCCCCGCGCGCTGCCCCCGCCGACGGCGATCGGCTTGCCGCGCAACTCCGGATTGTCGCGCTGCTCGACCGAGGCGAAGAAGGCGTCCATGTCGACATGGATGATCTTGCGGACGGGAGCGTCGTTCACGCCCCGTTCCTACTCCGCCATGCCGCGCGAGGGAAGCTCGGAAGGGCTGCTTCGGTGGTTCCTCGAGGCTTCGCGCGTCAGTCCGGCTTGCCGGCTCCTTCATCGGCGGCCCTGGGCGGCGGCCCTACGCCGATGCGGTTGATCGGCTGTGGCCCGCCGTGGTGCCGCCATACCCTGTTGATCTCCCGAACGTCGCCGCGAACCAGGATCGTATCGCCGACCTCCGGGATCTCGCCATTGGCGAAGGCGAGGACGGCGGTCTTGCCGGTGCCGTCATCTCCCCAAATCTCGTATTTTGCCAAAGCTCGGCTCTCCTCGTGACGCTCGGGGCACGGATGACGATGGGGAAGGATCTCCGCAAGGGGTCGTTTCGAGCCTCCTACGGAATCCCCTCAGAAGCTGTAGGCGAGGCCGGCCGTCGCCAGATACTGATTGGGGCTGCCCGCCACCGACACGATCGGGCTGCGCCGGAAATTGCCGAGCATGCGGCCGTAGCTCACCCCCGCGAACAGCGACAGGCCCGGATGGCGCAGGTCGCCGGTCAGCGCCTGGCCGAGCATCAGGGTCGCGCGGACGTTCTTCCACCCGCCATGGGCGTTATAGACCGGGAGGCCGCTGCGCAGCGATCCCGCCGGCGTCACGCTGAAATAGGTGCGCGCAAAGCGATCGCCGACGCGCTCCGCCGAGCCGCTGAGCATGACGAAGGTACGGGTGCTGACCGGCGTCTGATATTCGAGCGTCGGCTCCCAGATGCCGTCGCGGTGCACGCCGCTGACGTCATGCTTGTAGGAGATGCGAAAGCTGAGCGAATCATAGGGGTCGAGCAGCTTGTTGAAGCTGAGGCCGGCATAGCCGCCGAGCTCGACCGCCCGCTTGATCTTGCCGAGCGCCCTGACCTGCGGGTCCCTGATCCGGCTCGACCGGTTGAGCCGGAGGTTGGCCAGCGGTCCAACCTGGAAGGTGACCGGCGCGTCCGACCCGCTGCGGATCAAATCGGCCGAGAGGCTGCTGCCGCGGGTGGCGAAGGAGAAGCCGGCGACCTTGCCGAAGGCGAGGGCGACCGGCGTGAATTCATAATCGTCCGACCCTTCGTAGGAGGGCAGATAGGCGGCGCCGACGCCGATGGTGAGGCTGTTGGGACGGTCGAGATAGGAATCGTCGGCGCCGGATTGCTGGGCGGCGGCGGGGGCAGCGGCGAGGCAGGTCACGGCAAGCGCTGATGCGCCCCAGAGGCGAATGGATGCCACGAGCAGTCTCCCTGTTGCGGTGCTGGTAGAAGCCCCGGCGGCGCGCAGGGTTCCGGTCGCGTTACGAAATCCCTTGAAAACAGTGCCAAAATGGCGCTGGCGCGGCGCGGCTGCCGGAGGGAATGGTTTCGGAGCCGTTTGGGCGGTAGAGGCTGCCTTGATGGTGAAGGGACGTAATCACGGCCTGCTGATCGCGGGCGGCGGCGTGTCGGCGAGCCTCGCCGCGCTGGCGATGGCGCGGCTGCGGCCGGAAGTGCCGTTGCTGCTCGTCCCCGAAGGCGAGGGCCTGGGCGGCAGGAGGACCCTGCTGCTCTATGACGAAAGCCTGTCCGACGAGGAACGGGAGCTGGTCGCGCCGCTGATCGCGGAGAGCTGGGACTCGGTCTACACCGCCTTTCCGGGCCGGAGCCGCAAGCTGAAGCTCGCCTGCCACGCGATCACCCCCGAACGGATCGAGGCGGCCCTGCGCGAGGCGCTGCGGCCCGAGCAGATCCGGGTCGAGGACAAGATCGTCGCGGTGCGCGACGCCAGCCTTCTCCTCCAGGGCGGCGAGACGATCCTCGGCCACGGCGCGCTCGACGCCCGCTTCTGGTCGCATCAGGCGACGCTGGAGCTCGGCTGGCGGCGCTCCTTCGGCCGGCTCTGCCGCTTCTCGGCCCCGCACCGGGTCGACCGGCCGGTGATCGTCGACGCCACGCTCGGCGAAGGGAAGCTTTGCGGCTTCTTCGCGCTGACCCCGTTCGGCGACCGGGAGCTGCTTGTCGAGCGGGTGGATTACGGCCCCGGCCCCGAAGTCGATGCCGCGGCGGCGGGCGCGGCGATCGCCGATTATATCGCCGCGCGCGGCTGGAAAGGCGGCGCGGCGGAGCACGAGGAGAGCGCAGCGGTGCCGGTGGCGCTCGGCGGCGATTTCGGCGCCTATTGGCGAATCGGCGGCGCCCGGGTGGCGAAGCTCGGCGCGCGCGGCGGCTTTTTCCACCCGACCGGCGGATCGCCGCTTCCCGACGCGATTCGCACCGCTCTGCTGCTCACCCGCCAGCGCGACTTCGGCGGCGCGGCGCTGCACGATCTGTTCGAGGCCGAAGCGGCGGCATTGTGGAAGAAGCGCGAATTCTATCGCGGCTTCAACCGGCTGCTGCTGCGCGACGGGCGCGGCTGCGCGCCGCTCGCCGCCCTTTACGACATGGATGCGGCGCTGATCGGCCGCTTCGAGGCGGACCAGCTCGGCCTGTTCGACCGCCGCAAGCTGATGGCCGCCGCCGCGGGCTGAGCCACAGCCTTGGCATCGGCCCACCGCCGAAGGGGGGTCGTGCGAAGGACGATCACGCCCGTTGCGGGAACCGAGTACAGACCCTAAGGCCGGGCCATGAACGTCCACGAATATCAGGCCAAGGCGCTGCTGGCGAAGCACGGCATTCCGGTCCCCGCCGGCTATGCCGCGATGAATCCGGAGGAAGCCGTCGCGGCGGCGAGCAAGCTCCCCGGGCCGCTCTGGGTCGTCAAGGCGCAGATCCACGCCGGCGGCCGCGGCAAGGGCAGGTTCCGCGAGCTCGGCCCCGACGCCAAGGGCGGCGTCCGCCTGGCGAAGAGCATCGACGAGGTGCGCGCCAATGCCGCCGAGATGCTCGGCAATACCCTGGTGACGGTGCAGACCGGACCGGAAGGCAAGCAGGTCAACCGCCTCTACGTCACCGACGGCGTCGACATCGCGAAGGAATATTATCTCGCTCTGCTCGTCGACCGCGGCTCGGGCCGGGTGGCGATGGTCGCCTCGACCGAGGGCGGCATGGACATCGAGACGGTCGCGCACGACACGCCGGAGCGGATCACGACGATCCTCATCGATCCCGTCCAGGGCTTCATGCCGCATCACGGCCGCGCCCTCGCCTTCGCGCTCAAGCTGGAGGGCGCGCTCAACCAGCAGGCGCAGGCGCTGGCGAAGCAGCTCTACGAAGCCTTCGTCACGCTCGACTGCGCGATGCTGGAGATCAATCCCCTGGTCGCGACCGAGGACGGCCGGCTGGTCGTGCTCGACGCGAAGATGAGCTTCGATGCCAACGCCGCCTTCCGCCATCCCGATCTTGAAGCCCTGCGCGACGTCACCGAGGAGGATCCGATGGAGGTCGAGGCGTCGAGGCACGACCTCGCCTACGTCAAGCTCGACGGCAATATCGGCTGCATGGTCAACGGCGCCGGCCTCGCCATGGCGACGATGGACATCATCAAGCTGAATGGCGCCGAGCCCGCCAATTTCCTCGACGTCGGCGGCGGCGCCTCGAAGGAGAAGGTGACGGCCGCGTTCAAGATCATCCTCTCCGATCCGTCGGTGAAGGGAATCCTGGTCAACATCTTCGGCGGCATCATGCGCTGCGACATCATCGCCGACGGCATCGTCGCCGCCGCGAAGGAAGTGGATCTGCAGGTGCCTTTGGTGGTCCGGCTCGAAGGGACGAATGTCGAGGAAGGCAAGAAGATCCTCGCCGATAGCGGCCTCGCCATCGTCCCGGCCAACGATCTCGGCGACGCCGCGAAAAAGATCGTCGCCGCGGTGAGGGACGCGGCCTGATACACGCGTCGCCCCGGCGAAGGCTGGGGCCCCGGTGCGAACTCTCGCTGGGATGCCAGCCTGTGCTGGCGTGACGGAACAGGGATGGAGAGAGGGTAAGCGAATGAAGCTTCTCGTGCCCGTCAAGCGGGTGATCGATTACAACGTCAAGCCGCGGGTGAAGGCGGACGGGACGGGGGTCGACCTCGCCAACGTCAAGATGAGCATGAACCCGTTCGACGAGATCGCGGTCGAGGAGGCGATCCGCCTCAGGGAGAAGGGCGTCGCCACCGAGATCGTCGCGGTCTCGATCGGGCCGGTGAAGGCGCAGGAGACTTTGCGCACCGCGCTGGCGATGGGTGCCGACCGGGCGATCCTGGTCCAGAGCGACGACGAGGTCGAGCCGCTGGCGGTGGCGAAGATCCTCGCCGCCATCGCGAAGGAGGAGCAGCCGGGAATGGTGATCCTCGGCAAGCAGGCGATCGACGACGATTCGAACCAGACCGGCCAGATGCT
>JAXDOV010000144.1:0-10601 GCA_034668705.1 Sphingomonadales bacterium
GAATGCGGCATGCCCGCCTCGCCATAGAGCGCGTAATCTTCGCTGGCCGTGATAAGGTCCGGCTTCGCCACGGCCGCCTGGGCGAACGCCTGGCGAAAGACCGCTGCCGTCCGCTCCGTCAGCTCCGGATCGTTCAAGACCGAATCCGCTCCCTCGCCTTTATGGAATTCGGGCTTCGGCGCGCCGGCCATCATCGCCGCGGCAAATGCGACGCGCTCGACTCCGGCCAGGAGCTTAGCGCGAACCTGCGGGTCATAGCTCCGGATCGTGCCGCGCACCGTCACCTCGTCGGGAATGATGTTTCCAGCCGTTCCCCCCTGGATCGCGCCGATCGTCACCACGCCCGGCTGCTGCGGGTTCTTTTCGCGGCTGACGACCGATTGCACGTCGACGACGAACCGCGCCGCGATCAGCACCGGATCGATCGTCGTGTCCGGGCTCGATCCATGGCCGCCCCGTCCCTTGAAAATGATCTCGATGCTGTCGGCATTCGATGTCAGCACCCCCGGGCGATAAAGGACGTGACCGGCGGCATAGGGGCCCGTGTGCAGCGCAAACCCGTATTGAGGTTTCGGGAAGCGTGTGAACAGGCCGTCCTTCAGCATCGCCGCGGCGCCGCCCAGCGCCTCTTCGGCAGGCTGGGCGACGAACATCAGCGTCCCATGCCAGCGATCCTTCATGGCCATGAGCGTGCGGGCGGTGCCGATCCACGATGCCATATGGATGTCGTGTCCGCAGCTATGGGCGACGAAACTGGGCCGGCCCCGATAATCCGCCTGAACTCGCGAGGCGTAGGGGAGCCCGGTCTTTTCCTCCATCGGCAGCGCGTCCAGCTCGGTGCGCACCAGCACTGTCGGTCCCTCGCCGTTCCGGACGATCGCGACGACGCCGGTGCCGCCGACATGCTCCGTGACCGTAAAGCCTGATGTGCGCATTTCCGAGGCCAGCAACGCGGCCGTGCGTGTCTCTTGAAAGCCGAGCTCAGGATGCGCGTGAATGTCGGTATAGAGGCGAAACAGGTCCGGATAGCTCTGGTCCAGGCTCTGATCGATCCTGCGTTTCGCGGCGGCGACGTCCAGCGCCTGTGCGGGCCAGGCCGGGAGGCAAAGCGCCAGCGCGAGGCCGATATGTTTCAAGCGCATGCGGTTTCTTTCCCCCAAATCGATGACGTCGAGGCTGAGGATCGCCCCGCCCCGGACACCACCCGCACCTCTACAGCCGATCCTATCGGCGAGCGCTCCCCACCGCAAATCTCGATCGGGACCCTCATCACCAGGCGGGCAGAAAGGCCGGCAGCGCGGCCCACGCATCCTGGAGGAGGGCGGGAAGCAGGAACCAGGCGAGCGAGAGGCCGAGCCAGGCGGCCACCGACCATCTCGCCCGCCGGCCCCTCAGCCATTTGCCCGCCGCGAGCGGAATCCGGCCCTTGGCCCACATCCACATGCCCAGGGCGACGGCGCCGCCGTTCACCAGCAACCATATGATCACCAGATCCAAATGAGGGAATGGCGGCAGGCTGAACCCGAATGTCAGGCGCAGAAGCACGGAGATGAGAGCGAGGTGCACGATTGCGACGGGAATGGCATAGGTACCGAGCCGCGATATCTGCGAGGCGTCCCGCCGCTCATCGGCATCCGCGTCGGCAGCGAGCGTCTCGATGTCGTCGATGCCGTCGGTCTCCTCATGGGGCGGCTCGGGCTCGATCATGGGCAGGTTGATGATGCGGCCATCATGCCTGTGTCGCCAGAACCACATGCGCGGACATCGGTGCGTCGATCGGCCCGGGGCCCAGCGCGCGGGCCAAAGCGGCGGCGGCGGCTTCGGTCGCTTCGGCGAGGCGTTCGGGGTCGCGCTCCTCGATCTCCGACCTGAGCGGCGTGCCCTGGCACAGGCCGAGCGCGGCCTCGCGCGCGGAGCCGATACGGCTGCGCTTCGCCACCGTCTCGATCCGGATTCCGGCGAAGCCGGCGGCGCGCAGCTCCGCCGCGATCCGGGCCGTGTCGTGACAGGCGAAAGGCACGCGCTCGAAGAAATCCGGCGGATCGCCGGGGAAGAGCGAGGCGACGGTCGCGGCGGCGATGCGGGTCACCGGATTCTCCTCGATCCTGTCCCAGACGCTGAACAGGAAGGCGCCGCCCGGCCGCAGGACGCGGCGCGCCTCGCCGAAGGCCCTGACCCGATCGGGGAAGAACATCGCCCCGAACTGGCAGATCAGGGCGTCGAAACCCGCATCCGCGAAGGGCAAGGCCAGAGCGTCGGCCTGCCGGAAACGAACCCGGGGGGCGCCGATCCGCGCCGCGGCGACGTCGAGCATCGGCTGGTTGAGATCGGTCGCGATCACTTCCGCATCCGGCAGCCGCGCGGCCAGGGCGCCGGTCACGACGCCGGTGCCCGCGGCGGTTTCGAGGATGCGCCGCGCGCCGGTCGCCGCAGCCCGCTTGGCCATGTCCTCGGCATAGGGCGCGAACAGCATCGGCCGCAGATAAAGATCGTAAAGGGCCGGGACCGAGCCCGCGAACGCGGTGTCCGAAGCGCTCATGCCGGCATGCTCCCCGCGCGCGCCGCCGACCGCTTCACCGGTGCGGGCGCTCGCCGGCCCAGGACAGGAGGCCGATCTTCCACGCGCCTCCGCTCCGGCGCAAGGCGAAGGTCAGCACTCCGTCGGCGTGGAGCGGCGCGCCCTTGCCCTCCAGCAACAGCGATCCGCGGACGACCTCATAGGCGCTGTCGTCGGTCGCCTCGACCCGCATCGGCGCGGCCAGATGCATCAGGATCCTGGTGACGCCGAGGCGCTGCGCGTTCCTGCCCATCGCCCCGAACCAGTCCGTGCCCGCATGCGCACCCTGCCACCGATAGGGCGCGAGATCGTCGGTGATGGCGGCGTCGGCGGTGAGACGGGCCAGCGCGGCCTTCGAATCGCCCTTGTTCACGGCGTCGACGAAGGCGGCGACCGAGCGCGCCGCCGCCCGCTCGTCCGCCGGCGCGGCGGCGAGCGGCCCGGCGCCCAGCGCGCAGGCAAGAGCCGCCAGTAACAGATCAGGCTTCATGGCTATGGTTCCCCCCGCTTTGGCCGTCCCGCTTTTGGGGACCGCCCGCGGGCGCGAGTCAAGCATCGGGGCCAGGCCCGGCCTCATGACTTCGGACCGAAGGCGCAGCGCCGCCGGGCGGCGCTGCGTCTCGCTTTTTCGTCTATTTCGGTTTGTCGCTCGGGGTGCTCACATTGACGGTGGGCACCTGGATCGTCTTGTTCTCGGTGCCGATGGTGACGTTCGGACCCTGAATGTTATATTCGGGAAGCTGGCCGCCGCTCGCATTCACCTCGACGGTCGGGAGCTGGGCGTCCTGGGTTTTCTGGACCTTGCATCCCGCCACCGAGAGGCAGATCGCGGCCAGGCTGAGGCCTTTGATGATGTTCGTCATGGTGTCTCCTGTTACCGACCCCACAGGAGCAAGCGCCCCCGGGTTCGCGCGGCGTGACCCTCGGCGGGCGGGCTGCCTGCCTCATGTCGTTACGCCGGGCGATCCAACCTCAACATGGATCAAGAAGCAAGGTTCCGGATTGCGCCGCTCCGCCGACCGCCGATGAACCTTAAACGCACCGGTTCGGTCGGCCTTCCGTCGATGATCCGGAGCCGCTTCACGCGGAAGATGAGGAGCTCGACCACGACGCCAATCCCGCGGCCAGCCCCGGTGGCAATGCCAGCGCGGCGATGGCGATGCTGGCCACCTGAGGCGGGGGCCTGCGCGCGGCGCATCGCGATCGCGTCGAGCACGTTGCCGCAACGAAATGCCGCAACGAAATGGGCGCGGGTGCGTTGGCGACGTGCGGAATCCCTGGCGGATCCTCCGACATCGGAGGTGGTGCCCCCGCACGGCCACGCTCATCGCGCCGGCCGTACGGCAATGCGCAACAATCACACGCAACATGTGCACAGCGGGAGTCCGCCTGTTGAGTGAAACGAGGAGCTCTGAAATGAAGACCAGGCACATACTCATCTCGATCGGCGCGGCCGCGCTGGCCGGCACCGCCGCCATGGCGCAGACGGTCGCGACGCATACAACGACGCGGACCGTGCACACGACGACGACGACCAGCGCGTCCGGTCGCTCCGGCCAGGTTCGCCACCGGACGGTGGCCTACCGGCACCGCGCCGCGCCGCGCCGTTACGTCCGCAGCCGCGGCTCCGCCAACCGGAGCGCGTCGAGGACCACCACCACGACCACGGTCACCACCGTCCAGCATCCCGAGCGCTACGATTACAACCGCCCGGATCCGGCCGCCGGCGGTTATTATGCCGACCGTTATTATCGCGACGCGCCGCAATATAGCGAGCGCGCGCTCAGCGAGAACGACCGCGTCTATGTCGGCCGCGACAACCGCTATTATTGTCGCCGCTCCGACGGCACCACCGGCCTGATCGTCGGCGGCCTTGCCGGCGGCGTGCTCGGCAACGTCCTGACCAGCGGCCGTTCCGAGACCCTCGGCACCCTGCTCGGCGGCGCCGCCGGCGCCCTCGCCGGACGGCAGATCGACCGCAGCAGCGTTCGCTGCCGCTGATCGAAGATCGCGTCTCCCCGGTCCCGCGCGGCCGGGGAGCGCCCTTCAGCGCCCGGCGCCGTGCTGCGCACAATTTTCCGGTCGAATCGCCCATAGGCCGGCGGCCTTTCCCAGACCCTCGCCTGCCTTCGACAGGCATCTCGGCGCCGTCGCCTAGGGTCCGGACCCTGGTTAGGTGAACCTTAACCAATCGGCAGTAACCCCTATCCGGGGGAACTTGATATGCACAGTCGCGACTTGAGCGACGAGCGGACCGGCTCGTCATTGCTCTCGGCCCGGAACGATCTGATCGCCGGCGCCGTTACCGTGGGCGCCATCATCCTGTTTGTCGCGACCGGCAGTCGGGTGCTGGTGCCGATCCTGTCGGGCTCTCTTTACGACCGCCTGGTGCCGGACGTCATCGCGGGGCCGGCGGTTATCCTCAACATCGCGCTGATCCTGTTCGCCTGGCGCCGCTACAAGGACATCAGGGCGGAGGTGGCGCTTCGCTCCGCCGCCGAGGCTCGAGCGCGGCTGCTGGCATCGCGTGACCAGCTGACCCAGCTCCTCGTCAGGACTTCGATCTGCGAGCGGGCGCCGGAGTTGCTGGACCAGGCGAAGGCCGCCGATCAATCCGCGGCGATGATCGTCGTCAACCTCGACCGCTTCAAGAACGTCAACGAAATTTACGGCCATATTTCGGGCGATGCGCTGCTGCGCTGGGCGGCCGACATCGTTCTGCAGACGACTCCGATAGACGGCCTCTGCGCCCGCCTCGGCGCCGACGAATTCTGCATCGTCATGCGATTCGAGGAAGCGGACGACCGAGCGGTGACGGATGCGGCCGAGCATCTGGTGCGCCTGTTGAGCGAGCCGTTCGAGGTGAACACGATCGCCATCCACGTCAGCGCCTCGGTCGGCATGGCGCGAACGGACCCAAGCTGCTTCGACGTCGAAGGACTGCTCCGCCGCGGCCATATCGCCATGAACGCGGCCAAGACGCTCGGCGGCAAGCGCGCCTTGTGGTTCGACCGTTCGATGGAGAGCGTGCTCAAGGCGCGAAACGAAGTGGAGGGCGGGCTCAGGCGCGGAATTCCGCTCGGCGAGTTCCTGCCTTTCTACCAGCCGCAATTCGATCTTCGGACGGGGCGCCTGCACGGCTTCGAGGCGCTGGCGCGCTGGGAGCATCCGACCGGTGGCATCGTCGGACCCGACGTGTTCATACCGGTCGCGGAGGAGACCGGCCTGATCGCGCCGCTGTTCGAATCGATCTTCATTCAGGCCCTTGGGGAAGCGAGGGGGTGGGATTCGTCGCTGACCCTGTCCGTGAACATCTCGCCGGGCCAGCTCAAGGATCCCTGGCTCGCGCAGAAGGTGCTGAAAATCCTCACCGAAACCGGCTTTCCGGCCGAGCGTCTCGAGATCGAGATCACCGAAAGCTCGCTGTTCGAGAACCTCGCGCTCGCCCAGGCGATCGTCGCGAGCCTGAAGAACCAGGGCGTGCGCCTCGCACTCGATGATTTCGGCACCGGTTATTCGTCGCTGGCGAACCTCAGGGCACTTCCGTTCGACCGGATCAAGATCGACCGGAGCTTCGTGCAGTCGATGGATGTCGTGCGCGAGAGTCTGGCCATCGTCACGGCGATCGCGAAGATCGGTGAGAGCCTCGGCGTCCCCGTCACGGCGGAGGGCGTGGAGAGCGCTGCCGCAGCCAAGCAGCTTCTGGAGATCGGCTGCGACAAGGGCCAGGGCTGGCATTTCGGGCGACCGCTGACTGCCGTGGATACTCATCGGCTGCTGAGCGAGCATGGCTTGCTGGTGCCCTATACGACGCCGTCGCAAGTCTCTTTCGGCGGCGGCGACGAGAAAGAGGCGCGGAGATCCGCGGCCTGAAATAACCGAGGCGCTGCGAGAAAGGCGCCTCGTCCGAAACGCGGGCGCGAACCGGGTCGAGGCGGATAGCGCGCAAACGATGCTGCGGCCTGACGAAATGTTCGGCGAAGAAGCGCCGACGGCAGCGGCGCCACGACGCAAGAACGGCCCGCCGCTTCCCGATGTAATGGACATTTTGGGGGACGCCCCTGCGATCGGGCGCAAGCCGGTTACCGAAGCCCGGGATGACGGCCGCCGCAAGCCTCGGGAAGGTATCGCGGGTCGACGAGGCGGTCGCCGATTGAGCTTTTCGGAGGCGGCGTTGCCGCCGAACGATCCGCCTGACGCTTCTAGAGGCTCTCGACCAGCTTGACGTCGAGCGGCCGCTCGAACCGCGCGCCGAACAGGCCGCCGTCGAACCAGCGGATCTGCGCCCGGACGATGCCGCGGCCGGGGATCACCACCCCGAACCAGGTCTCTTCCGCGAGCTCGTGCTCGGTCACGCCCATGAAGCCGTCCGGCGAGACGTTGCGGATGACGATCGGCACTTCGCGGTCGTCCGGCAGCAAAGCGGCCGAGTTGACGAAGGTCGCCAGCCGCGGCTTGCGCGGCTGGAAGCGAGGTTCTCTGCTGACACTGAGCTTCATGAGGCCGGATTAGGCACGGAAGGTTCAAAATCCGGTTAACCACCGGCACGATGGCGCTGGCGCGTCGGCCCCGGAATCGTCGGCCAGCCTATTCCCCAACCACCTTCAGCAGCCTTCGCTCGAGCGGCGCCAGCACCGGGCCCAGCTCATGCCCGCGCCTCAGCACGATGCCGCTTTCGCCGACCAGCGCCCACATGCCCTGGCGGTGGCGCAGGCCGGGCCACTTCTCGATCTTGTATTCGGGCCGCTCGGCGGTGCGGCGGAAGGCCCAGAAGGCGGCGTGGTCGCGGCCGAACTCGATCGCATAATCGCGCCACCGGCCGGCCGCCACCATGCGGCCGTAAAGGTCGATGATCCGCGCCAGCTCGGCCCGGGAGAAGCCGATCTGCGGCGACGATGTCGCTCCCGGAAAAGGGTAGACGTTGCCCATCAGGCGCGGCCGCGCTCCTTTCTCGTCGCCGGCTTCTTGCCCTCGCGCTCCTCGACCAGCTCGGCGACGCGCAGGCGAAGCTGCTCGAGCTCGCACTGGAGCAGCTCCAGCTTCTGCGTCGCCGGGTCGAAATTCTCCGAGCAGGGCGTGCCGTAGGGAAGGAAATGGCCGGCGCTCTGCTCGGCGCTGACCAGGGTCGAGCGCGCCGGGATGCCGACCATCGTCGCCCCCTCCGCCACGTCGCGCGTCACCACCGCATTGGCGCCGATGCGGGCGCGCGGACCGACCTCGATCGGGCCGAGCACCGCCGCGCCCGAGCCGATGATGACGCCGTCGCCGATCGTCGGGTGGCGCTTGCCCTGGACGCCGTCGGCGGGGTTGGTGCCGCCCAGGGTGACATGTTGGTAGATGGTGACGTCGTCGCCGATCTCGGCCGTCTCGCCGATGACGACGAAGCCGTGGTCGATGAAGAAGTTGCGGCCGATGACGGCGCCGGGATGGATGTCGATCGCGGTCAGGAAGCGGGCGATATGGTTGACCAGCCGGGCGAGGAAGAAGAGCTCGCCGCGGAACAGCCAATGGGCCACGCGATGGAAGCCCAGGGCCCAGAATCCGGGATAGAGGATAATTTCCCATCTCGTCCGCGGCGCCGGATCGCGCGCCTTCACCGAATCGAGATAAGCAACCAGGCCGTTCAGCATCGGCGCCCTTTTCCACCGCTTGACCGCCAAGATAGGCAGGGGATCCCGAAAATGCCAGCCGAGCGCTGAACTTTCCGTTTCGGCGCCGCGCGGGACCGCGCTTTTCGCTTGCGCCGCCCCCGCCCTCCCCCGCAAAGCGGGTGAGGCAAGCGAGGGAGCCGGGGCCTAATGTTCGACGTCTCGACGTTCGATTTCTCGACCTCCGCGCTGATCGGGATCCTGCCCTTCATCGCCATTGGCTTCTGCGCGCAGCTCGTCGACGGCGCGGTCGGCATGGCCTATGGCACCATCTCGACGACCCTGCTGGTCAGCATGGGCGTCGATCCGAAATTCGCCTCGGCCGGGGTCCATACGGTGGAATCCTTCACCACCTGCGTCTCCGGCATCAGCCATGTCCTCCACCGCAACGTCGACTGGACATTGTTCGCCCGTCTGGTCGTGCCCGGCGTGATCGGCGGCGTGCTCGGCGCCTATGTACTGACCCAGGTCAGCGCCGCGACGGCGCGGCCGATCGTGCTCACCTATCTCGCCTCGATCGGCCTCTATCTGCTGTGGCGCGGCATCATGCACCGCCATACCGAGAAGAAGCCGAAGATCGTCGAGCCGCTCGGCCTCGTCGGCGGCTTTCTCGACGCCGCCGGCGGCGGCGGCTGGGGGCCGGTGGTGACGTCGAACCTGCTCGTCCAGGGCGGCAGCCCGCGCAAGGTGATCGGCACGGTCAACACCGCCGAATTCTTCGTGACGGTGACGATCTCGGCGACCTTCATCGCCACCCTCGGCCTGCGCGCCTTCACCGTGCAGACGGTCGGCCTGCTGATCGGCGGCCTCGTCGCCGCGCCGCTCGGCGCCCGGGTGGCCAAGAAGGTCGAGGCGGACCGGCTGCTGACCCTGGTCGGCATCGTGCTGACGGCCACGAGCCTGTTCGGCGTGTATCGGGCGCTGGCGGGGTAGAGCATTGCGCGAAAAGGTGGGTACCATTGAGCAGGTGCCCGGGGTCCCACACCGGGCAGCCATGCCGGGGGCATGGCGGCCTGCTCAATTTTCGCAAAAAGCAATGCGATAACAAAGATCTCTAGAGCATTGGGCGATTCAATCCAATCGCCCCATGCTCTAGGAAGGATTACCGCAAGCCGCGGCAGATCCTGACCGGCGAGCGCCCGCCGCCGCGCGCGGCGACCCAGGCGACGTCGCAGCGGATCATCGGCGCGGCCGCGGCGACGCGCGGCGCCGTCCGCGCCGCCCGATCGGGGTCGCGGTACCAGTCATAGGGATAGGCCCGGTCGTAATCGTAATAAGCGCCGCCATTCGCCACCCGCGCCTCCGCGCGGCCGGCGAAGAAGCCGGCATCGCGGCCGGCATATTCGGGGTCGTCGACCAAACCGCCGCCATAGCCGAGGCCCCAGAAGATGCCCCCGCCGAAGCCGGCGCCGAAGCGGCGATGACGGTCGCCGCGGAAGGGAGCGCCGAAATGCGGCGCGCCGCCGAAACCGGGGCCGCCCGGCGGCATGTGCCGGCCATGGCCGCGCGAAAGCGCCGGATCGGCGAACGCCCCATGCTGGGCGGCGGCGGGTGCGGCCGCCATCAGGGCCGCCGCGCCCGCGACTGCAAGACGGGCCGCTTTCATCATCGCCTTCCTCCTCGTGCCGCGCCCCGAGACTCGACGGGGACGAATGGAGCCGCGGATTTTCCTCCGCGCCGCCGCGCTTGTCGAGCGACCATGCTCCGCTCTAGGAGGCCACGACAGGTCCAAATAGGGACAGATGGCCGCAAGGCACAGGAGGAAATACCGACATGAAGCTCGACAGCTCGATCGCCGCCATCGTCACCGGCGGCGCCTCCGGCCTCGGCGAGGCCACCGCCCGCGCGCTCGCCGCCCGGGGCGTCCGAATCGCCCTGTTCGACCGCGATGCCGAGAAAGGCGAGCGGGTCGCGTCCGAGATCGGCGGAATCTTCGCCCAGGTCGACGTCACCTCCGACGAAGCGGTCGCCGCCGGCTTCGCCAAAGCGCGCGAGGCGCATGGCCAGGAGCGGATCTGCGTCAATTGCGCCGGCGTCGCCAATGCCGCCAAGACGGTCGGCCGCGACAAGACGAGCGGCGCGCCGAAGCCCTATCCGATCCACCAGTTCGAGCTCGCCATCCAGATCAACCTGATCGGCACCTTCCGCGTCCTTTCGCAATCGGCTTTCGGCATGGTGTCGCTCGACCCGCTCGAGGATGGCGAGCGCGGCCTCATCATCAACACCGCGTCGGTCGCGGCGCAGGACGGGCAGATCGGCCAGGCGGCCTATTCGGCGTCGAAGGCGGGCGTGCTCGGCATGGCGCTGCCGATCGCCCGCGACCTGATGGGCGAAGGGATCAGGGTCAACACCATCCTCCCCGGCGTGTTCGAGACGCCGATGGTGGCGATGATGCC
>JAXDOV010000145.1:0-6144 GCA_034668705.1 Sphingomonadales bacterium
GCGCCTTATGGGGCGTCGCCGATCCGCGCAGCCTGCGCTGGCTCGATCCGCCGCCCGCCGCGGCGATCGAGGAGGCGCGCCGGCGCCTGCTCGCTTTGGGCGCGATCGACGCGCAGGGCCGGCCGACCTCGCACGGCCATGCGATCGCCCGCCTGCCTTTGCCCCCGCGCCTCGCCCATATGCTGGTCGATGCGGCGGCGCGCGGCTGGGCCCGGACGGCGGCGGAAGCGGCGGTGCTGCTGTCCGAGCGCGGCCTCGGCGGCAATGACGTGGATCTGGAGATGAGGCTGACGCGCTGGCGGCGCGAAAAGGGCCCGCGGGCGGAGGCGGCGCGACGGCTGGCGGGGCGCTGGGCGCAGCTTATAGCCCATGACGCGCTGGATCGTCCCCCGGACGATCCTCAGTCGCGCGCCATCCTTCAAGGGAGGGGAGAGGAAACGGGCGCCTGCATCGCCCTCGCCTTTCCCGATCGCCTTTCGCGCCGCCGCTCGGCCTCGGGCGAGGAATGGATCAGCGTCGGCGGGCGGGGCTTCCGGCTCGATCCGCATTCGCCGCTGGCGCGCGAGCAATGGCTTGCCGTCGCCGAGGTCAGCGGCGCCGCGGCGGGCGCCCGCATCCTCTCCGCCGCGGCGATCGGCGAGGCGGCCGTGCTCGACCTCTTCGCCGACCGGATCGAGCAGGGCCGGCAGCTCGCCTTCGATCCCGCCAGCGGCATTGTTCACGCCCGCCGCGGCCGCCGCCTGGGCGCGATCACCTTGTCGGAAGGCCGCGACGAGGCGGCGGCGCCGGAAGAGATCGAAGCGGCCTTGCTGGAGGGCGTCCGCTCCCACGGCCTCGATCTGCTGCCGTGGAGCGAGGGGGCGGCGGCGCTGAGGCGGCGCGCCGCTTTCGCCCGGGGTCACGATCCCGCTCTGCCCGACCTGTCCGACGAGGCGTTGGTGGCCGGCCTCGACCTGTGGCTGCCGCCGGTCCTCGCCGGCAGGAGGAGCCTGAAGCAGGTAGAGCCCGGCGCGCTCGCCGGCGCGCTCGATGCCCTGCTCGGCTGGGAGGGCCGCAGGGCGGTCGACCGCCTCGCCCCGCCGAGCTTCGCCACGCCCGCCGGCAGCACCCATATGATCGACTATGCGGCCGAGGCGGGGCCGACGGTGACGGCGCGGGTCCAGGCCCTGTTCGGCCTCTCCGAGCATCCCGACGTCGCCGGCGGCCGGGTGTCGCTGGTGCTCAGCCTGACCTCTCCGGCCGGGCGCCCGATCCAGACGACGCGCGACCTGCCGGGGTTCTGGAAGGGGAGCTGGGCTGCGGTGGCCAGAGAGATGCGCGGCCGCTATCCGAAGCATCCGTGGCCGGACGATCCCGCCGCCGCCGACCCGACCTTGCGCACCAAGAAGGCCGCCGCGCGTTCGAAGGGGAGTTGATTTGAGGCGCGCGCTTGGGCAGGCGCGTAAAGATACGGGAGCAGAATCGATGGCGGCGCGCATCTTCCAGCAGTCCAAGAATGCGATGCAGTCCGGCAAGGCGCGCGCCGGCCAATGGGTGCTGGAGTTCGAATCGCGCCGGCCGCACCGCCCCGATCCCCTCACCGGCTGGTCCGGCGGCGCCGACACCCAGTCGCAGGTGACGATCGCCTTCCCGACGCTGGAAGCGGCCCAGGCCTATGCCGACAGGCACAAGATCGCCTGCCACCTCGTGCCGCCGGCCGAGCCGAAGCTGAAGCTCCAGTCCTACGCCGATAATTTCCGGTAGGGTTCTCCGTCATTGCGAGGAATGTAGCGACGCGGCAATCCAGCCCGGCGGCTCGGACAGGCTCCGAGCTGCATGACGGCGAAGGTTACAGAAACTCCCGCGCCAGCAGCAGCAGGAGCTTGACGTCGGCGCAGGCGCCCTCCGCCCGTTTCGCCTCCAGGAAGGCCGGCACCCGGTCGAGCGGGACCCGGTGGACCTCGATCTCCTCGCCGGGGACGCCGCCGCCCGCGCCTACCCTGGTCAGCCCTTCGGCGCGGACCAGGGTGAAGCCTTCCGACGACATTCCAGGCGAGGCGTGGAAGCGGCCTAGCCTGACCATGCGCTCGGCGCGATAGCCGGTCTCCTCCTCGAGCTCGCGGATCGCCGCCGCCTCGATCTCCTCGCCCGCCTGGTCGTCGCCGACCAGGCCCGCGGGCAATTCGACGCAGCGGGCGCCGAGCGGCACCCGATATTGCTCGACCAGGATGACGTCGCCCTCGTCGATCGCCAGGATCACCGCCGCGGTGACGCCGCGGGTGCGGGAGACATATTCCCACCTCCCCTGCCTGATGACCTTGAGGTATTTGCCCTCCCAGACCGTTTCCGGGGGGTCGTCGTTGCGGCGAGTCATATTTCGATCAAACGGTCCGGCAGCTCGTTGGGGTTCTCCGCGCGCGGCGGCAGGCATTTGGCCAGCACCTCGCCGATCTTCTCGACTGCCTGGACCATGCCTTCGCCGGGGCGTCCGGCCGCGATCTCGGTGACCAGGGCCGCCATCGCCTCGCCCCAGACCTCCGGCTCGACCTGGCTGTGGATGGCCTCGTCGGCGACGATCTCGGCGCGGCGCTCGAGCAGCGAAACATAGAGGAGGATGCCGGTGCGGCCCTTGGTCCGCTGGTTGGTGGTGATCCTGAACAATTCGACCGCGCGGCGCTGCACGCGCCGGTGCTTGGTGCCCTTCGGGGTCAGCGCCATGCGCAGCGGCATCCAGGCGAGCGCGTAGCGGACGATGAGGAAGAACAGGATCATCTTGCCGAGCAGGAGCAGCATCAGCAGCCTGAAGCCCGGCGCCGCATTCCAGCCGAAGACGAGGCTGGTGCCCCAGTCGATCCAGCTCTGCGGCGCGAGCGCGGCGGCGGTGGGAGCGAGCAGCATCGCCAGCACCGCGAAATGCAGCCCGACGTCATGATAGGCGTCGGAGCGCGGCGCGACGATGGTGACGATCTCGCCGTCGCTTTCCCGCTCCGCCTTGGCGACCGCGGCGGCGATCCGCTCCCGGTCCGCGTCATCGATCGGCAGCATCACCATCCTCCCGAAGCCCCGCCGCCGCCGAACGAGCCGCCGCCGCCGGAGAAGCCGCCACCCCCGCCGCCGCCGGAAAAGCCGCCCCAGCCGCCGCCCGAAGAAGAGCCGCCGCCCCAGCCGCCGCCGAGGCCCGGGCCCCAGATCATCACCGGCAGGCCGCTGCGGTAGCGCCGGCCGCGCCGGCCGCCGCGGACGGCTGGAATGATGATGAACAGGAGCACGATCCCCCAGAAAATGAGCGGAATGAACGAGCCGCTCTGGTGGCGGACGTGCTTCTGACGGTCGATCGCCTGCTGGACATTCTTCTCCTGCTGCTCGGGCGGCGCCTGCAGCTGCTGGGCGATGGCATCCACGCCGGCATTGATGCCGCCAGCATAATCGCCCTTCTTGAAAGCGGGGAGGAGCCGGTCCTGGATCACCTGGCTGGAAAAAGCGTCGGTCAGGATCGGCTCCAGGCCGTAGCCGACCTCGATGCGGACCTTCCGGTCGTTCTTCGAGACGAGCAGGATGGCGCCGTTATTGGCGCCCTTCTGGCCGATCCCCCAGGCCCGGCCGAGCTTGTAGCCGTAATCCTCGATCGGATAGCCCTGCAGGTCCGGCACCGTCGCGACCACGACCTGCCGCGTCGTCGCCTGCTCGATCGCCTCGAGCTTCTGCGCAAGCGCGGCTTCGTCCGCCGGCGACAGCAGGTCGGCGCTGTCGACGATCCGGCCGGTGAGCTTGGGGAAATTCTGCGCGGAAGCCGGTGCGGCGAGCAGCAGAAACAGGAGGATGAAGGCGCGGAGCGGCGTCATACGGAAAGGTGATCCTCTTTCGCGATCGCGGCATCTGTGGCCCTGGAGCGGAGACGGCCGGCGATCGCGTCGCTGCCGGCGCGGATGCCGTCGCCGAAACGCCCGTCCTCGAGCGCGGGAAGGATCCGCTCGCGGATCACCCTCCCGGCGAACGGATCGGTGATCCTCTTTTCGAGGCCGTAGCCGACCTCGATCCGGACCTTCCCCTCCGCCGGCGCGACGAGGAGGATGACGCCGTCATTCACGCCCTTGCGGCCGATGCCCCAGAAACGGCCGAGGCGGTAACCGTAATCCTCGATGCGCTGTCCTTCCAGCGAGCGGATGGTCGCGACGACATATTGCGCCCGCGTCTCGCGCTCGACGGCTGCCGCTTGCGCGGCGAGCGCCTGCTCCTCCGCCGGCGCCAGCAGGCCCGCCTGGTCGACGACGCGGCCGGTCAGCGCCGGAAAATGCAGCTGGGGGTCGGGCGAGGCGGCGGGCGCGCGGGCGCACGCCGGCGTCGCCAGCAGCGCGAGCGCGGCGATGGCGAAGCGTGCCGGCACGGTCTGGCTCCCGCCGCCCGCTCAGCGGCTGGTGTTGGTGTCGAAGCTGACGGTCGGCGCCTGCTCGGCATTGGGCGTGGTCGCCTGGTAGGTCGCCATCGGCTTGGCGCCGTAGAAGACCTTGGCGCCGATCACGTCGGGGAAGGTGCGGATACGGGTGTTATAGCCCTGGACGGCGCCGTTATAGTCGCGGATCGCGATGTTGATCCGGTTCTCCGTGCCTTCCAGCTCGTCCATCAGCGTCTTGAAATTGCCCTGGCTCTGGAGCGTCGGATAATTCTCCTGCAGCCGCTGCAGAGGGATGATTGCGGCGCTGAGGCGGCCCTGCGCCTCGGCGAAGCGCTGCACCGCCTGCGGGTCGGTCAGCTGGTCGGGGCTGACGGTGACGTGCGTGGCGTTGGCGCGCGCCTGGGTGACGCCGACGAGGATGTTCTGCTCGGAGGCGGCCGAACCCTTCACCGTCGACACCAGATTGGGGATGAGGTTGGTCCGGCGCTGATAGGCGGCCTGCACGTCGGCCCATTTGGCCTTGGCATTCTCCTCGGCGGTCGGGATCGAATTGACCCCGCAGCCGGAGAGCGAGATTGCCGCGACAGGCACAATCATGGCGGTCAGCAGGCGATTGCGGTTCATTTGAAAACCCCTCCGTGGTTGCCGGACAAGGTAGGAAGTTCGATCCGCTGCCGCAACGGGTGAAGGCGAGACGGCTTTAAATTAACCGCCAAACGCCTATATGGGGTCTGTCGGGCTTGCCCGGCTATGGCGATAAACTGCGGCGTGAAATAGGTGCAGCGGACCCGGGGGCGGTACCCGGCGGCTCCACCATATGTCCCGGCGAAAGCCGGGGCCTTTGAAGGGGCCGAACTAGGATCGACGTGTGCTGAAAGGCGCTGTTTTCGCACGGAATGGGACCACCGTGACGGCCCAAAACACAAGTGCCAACGATAATCAGGCGCTCGCAATTGCCGCGTAACCCGGTCCTCACGGACTAGGTTATAAGGACAAAAGCGCGGTTGGGGCCGCACCGGGCAACAGAAGCGGACACCGGCGGTACGGGGAGCACCGAGCAACAGAAGCTCCCCACTTTCCCTTTTCTCTCCCCGCGACACCTGCGATGATCGGCGCTCCGTTGGAGCCCATCTGATGCGCCTGCTCGCCGTCCTGCTGCCGATCGCCCTCCTCGCCGCCTGCAAGCCCGCGGGCGAGGAGAATGTCCAGGCCCGCGCCGAGAACCAGTCGGAACGGCTGCAGCAGCGCTATAACGAGCTCCAGGCCGAGGCCGGAAACGACGTCGACGAGCAGGTCGCGCCGCTCGACGATGAAGCGGCCAATCTGCTCAACCAGATGAACGGGGCGGCGCCGGCCGCAGCCAACGCCATTTCCAACAGCCACTAAATCCTCCCCTGCTCTTGCAGGGGAGGGGGACCGCCCGAAGGGCGGTGGAGGGGCTTCTCGCACGCCGCAGGCCCCTCCACCACGTTTCACGTGGTCCCCCTCCCCTCGGAATCGAGGGGAGGATCGAGACAAGAAAGGCCGCCGGATCGCTCCGGCGGCCTTTCTTTTTACAATTACGCCGAACGTCAGTCGTCGTCGCGGGTGAGGAAGGCGGGGGCGAATTCGGGCTCGCCGCCCTCTTCCTTGCGCTCCGGACGATCGCCGCCTTCCGGGCGGGGGCCGCGATCGCCGCGGTCACTGCGCTCGCCTCGGCCACCACCGCCGCCGCGGCCGCGGTCGCCGTCGCGACGGGGGCCGCGGTCACGGCCGCCCCTGTCGCCGCGATC
>JAXDOV010000146.1:0-6228 GCA_034668705.1 Sphingomonadales bacterium
TGGCGATCGACGCCGCCAAGGGCCCCGAGCATATCGTCACGCCGGGCCACGTCTTCCCGCTGGTCGCGCAGGATGGCGGCGTGCTGATCCGCGCCGGCCATACCGAGGCGGCGGTCGACGTCTCCCGGCTCGCCGGGCTCAATCCGTCGGGCGTGATCTGCGAGATCATGCGCGAGGACGGGACGATGGCGCGGATGGACGACCTCGTCGCCTTCGCCCAGCGCCACGGGCTCAAAATCGGCACGATCCGCGACCTCATCGCCTACCGGCTGCAGAAGGACCATCTTGTCGAGCAGACCGCCGAGGCGAGCTTCGAGAGCTGCTGGGGCGGGACCTGGACGGCGAAGACCTTCCTCAACAAGGCGCTCGGCACCGAGCAGGTGGCGCTGATCAAGGGCGAGATCGATCCTTCGCAGCCGGTGCTGGTGCGCATGCACCAGCTCAGCCTGTTCGCCGACGCCTTCGGCGAAGCGGGCCGGCGCAGCGGCCTGCTGCGCGGCGCGATGAAGATCATCGGCGAGGAAGGGAGCGGCGTCATCGTCGTCCTCAACCGGCAGATGCCGCGTGCCTTGTCCACGACGCTCGACGCGCGATCCGGCAAGGCCTCGGCCAGGGACATGGACCAGCTGCGCGACTATGGCGGCGGCGCCCAGATCCTCTCGGCGCTCGGCATCCACGACATGGTCCTCCTCACCAACACCCACCATACGCCGGTGGCGCTGGGCGGCTACGGCCTCACCATCGTCGGCGAGCGGCCGATCCCCGGAGAGAATTGAGGTGGCGCGGATCCTGATCGTCGAGGCGCGCTTCTACGACCATCTGAACGACCTGCTGCTCGGCGGCGCCCGCGCGGCGATCGAGGCGGCCGGCCACAGCCATGAGATTGTGACGGTCCCGGGCGCGCTCGAGGTGCCGGCGGCGATCGCCTTTGCCGCGGAGACCGGGCGCTACGACGCTTTCGTGGCGCTGGGCGTGGTGATCCGCGGCGAGACCTGGCATTTCGAGATCGTCGCCGGCGAAAGCGCGCGCGGCATCATGGCGCTGACCCTCGACGGCCTCGCCATCGGCAACGGCATCCTCACCGTCGAGGACGAGGCGCAGGCGCTGGCCCGGGCGCGTCCCGATGAGAAGGACAAAGGCGGCGACGCCGCCAAGGCCGCGCTGGCGATGCTGGCGCTGCGGGAGAGGTTTGCGGGCTGACCCGGCCGATCCAGTCCTGACGTTGAAGCAAAGGCCCGGCTGGATTGCCGCGTCGCTTCGCCCCTCGCAATGACGGGTGAGCGACCTACCGCCGCAGCCAGTGCCGCATCGAGAACCAGGCGAGCACGCCCACGCCGATCACGACGCAGAAGCCGACCACCCCCCAGAAGGCCCAGGGCGCGTCCTTATAGGGGATGCCGTTGACGTTCATGCCGAGCAGGCCGGTGATGAAGGTCAACGGCAGGAAGATGAAGGCGACGATCGAGATCAGCAGCGAGCGCTGGTCGATCTCCTCGGCGCGCAGGTCGGTCAGCTGCTCGTGGAGGAGAGCGGACCGTTCGCGCACCGCCTCGAGCTCCTCCGCCATGCGGGCGAAGCGGTCGGCGGCCTCGCGGATGTGGAGCCGATCGTCCTCGGCCAGCCAGTCGAAATCGAGCTGCGTCAAGGTGCTCAAGGCGTCGCGGTCGGGCGCGACGAAGCGGCGAAAGGCGATCGCCTCGGCGCGGATGCGGGCGATGCTGCCGCGCAGATGGTAGATGTTGCGGCTCTCGAGGTCGCTCTCGCAATCGTCGAGCTGGTCGCCGAGGTCGGCGACCTGCGGGTCGAGCTCGCGGCTGATCTCGCGGGCGAAGGCGGCGACGAGGTCGCCCGGATCGAGGATCGCACCCGCCTTCATCTGCCCGATCACCGTCGCGGTGGCGGCGAGGGGGCGGCGGGTGAGCGAATTGACCTTGCCGCGCCGCACCCACATCCGGATCGAGACGAGGCGGTCCGAAATGTCGACATTCTCGGCGGCGGGCCCGCGCAGGTTGAGGATCGCGCCCTGGTCGATCCGCTCGCAGCGCGGCCGGGTCTCGGTCGCGACGAGGGCGTTGGCGGCGACCTCGGGGATATCGCCGCCTATCAGCAGCGAGAGGTCGGGCTCGTCGACGCTGTCGACATGGATCCAGGCGAAGCCGGGGCCGGCATAAGCGGCGGCCTCGTCGGCGGTGACGTGGCGGATCGGCCCGTCGCCGACGATGATTGCCTCACAGCTCATCGAGGCCCAGGCTTGCGATATAGGCGCGGATCGCCGGCGCGACGTCGCCTTGCTTCAGCGCCAGGGCGATATTCGCCTTCACGAAGCCGATCCGGTCGCCGCAATCGTGCCGCTCGGCCAGGACGGTCAGCCCATGAAAGGGCTGCGTGCCGATCAACTGCGCCATCGCGTCGGTCAGCTGGATCTCGCCGCCCGCGCCGCGCACCGGATGGTCGAGGATGCGCATCACCTCCGGCTGGAGGATATAGCGGCCGACGATGCCGAGATTGGACGGTGCCTCCTCGGGCTTCGGCTTCTCGACCAGTCCCTTGACCTCGGTCAGGCGGCCGTCCTGCCCGCCCGGCGTGATGATGCCGTAGCTGGCGGTCTTCGCGGGCGGCACCTCCTCGACGCAGACGATGTTGCCGCCGACCCTCTCATAGGCCTCCACCATCTGAGCGAGGCAGCCGGGCCGCCCGACCATCAGATCGTCCGGCAGGAGCACGGCGAAGGGTTCGTCGCCGACCATCTCGCGGGCGCACCAGACGGCGTGACCCAGGCCGAGCGGCTCCTGCTGGCGGACGGAGGCGAGCGCGCCGGGCTTCATGCGCGTGCTGTCGAGGATTGCGAGCGACTTGCCCCGCGCCTTCATCACCGCTTCGAGCTCATAGGCGATGTCGAAATGATCCTCGAGCGCGGTCTTGTTGCGGCCGGTGACGAAGATCATCTGCTCGATCCCCGCCTCCAGCGCCTCCTCCACCGCATATTGGATCAGCGGCCGGTCGACGATCGTCAGCATCTCCTTCGGCATCGCCTTGGTGGCGGGCAGGAAGCGGGTGCCGAGACCGGCGACGGGGAATACCGCCTTGCGAAGCTTCTTCATTCCTTCTCCGGATCCTCGATTGGGGTCAGCGCGTCGGCGGCAGATCGAACGGATCGTCCTTGCGTTCCTCCGACCTGCTGAGGCCGTCATCCTGCCGCGCCGGCCGCGCGCTCGGCGGCAGGGTCAGCAATTGCTCGGTGGTCGGCGCGGCGGCGGCCATGGCGGGCTTGATCGGCGCCCGGTCGGCCGATTTCGGGGCGAGATCCTGGCGGCTGCCGCAGGCGGCGAGCAAGGCGAGGGCGCCGGCGATCGCGAAGCGGATGCGCATAGCCGCCCTTTAGCCGAGCCGCGCGCGGCCGGTCACCTGAAAAAGCGCCGCGCGCTTGCCGCCGCCGCGGCGCTCTTCTAACGCCCGGCTATGCGGGCCCTCCTCTTGCCGATCCTTCTCCTCGCCGCCGGCTGCCAGAAGCAGGCGCCGTCAAAGGCGCAGCTCCCCGACCAGCCGGGCTGGGCCGGCCCCAAAGCGGAAGCCGAAGCGGAGGAGATCGTGCCCGCGCCGAAGATCGACCGCAGCCATGCCGGCAGCCCCGCGCCGGCCGCCGAATTCGAGGATCCGGACGGCGAGCCGGTCTCCTTCGCCGTCTTCGAGGGCAAGCCTTTGCTGGTGAATCTCTGGGCGACCTGGTGCACGCCCTGCGTCGCCGAGATGCCGACGCTGGATGCGCTCGCCGGCCGCACCCGCGAGCACCTGCAGGTGCTCGCGCTCAGCCAGGACACGGACGGGCGGGCCAAGGTCCAGGCCTTCTTCAACCAGCGCCGCTTCCGGACGCTCGAACCCTATCTCGATCCGAAGATGGAGATGATGGGCACGCTCAGGCTCGACACGCTGCCGACGACCATCCTCTACGATGCCAAAGGCCGCGAAATCTGGCGCGTCGTCGGCCGCGAGGATTGGGGCAGCGAGCGCGCCGCGGCGCTGCTGAACGAGGCTTTCACCCCGGCCAAGGGCTGAGTCCCTAATCCCGCAGCAGCTCGTTGATGCCGGTCTTGGACCGGGTGCGGGCGTCGACGCGCTTGACGATCACCGCGCAGGCGAGGCCCGGCCCGCCGTCGCGGCCGGGAAGGGTGCCCGGCACCACCACCGAATAAGCGGGGACCCGGCCCATCATCACCTCGCCGGTCGCGCGGTCGACGATCCTGGTCGAGGCGCCGAGGAAGACGCCCATCGACAGCACCGCGCCCTGCTCGACGATGACCCCTTCGGCCACTTCCGAACGAGCGCCGATGAAGCAATCGTCCTCGATGATCACCGGTCCCGCCTGGAGCGGCTCGAGCACGCCGCCGATGCCGGTGCCGCCGGAAATGTGGACGTTGCGACCGATCTGGGCGCAGCTGCCGATCGTCGCCCAGGTATCGACCATCGTCCCTTCGCCGACATGGGCGCCGATATTGACGAAGCTCGGCATCAGCACGGCGCCCTTGCCGATAAAGGCGCCGCGGCGGACGATCGCGCCCGGCACCGCGCGGAAGCCCGCTTCGGCGAAATCCTTCGCCTCCCAACCGAGGAATTTCGACGGCACCTTGTCCCACCAGGACGCGCCGCCGGGGCCGCCGGCGATGGTCTCCATCGGATTGAGCCGGAAGGACAGAAGGACGGCCTTTTTCAGCCACTGGTTGACGGTCCAGCCGTCCGGCCCCTTCTCGGCGACCCGCGCCGCGCCCGAATCGAGCTGCGCGATCGCCGTCTCGACGACGTCCCGCAGCTCGTTATGGGTCTCGGGCCCGAGGGAGTCCCGCACCTCCCAGGCGGCTTCGACGCCCTGACGGAGGGTTTCGTCGGTCATGCTGTCTCTCCAATGATCTCGCTCAGCCAGTCGCCGATATCGGAAATGCGATAGTCGATCACCGCCGGATCGGCTTCGTGGCTCGCCTGGTCCGAACCGTTGTCGATCCACACCGTCACCATCCCCAGCGCCTTGGCCGGCGCCAGGTTGCGCGCCATGTCCTCGACCATCAGCGCCCGCTCCGGCGCGATGCCGTGCCGCGCGCACATCGCCGCATAAGCGCGGGGATCGGGCTTGGGGACGTACGCCATGGCATGGATGTCGTGCAGCCCGTCAAAGGCGTTGGCGAGGCCGAGCCTGGCGAGCACCCGGCGCGCATAGGCCTCGTCGCCGTTGGTGAAGACGAACTTGCGGCCCGGCAGCCGGTCGAGCGCGGCGACCAGGCGGGGATCGGCGGAGATCCGGGCGAGGTCGATATCGTGGACGTAATCGAGGAAGCTGCGCGGATCGGTGCCGTGATTCGCCATCAGCCCGGCGAGCGTGGTGCCGTGGTCGCGGAAAAAGCCCTTCTGCACCTTCCGCGCCTCCTCCTCGCCGCAGCCGAGCAATTGCTGTATGAACGCGCCCATGCGTATGTCGATCAGGGCGAACAGATCGGCGGACGCGGGGTAGAGGCTGTTGTCGAGATCGAAAATCCAGCAATCGACGTGCCGGAGCGCGGGCGGAACCATGGTTGCCCGTAACGCAAGCATGCCTCTTCAGCAAAATGAAAGCTTGTTTGCCGTAGGGCCCAACTGGAAAAGTCCAGAAATCAAAGTGAGTTAGGCAGGGGATGCCATGACCGCCCATCTCGGCAGAAACAAGCTCGCGCTCTCCGTCTGCGTGCTGGCGCTCGCCCTCGGCGGCTGCGGCGGCGGCGGCGGCACGGGCGGCGGTGGCGGCGTCACGCCGATCACGCCGACGCCGGCGCCGCCACCACCTCCCCCGCCGCCTCCGCCCCCTCCCCCGCCGCCGCCTCCGTCGCCACCGCCGTCGACCAATTATAACGACGCCGAATATCAGCGCTCGAACGGGGCGAACTTCCACAGCGCGATCAGCGCCTACAATGTCGGGGCGACCGGCGCGGGCGTGAAGATCGCTCTGATCGACACCGGCGTGAATCCCAGCCTTCCCGATTTCGCCGGCAAGATCGACCCGGCGAGCCAGGACGTCGCATCCAATCGCGGCATCACCGACACCGAGGGCCATGGCACCGCCACCGCCGCCGTCGCCGCGGCGGCGCGCAACGGCTCCGGCGTGATGGGCGTCGCCTTCGATTCGCCGATCATCTCGCTGAACACCGCCAATCCCAACGATTGCAGCGACACCGACGGCTGCAAGCACAGCGACAGCGACATCGCCCG
>JAXDOV010000147.1:0-2628 GCA_034668705.1 Sphingomonadales bacterium
CGGCGCGCAACGGCTCCGGCGTGATGGGCGTCGCCTTCGATTCGCCGATCATCTCGCTGAACACCGCCAATCCCAACGATTGCAGCGACACCGACGGCTGCAAGCACAGCGACAGCGACATCGCCCGGGCGATCGACCTGGCGCGGGTCGGCGGCGCGCGGGTGATCAACATCTCGCTGGGCGGCGTCGACTCCAGCAACGTGGTCAACAACGCCATCGCCCGCGCGGCGGCGGCGGGGATCGTCGTCGTCATGTCGGCCGGCAATAGCGGCGCCGATCCGGCCGGCGGCAATCCCGAAGGCTTCGCGCTGGGCGCCGCGGCCCGCAACGCCAACGTCATCATCGCCGGCGCGGTCGACCAGAGCCGCAACATCGCCAGCTTCTCCAACCGTGCCGGCACCGGCGCCAATTCCTATCTGACCGCGCTCGGCGAGCGCGTCGTCGCGCCCGACGAGACCGGCGCCTTGTTCCGCTGGTCCGGCACCTCGTTTTCGGCGCCGATCATCAGCGGCTCGGTCGCGCTGCTGGCCAGCGCCTTCCCCAACCTCACCGGCCAGCAGATCATCAACATCCTCTATGCGAGCGCCGACGACGCCGGCGCCGCGGGGGTCGATCCGGTCTTCGGCCACGGCATCCTCAACATCACCCGCGCCTTCCAGCCGATCGGGACGTTGAGCCTTCCGGACGGCAAGATCCCGTTCGATCCGGCCGCCGGCGACGGCACCAGCACCGGCCCGATGGGCGACGCCGCGCCGCGGCTCAGCGGCGTGGTGGTGCTCGACGGCTTCGCGCGCGCCTATGTCGTCAACCTCGCCCAGACCTTGCGGCAGGCGCCGCCGGATCAGCCGCTGGTCCAGGGCCTGCAGCCGGGCCTCAGCACGGCGACGGCGGCGCGCGGCGCGACCGCGGTGTCGATCACCGTCAACCGCAATTCGGTCGGCCAGCCCGAGGTAGGCCTCGCCCAGCTCGGCCTCACCTATCAGGATGCGCGCAAGGTCCACGTCCTCTCCGGCCTCGCGATCAGCCGGCTGACCCGCCGGACCGCGATCGCCTTCGGCATTTCCGAGAGCGGCCGCACCCTCCAGCAGCGCCTCGTCGCGGGCGGCGACCATGCCTTCCTGGTGGCGCGCGATCCGATGACCCGGATGGGCTTTTCCGGCGGCGCCTCGTCCAGCCTCGGCGTCCGCCAAGCGGTCGGCCGCTTCGGCATCACCCTCACCAGCGAGCGCGGCCACGTCTACCAGCCCTGGGCCGACCAGCGGCTCGTGCAGCCGCGCTACCGCGTCGACGCCTTGAGCCTCGACCGCCGCTTCGGCCGCGCCCTCGTCACCTTCGGCGCCAGCCGTCTCGCCGAGGAGCAGACCGTGCTCGGCGCCCATTTCTCCGGCCCCGTCGGCACCGGCGGCGCCACCAGCTGGTTCCTCGACACCGGCGCGCATTATGCTCTCGGCCGCGGCTGGGGCCTTGCCGCCAATTACCGGCGCGGCTGGACGGCGATGCCGGGCCAGAGCGGGCTCGCCCGCAACGGCCGCCTCGCCACCGACGCCTGGAGCTTCGACATCGCCAAGGAGGGCGCGTTCCGGCGCGGCGACAGCTTCGCCCTGCGCATCATGCAGCCGTTGCGCGTCCGCTCCGGCGGCATCGCCCTCAACGTGCCGGTGTCCTACGATTATGCGACGCTGACCGCGGGCTATGAGAGTCGCCTGTTCAGCCTCGCCCCGACCGGCCGCGAGATCGACGTCGAGGCGGTCTACGGCCTGCCCTGGCTCGGCGGCCGGCTCACCGCCAACGCCTTCGCGCGCCGCCAGCCGGGCAATATCGCCGCTTTGTCGCCGGATCTCGGCGGGGCGATGCGCTTCACCCTCGGCTTCTGAGGGCGGCGCGGGCCCGAGCCCGCCGGCTTAGTCTTTCACTGACGCGTTTGCCGGGCCGGCAGGTGATTCCACCTGCCTCGCAAATGCTCGAATTCAGTTGATCGTGATCACGCCGTCGACCGCGCGCCATTCGGCGGGGCGGATGAGATGCTGGTGGGCGATGCGGACCGAATGGATCGCCGCCTCGATATGGATGCGCCAATGGTCGAGGAAGCCGTGCAGCGCCGGGAAGCGCGGCGCGACGTCATATTGCTGCCAGACGAACAGCTGCAGCAAGGCGGGATGATCGGGCATGTAATAGCTGATCTCGGCCGTCATCAGGCCGTAGCCCTGGAGCTGGAGCTGGAATTCGCGGTCGCCCATGATGCGCCCTCCGTCTCGACCCGCTCAGGATAGAGGGAAAAGGGTTAACAGCGCACTAACCATGTGCGGCGGCAGCGGCGGGGGAAGGGGGCGCGCTATTCCGTGAAATATTTGCCCGGCTGGAAGATGTCGGCGATGAAGTCCTTGCCGCCGTCGCTGTTGACGATCTGCTGCAGGAACTGGACGGTGCGGAGCCCCGCCCCGGTGAAGCGCCAGCTCGCGCCGCCGTTGAAGGTGCAGCGCTCGAAGACGGGATGATCGCCGCCGCCGTAGCGCAATTCGACCGAATCGAACGTGCAATCGGTGAATTTCGTCCCGTCGGTCTCGACGGTTCCGCCCTGATAGGTGCGGCCTTCCACATCCGGCATTCGTGTCTCCGCTCAACAGCTGG
>JAXDOV010000148.1:0-54950 GCA_034668705.1 Sphingomonadales bacterium
CCCCTCGATCGCCGGCACCAGCTTGGCGCGCAGCGCATCGGCGGTCTTGTCCCCGACCGGCACCACCACCGGCAGCGCCATGCAGCGCTCGCCGGCCGAGCCGAAGGCGGCGCCGGCCAGGTCGTTCACCACCATGTCGAGATCGGCGTCGGGCATGACGATGCCGTGATTCTTGGCGCCGCCGAACGCCTGGACGCGCTTGCCCTGCTCGGTGCCGCGCGAATAGATGTAATGGGCGATGTCGGAGGAGCCGACGAAGCTGATCGCGCGGATCTGCGGATGATCGAGGATCGCGTCGACCATCTCCTTGTCGCCATGGACGACCTGGAGGATGCCGTCGGGCAGGCCCGCTTCCTTCATCAGCTCGGCGAGGCGCACCGGAACCGAAGGATCGCGCTCCGACGGCTTCAGGATGAAGGCGTTGCCGCAGGCGATGGCGACGCCGAACATCCACATCGGGATCATCGCCGGGAAGTTGAAAGGGGTGATGCCGGCGACCACGCCCAAGGGCTGGCGCATCGAATAGACGTCGATGCCGGGGCCGGCGCCCTGGGTATATTCGCCCTTCAGCGCATGCGGGATGCCGCAGGCGAACTCGATCACCTCGAGGCCGCGCTGGATGTCGCCCTTGGCGTCGGCGATCACCTTGCCATGCTCGGAGGAAAGCAGAAGCGCGAGCGCCTCCATGTTGCGCTCGACCAGCTCCTTGAACCTGAACATCACCCGCGCCCGGCGCTGCGGATTGGTCGCGGCCCAGGCGGGGAAGGCCTCGCCCGCCGCAATCATCGCGCGGTCGAGCTCGGCACTGGTGCCCAGACGCACCTTGGCCTGCACGCCGCCATTGTTCGGGTCGAAGACGTCGCCTTGCCGTTCGCCGGAGGCGAGGGCCGCGCCGCCGATGAAATGATCGATGTTGCGCATGAAATATCCACTCCGAACTTTGCGAAGGCCGGCTGCTCGCCTTCGCTGCCGGCAGGATGTCCGGTCGTTCCACCGCTCGCCATGGGCATTTTGCCCATATGCCTGTGCAGAAGACGGCGGATCGTCGGGCGCGCCTTGCCGGCGGCTTGTCGGCTGCCGCCTCTAGCCAAGGCCGGGACGAAATGCCAGTTGCTCGGCTCGGCAACGGAAGGACGCGCATGAAGCTTGGAACCCTGAAGGGCGGCCGCGACGGGCGGCTGGTGGTGGTGAGCCGGGACCTCGCCTGGAGCGCCGACGCGACCCATATCGCGCCGACCTTGCAGGCGGCGCTCGACGATTGGGAGCGGACGGCGCCGCAGCTCCGGCTGCTCGCCACCGATATCGAGCATGGGACGATTCCGCGCGACCGGTTCCACGAGCGCGAGGCGCTGGCGCCGCTGCCCCGCGCTTTCCAATGGGCCGACGGCTCGGCCTATGTGAACCACGTCCAGCTGGTCCGGAAGGCGCGCGGGGCGGAGATGCCAGAGAGCTTCTGGACCGACCCGCTGATGTACCAGGGCGCGTCCGACGAGATGCTGCCGCCGCGCGCGCCGATCCCGCTGGCCGACGAGGATTGGGGCTGCGACCTCGAGGCCGAGATCGCCGTGGTGACCGGCGACGTGCCGCGCGGCGCGACTCGCGAGGAGGCGCTGGAGCGCATCCTGCTGGTCGGCCTGGTCAACGACGTCAGCCTCCGCAACCTGATCCCGGCCGAGCTCGCCAAGGGCTTCGGCTTCCTCCAGTCGAAGCCCGCTTCGGCACTGTCGCCGGTCTTCGTCACCCCCGACGAGCTCGGCGAGAGCTGGCGGGACGGCAAGCTCAACGGGCCGCTCAAGGTCGACCTCAACGGCCGCCCCTTCGGCCGCGCCGATGCGGGCGTCGACATGACATTCGATTTCGGCACCCTCGTCGCCCATCTCGCCAAGACCCGGAATCTCGGCGCGGGCGCGCTGGTCGGCTCCGGCACCGTCTCCAACCGCGGCGCCGACGGCGGCCCGGGCAAGCCGATCGACCAGGGCGGCCTCGGTTACAGCTGCATCGCCGAGGTGCGGACGGTGGAGACGATCCTCGAAGGCAAGCCGGCGACGCCCTTCCTCCGCCACGGCGACAGCGTCCGTATCTGGATGGACGACGACGATGGCCATCCGATCTTCGGCGTCATCGAGCAGGCGGTCGTGCCGGCCTGAGCTCGGGGCTGTTCAGCTCACCGGAGCGACATTGTCCGACGAATTGCGGTCGATGTAGAAATTATACGGGTCGATGCCGGCATAGCTCGGCTTGATCGCGGTGACGAAGCGATAGGTCTGGCGGCCGCTGTGGACCGGCAGCCGCACGATCGAGACGACGTTCGAACGGACGAATTTGCCGCGGCCCGGCATGGCGGTGAACAGGCCGATCTCGATCCGGTCCTGCAGCTTCGCCTCTTTCTCCTCGCCTTTGCCGGCGGCATAATATTTGCGGGCGTCGACCGGCACGGTCACGTCCCATTTGCCGTCGGCGCGGCGCACCGCCGTCGGCGCCATCGCCTTCAGATCGTAGATCGTGATCCGTTCGAACAGATCGGTGATCAGAGCCTGGTCCTCGGGCGTCTTCGCCTCGCGGCGAAAGGCGTCGACCAGCTCGATCGAGCGCGGATAGGGCGCGCCCTTGAATTTGTACTTGTCGAGGATCGTGCGCAGCGCCCGGTTCACCGCCGCCTCGCCCAGCCGCTGCTGGAGCAGGTACATGACCAGCGATCCCTTTCGATAATGGATATATTGCTGGTTCTCGACCCGCTCGAGCGGCTGCTCCTGGATGCCTTCGGTGGCGCGGAAGCGAAGATAGGAATCGAGCTCGAACTTCAGGAAGCGCCGCATCTGGTCGTCGCCATAGAGGTGCTTCATCACCATCAGGGCGGAATATTGGGCGAGCGTCTCCGACAGCATGGTGCTGCCCTGGGCGTCGGCGCCGACGATCTGGTGCGCCCACCATTGATGGCCGAGCTCGTGGGCGGTGATGTAGGTCACATAGTCGATCTTGTCGGCATCGCGGGTGTCGGCGATGAAGCCGATCGATTCCGAATAGGGGATGGTGTTGGCGAAGGATTGAGCGAAGCTCTGATAGCCGGGGAATTCGAGGATTCGGACCTGGTCGAACTGATAGGGTCCGAAATTCGCCTGATAATAATCCATCGCATGCTGCAGCGCATTCAGCATCCGGTCGACGTTCCAGTCATGCTCCGGGTGGTAGTAGATGGCGAGATCCACGCCCTTGTAGAGCCGATGTCGCTGCGCGTAGCGGGCCGACTGGATCGAGAAGAAATTGAGGATCGGCGCGTCCGACACGAAGCGCGCCGCACGCCGGCCGTCGGCGACGATTTCGGACAGCTTTCGGCCCGGCGCGATCGGGATCTGGTCGGCCTCGGTCGAGACGGTGATGTCCGATCTGGTCCAGCCGACACCGATATAGTTGCGGGCGGTGGCGGCCGGATCTTCGAGCTTCGCCGGTCTCAGCTCGGGCGGCAGGCCGTAGCGGCGGCGGCGCGCCCGGTCGTCGAGCAGCGCCGACTGGTCCATGCCGATCCGGGGCGCGATCTCGAAATTGTTGAGGAAGGTGCCGTTGGGCACCAGCCTCATGTCGTTGCCGCTGTTGCGGAAGCCGCGCTGCCGGCGCACGGCGGAGAAGCCGAGCATGCGCGTCTCGCCCGGCTGCATCGGCCGGTCGAGCACATAGATGCGGTAGCCGAACTTGCGGTCGTCCGATTTCAAGCGGCTCGCCGGAAGCGCGATCCGGCTCTCCTCGACGTCCGGGCTCGTCCGCACATGGATCTCGCCGATCGGCACCGCGGTCAGGTTCGTCAGGACGTAACGGCCGCTGATCGCCGCCTCGATCCGGCTCGGATAGAGAGCGACGTTGAGGACGACGTTGCTGACCGTCGGCTGCGGCAGCTTCTCATATTTGAGGTATTTCTTCTCGTAATCGGCGCGGAACTGCTCCTGGTCGCGGCTCGTCCGATAATGGTTCAGGATGTTCGTATTGTAGAAGATCCAGATGCCGGTCGCGGCGAAGACGGCGAGCGCCGCGGCGGCGATGACGCCGGGACTTCCGTTCAGGCGGCGGGGGAGGCGCCGCAGACGCGGCATCAGCCTCGTCTCGGTGCCGCGCCGCCAGAGCAGGTGCGAGGCGACGAGCAACAGGATGCAGAAGGCGCCCCAGTAGAGCCTGAACCACCAGGCGCCGATCCAGTAGATGCCCGCGCCGTTCATGCCGGACAAAGGCTCGTCGGGCGTCGACGGGAATAGGTAGAGATTGTGCGAGAAGCCGATCAGCGGCAGCACGATCGTGGCCACGATGAAGAGCGCCATCACTCCCCAGCCGACATATTTATTCGGGCTGAGCGCCTGGACGAACACGGCGAGCACGGCGAATGCCACCATGTCGAAGCTCATCCCCGGCAAATACCAGAGCAGATATTTGCCGAGCTCGAAATGCGGCCAGCTTTTGGCGAGCTGGATACCGGCCGCGACCACCATGCTGAACAGCAGGGTCGCGATCAGCACCAGAGCGACCGCCGCGGTCTTCGGGACCACATAGGCCCAGTCCGGCATGGCCGTGGCGTCCACGATCTCGTGCATGCGCCGGTCGCGCTCGCGCCACACCAGCTCGCCCGCATAATAGACCGCGATGATGATCGGGAAGAGGCCGAACGAGCCCTTGAGAATGGGGATGAAGACGTGGGCGACCGGCAGGGTCGGGGTGCCGAAGATGTCGCGCCCGAACCACAGGCCGAGGCCCGAGTTCAGGCCGCCGAGCGCGAGCAGGACGATGAAGGCCGGATGCCTGAAGACCTGCTTCATCTCGAGGGTCATGCGCGACCAGAAGATGGCGGCGGTCGCCGAATGCGGCTTCGCATGGGGGAGCGGTTCCGCGGCGGACGCCGCGGTCTCTCTCTCCTTCGCCTCGTCGACCTCCGACTTGCGGCTCGGGGCTCCGGCTTCGGCGAAGCGGTAGCGCTTGACCGCGAGCGCCAGGAAAGCACCGCCGATCGCCAGCCAGAGCAGCCGGTTGATCAGCAGCACGCCGTTCAGGGCAGGGAGCAGGGTGTTGAGCTCGGCGGGGGTCCAGTAGCGCACCGTCCGGCCAATGGCAGCCGCGCCGAACGGCTCGAAGATACCGAGCCAGTCGCCATATTCGGGCCGCTGGCCGGCGATCTGGACGAGGGCGAACCAGGCCAGGAAGAAGGCGATCACGCAGACATAGGTCCACATCATCGAGCGGGTGAGGGTCGCCGCGGCGAAGAAGATCGCGGCGGTGATGAGGACGTCGGGAAGTCCGAAGACGAGGATGCCGTAAGCGTAGCCGCCGATCCGGTTCGGCCCCAGCGTGTCGGGGTCCAGCCATGGCATCAGAGTGGCGAACCACATGGCGATGGGGATGACGAGCCAGGCGAGCGCGGCCGCCGCCGCGGCGCCGGCGAAACGGCCGATCAGATATTGGAAGCGTGTGATCGGCGTCGAGCGGACGATCGAACCAAAGCCGGTCTCGTCGTCGCGGACGACGACATTGGCGACGAAGGCGGTGGTGACGAACATGTAGAAGAGGTTGAACGAGACCTGCAGCCGCATCAGCGCGACCGGGCTGTTGCGATGGACGTTGCCGCCGCCGAGCGGAAAAGCGGGCGAGGCCGCGAGGGCGAAGCCGAGAAGGAGGAAGAGGATTACCGCCACCCAGAAGACCGGGTTCTTCACCTGATAGCGGAACTCGAAGGCGGCGATCCTGCGGAACATGCGCTCGCTCCCGCTCAGGCCGCGCGGCGGGATTGGGCGAGCGTCGAGAAATAGACGTCGGCGAGGCCGCCCTCGACCGCGGTGAAGCCGTCGCCCGGATCCTTCTCCGAAACGACGTGGACGACGGTGCGGCCGGCGAACAGGCGGGTCGAGATCACTTCATATTTCTGCCGGCAGGCATCGAGCTCCGCCCGGTCGATCACCTTCATCCAGATGCGCCCGCGCGTCTTTTCGATCAGCGCCAGCGGCGGCCCTTCGAGCTGGACGCGGCCTGCGGCGAGCACCGCCATGAGCGGGCAGAGGTCGGAGACGTCCTCGACGATATGGGTCGAGAGGATGACGACGACATGCTCGCCGATCTCGGCCAGCAGGTTGAGGAAGCGGTTGCGCTCCTCGGGATCGAGGCCGGCGGTCGGTTCGTCGACGATGATCAGCTCGGGATTGCCGATCAGCGCCTGGGCGATGCCGAAACGCTGCCGCATGCCGCCGGAGAAGCCGGCCAGCGCGCGCTTGCGGACGCTCCACAAATTGGTCTGGACCAGCAGCCGCTCGACCGTCATGCGCCGGTCGGCCGCCGAGGCGATGCCCTTCAGCACCGCCATATGGTCGAGCATGTCATAGGCCGAGACGCGCGGATAGACTCCGAAATCCTGGGGGAGATAGCCGAGCGTGCGGCGCAGCCGCTCCGGATCGGCGATGACGTCGATGTCGCCGAAGCGGATCGATCCTTCGCTCGGCGTCTGCAGGGTCGCGACATTGCGCATCAGGGTCGACTTGCCGGCGCCGTTGGGGCCGAGCAGCCCGAACATGCCACGCGGCACCGACAGGGTGACATGATCGAGCGCCCGCGTCCCGTTCGGATAGACGTGGCTGACGTCGTTGAGCTCGAGCATCGATTCACCCCCCTGCGGACCCCTGCGACGGACTTGCCAGACCCGGAGCGCGTGGGGAAGGGTCGTTCGTCGACGCCAGGATGCCGTTCGCAGATCGGCCGCGCTTGCGACTCGCCCTCCGCCGGTTCAGAGGCGGCGACATGAAGAACCTCCTCCACGCCCCGCTCGTCCTCCTCTCCCTCGCCGGCGCTTCCGCCGCCGGCGCCGTCACGCCCCGCGCCGCGGCCGCCCAGGTCAGCCAGGAGCGGCTCCACGCGACGGTCGAGCAGCTGGTCGGCTTCGGCACCCGCCACACCTTGTCGTCGATGAGCGATCCCAGGCGCGGCATCGGCGCGGCGCTGGGCTGGACGGCGGCGGAGTTCGGCCGCTTCTCGCGCGCCTGCGGCGGCTGCCTGACGATCGTCACTCCGGAGGAGAGCTTCACCGGCCCGCGCTCGCCGGGCGGCGTCCGCGTCCGCGACGTCGCCGCCATCCAGCGCGGCACGAGCGATCCCAATCGCGTCGTCATCATCACCGGCCATATCGACAGCCGCGTCACCGACATCATGAACGCGACCGCCGACGCGCCCGGCGCCAATGACGATGGCTCCGGCACCGCCGCGGTGATCGAGGCCGCGCGGATCCTGTCGAAATACAAATTCCCCGGCACCATCGTCTACGCGGCGCTGATGGGCGAGGAGCAGGGGCTCTACGGCGGCAGGACGCTCGCCGATTATGCCAAAGCGCAGGGCTGGCAGGTGGTCGCCAACCTCAACAACGACATCATCGGCAGCAGCTGCGGTTCGGACGGAATCTGCGACAACCGCCATGTCCGCATCTTCTCGGAAGGGCCGCGCTGGCAGGGCCATGAGGATCTCGCCGCGCGCCAGCGCAGCCTCGGCGGCGAGAATGACGCGCCGGGGCGCAACATCTCGCGCTGGCTCGACCGGCTCGCCGACGAGCTTCGCCTCGGCCTCGACGTCACCCAGATCTGGCGCAACGACCGTTTCGGCCGTGGCGGCGATCACACCGAATTCCTCAACCTCGGCTTCCCCGCCGTGCGGTTCACCGTCGCGATCGAGAATTACGATTGGCAGCATCAGGATCTGCGGACCGAGAAGGGCGTCCGCTACGGCGACACGATCGACAGGATGGATTTTCCCTATCTGCGCAAGGTGACGCAGCTCAACGTCGCCGCGCTCGCTGGCCTCGCCAATGCGCCGGCGCCGCCGGAGCCGAAGGTGGAAGGCGCCGTCTCCACCGACACCACGATCGGCTGGGCGCCGGTCGCGGGCGCGGCGGCCTATGTGGTCCGCTGGCGCCCGACCGACGCCGCCAACTGGACGCAGAGCCTTCGCGTCCCCGGTTCGGCGACGCGGCAGGTGCTGCCTCATGTCCGGGTCGACGACTGGGTGTTCGGTGTCTCCTCGATCGCCGCCGACGGGTCCGAATCCCCAATTGCATCCGCCGTGCCCGGCGGTGCGTTCCGGCCCTACGCACCCCCTCCGCCGACAACGCAGCACTAGGAATGGCGAAACAGAGACGAACCGGGCTTCCGACCAGGCAGCAAATCCTCGACTTCATCGCGACCAGCGACGGGCCGGCGGGGAAGCGCGAGATCGCCCGCGCTTTCGGCCTCTCCGGCGCCGACAAGAGCGCGCTCAAGACCCTGCTCGCCGACATGGCCGATGAGGGGCTGATCGACAGCGCCCCGGGCCGCGCCTTCCACCAGGCCGGCGGCGTGCCGAAGGTGACGGTGCTGCGTGTCACCGACGTCGACGATAGCGGCCAGGGCTGGGCGGTGCCCGAGCGCTGGGAATCGGACGCGCCCGAACCGCGGCTCCGCGTCCTCGAGCGCAAGGGAAGGGGCTCCGCCCTCGGCGTCGGCGACCGCATCCTCGCCCGCACCGAGCAGCGCGGCAACGGCTATGCCGCGCACCCGATGAAGAAGCTGCTGAAGGGCAGCGAGCTCGTGCTCGGAGTCGTCCACCAGGAGGGCGAGAAGGGCTTCTGGCTGAAACCGGTCGAGAAGAAGGAGCGGCGCGAGCTCCCCATCTCCGACTTGGGGCCGGCCCAGCGCGGCGACCTCGTCCTCGCCGAGAAGACCGGCCGGCCGCCGCGCCTCACCGCCCGCGTCTCCGAGGTGCTCGGCGATCCGTTCGCGCCGCGCAGCTTCAGCCTGATCGCAATCCACAAGCACGGCATCCCCCACGAATTTCCCGAGCAGGTGAACGAGGAAGCGGAGCGCGTGGCGGGGCAGAAGCTCGGCGAACGCGAGGACCTCACCGGCATCCCGATCGTCGCCATCGACCCCGCCGATGCGCGGGACCATGACGACGCCGTCTGGGCCGCGGCGGACGAGGATCCGGCCAATGCCGGCGGCTGGAAGGCGATCGTCGCCATCGCCGACGTCAGCTATTACGTGCGCCCCGGGTCCGCGCTCGACAAGGAGGCGCGCAAGCGCGGCAACAGCGTCTATTTCCCCGACCGGGTGGTGCCGATGCTGCCCGAGACCCTCTCCGCCCATGTCTGCTCGCTGAAGGAAGGGGAGGACCGCGCCGCGTTGGTCTGCCACCTCCAGGTGATCAAGGACGGCCAGGTCAAATCCTGGCGCTTCACCCGCGCCCGCGTCCGCATCGCCGCCAATATCGCCTATGAGGATGCGCAGGCGGCGATCGACGCGACCGCGGGGCAGGAGCGGGTCGAAGTCTCCTCGCCGACCTGTTCGATGCCGGAGATCGAAGCGGAGGCGCCGCCGGTGCCGGCGGCTCTGATCGAATCGACGCTGAAGCCGCTCTGGGCCTGCTGGCGGGCTCTGTTCAGGGCGCGGGAGAAGAGGGGGCCGCTCGAGCTGGACCTGCCCGAGCGCCAGGTCGTGCTCGACGAGACGGGCCGCATCGCCTCGGTGGCGCCGCGCGAGCGGCTCGACGCGCACCGGCTGATCGAGGATTATATGATCGCCGCCAACGTCGCCGCCGCCAAGGCGCTGGAGGCGAAGAAGGCGCCGGTCATGTATCGCGACCATGAGCCGCCGAGCCGGGAGAAGCTGGTCGCGCTCAAGGATTATCTGGCGACCTTCGGCATCGAGTTCGCGCTCGGGCAGGTGGTGCGGCCGTCGACCTTCACCCATATCATCGAGCGGGTGCGGGCGATGGAGGGGGGAGCCGACATCCTGCCCCAGATCATGGAGCAGATCCTGCGCACCCAGAGCCAGGCTGTCTATTCGCCGCAGAACACCGGCCATTTCGGCCTCGCCTTGGGCTCCTACGCGCATTTCACCAGCCCGATCCGCCGTTATGCGGACCTGATCGTCCATCGCTCGCTGGTCCGCGCCTACGGCCTGGGGGAGGGCGGCCTCAGCGATGCGGAAGCCCAGTCGATGGACGTGACCGGCGAGCTGATCTCGCAGCTCGAGCGGCGCGCGATGGAGGCCGAGCGGGAGACGCTCGACCGCTATGTCGCCGCCTATCTGTCGGAGCGGGTCGGCGATCTGGTCGACTGCCGGATCACCGGCGTCCAGCCGTTCGGCTTCTTCGCCACCGTCGAAGGGCTCGGCGGCGACGGGCTGGTGCCCGTCTCGACCCTCGGCAGCGAATATTTCCGCTACGACGAAGCGAGCCGCGGCCTGATCGGCGAGCATAGCGACGAACGCTTCACGCTCGGCCAGCGGCTCAAGCTGCGGCTGGTCGAGGCGAACCCGGTTTCTGGCGGGCTGCGCTTCGCGCTTCCGGATGCCGCGACCGCGCCGCGGCGGGGAGATCGAAGCGGCCGCGGCGACGGCCGGAAGCGGCCGATCCAGGGCCGCCGCGGCCGCCCCGCCAACATCCGCGCCGGCAGGCGCTAGACCGAGGCCAGGCGGTAGACGGAGATGACGGAGTCGAGGATGTCGGTCCAGTTATAGGCGGCGCTCGCCGCGACCGCTTCCCGGGCCAGCCGCTTCCGCCGCACCGGGAAGCGGATCAGGGTCTCGATGGCGTCCGCATAGGCCGCCGGGTCCATCGGATCGACGAGCAGCCCCTGCCTGCCATGCTCGATCAGCGCCTGGGCGCTGCCGACGTCGGCGCTGACGATGGCGAGGCCGGAGGCCATCGCCTCGAGGTTGACGTTGCCGAACGCCTCGGTGACGCTGGGATTGACGAGGATGTCGGCGCTGGCGACGGCGCGGCCGAGCGCCTGGCCGTCGAGATGGCCGGTGAAGACCGCGTCCGGCAGCCGTTCCCCGATCCAGGCGCGGGCCGGCCCTTCGCCGACGATCAGCGGCCGCGGCCTGTGTCCCCGCCGCTCGACCTCGGCGATCGCCGCCGCGAAAGTGTCGAGGCCCTTTTCCCGGACCAGCCGGCCGAAGAAGAGGATGACGGGCTCGTCTTCGCCATAGCCCTGCGTGCGCCGCCATCCTTCGTCGCGCTGGCCGGGGGAGAAGACGGCGCGGTCGACGCCGCGGCCCCAGATATGGACGTGATCGCCGGCGACGCCGAATTCGGCCAGGCTCTCCGCCATTTGCGGATTGGGAGCGAGGACGTGGTCGCAGCGCGAATAGAATTTCCGCAAATGCCGCTTGATCGGCGGGGCCATGAAATCGAGCCCGTAATAGCTCGGATAGGTCTCGAAGCGGGTGTGCATGCTGGCGATCGCCGGCACGCCCAGCGACCGGGCGAGGGCGACGGCGCGCATGCCGAGCGGATCGGGGCAGGAGAGGTGGAAATGGGTCGGCGCGAAGTCGAGGATGTCGCGCCGCACCGGCTTGGGCAGGCCGAGGGTCACGCGATATTCGGGGCGGCCGGGGATGCCGATCGACGGCACCGAGACGAGCTCGCCGGCGGGCGCGAAGGCCGGTACCGGCGCGGTCGGCGAATAGACGCGCACCGCCGCGCCGCGCCCGATCAGATGCGCCGCAAGCCGGTTGAGCGCGCGGTTCGCGCCATCGCGCACGCAATTGTAATTGCCGGAGAAAAGGGCGACGCGCAGCCCTTCCGCCGACGGCCGGGAGGCGCCTTCGGCCGGGTCGCGATAGGCAAGATCATGGGCGAGGCTGCTGGCCGTCATAAGTGGAAATCTGTGCTCATGCGATCAACGCCGGATGGATCGGGCGCCGGGGCGACGGCCTTGGGCGAAACCTGGTTCGCCGGACGGCCGCTTAGCCGGTCAGCCGATCCGCCAGACCACCTTCCCGTCGTAGGTGGAGCGGGTGGCGCGCCCCCGGCGGTCGCGCCCGGGCGTGAATTGCGCGCGATCCATCAGCATCGTGCAGGTCGCCAGATCGAGGCGGTCGTAACCGCTCGACTGAGTGACCTCGCAATCGGTGGGTCTGCCGCCGGAGCCGATCTTCACATGGTAGAAGACGACGCCCTGCTCGCCATTCTCCAGGGATTCCCTGGGATAGGCATCGAAGGCGGCATTGGCTTGCGCCTGTCGGGGCGCATCGGCCCCGGGCGCAGCCGCTAAGGCAACGGAAAGCAAAGCGAAATTTGCAAAGGCCATAGCTCCCTCCCTCCACGACACGAGCCGCCGCACAATAAGCGATGCCGGGGCCAAAAGCCAGCGCACCGATTCGCATGACGTGGTGCCCGCGCCTTCTGGCGTCGCCAGGGGCCGTTCTTTTCGACCAACCGCCGCCACCTTTCTGCCGGCGACGCGCCGCCGCATTCCCGCGCTCCGGGCGCTCCGGTAGAATCCGAGGCGGGGCAACAGGCCCCCAGGAGAATGAGGATGAAACGCATTTATCTGCTCGCCCCGGCGGCCTTGCTTGCGTTGGCCGCCACTCCCGCTCTGGCCGATAAAGGCCGTGCCGAAGCCGCCGCGTCCGAAGCGACCGCGTCGCCGGCGCTGGCGCCGGCTGGCGCTCCGGTCAAGGCCGAGCCCAAGATCTGCCGGACCTTCGAGAACAGCGCTTCGCGGCTGAAGCCCGAGAAGCTCTGCCTGACCAGGCAGGAATGGAAGAAGTTCGACGACGCCCAATGAACGCGAATTGCCGGTGCGGCGGATGAGGCCGCACCGGACGCCGCACGGCTCTTGCCTTCCCGATTGGAGGCGCCGAAGGAGCCCGGCATGGCCAAGACCTACAACGTCGCCACGCTCGTCGGCAGCCTGCGCCGGGGATCGCTGAACCGGATGGCCGCCAGGGCCATCGAAAGGCTGGCGCCGCCGAGCCTCCGCTTCGAGGAAATCGGCATCGGCGACCTGCCCGCCTACAACCAGGATCGGGAAGAAGACCCGCCGCGCGAGTGGACCGAATTCCGCGACCAGGTGGGCCGCGCCGATGCGGTGCTGTTCGTCACCCCCGAATATAACCGCTCGGTTCCGGGCCTGCTCAAGAATGCGATCGACGTCGGCTCGCGCCCCTATGGCCGGAGCGTCTGGAGCCGCAAGCCGGCCGCGATCGTCAGCGTCTCGCCGGGCGCGATCGGCGGCTTCGGCGCCAATCATCATCTGCGCCAGTCGCTGGTCTTCCTCGACATGCCGGCGCTGCCGCAGCCGGAAGCCTATATCGGCAACGCCGCCGAGATTTTCGACGAATCGGGCGCGGTGAAGAATGCGGCGACGGAAAAGTTCCTGCGCGCCTTCGCCGAAGCCTTCGCCGCCTGGGTGGCGACCATCCGGGGCTAAGGGCGACCGCGGCCGTCAGCCGATGCCCAGGCCGTCGAGCAGCAGCTTTCCGCCCGCGACGATCAACAGCAGATAGACGATCGTGTAGAAGCGCTCGACCGGAACCCGCCGCACCAGCCTGACGCCGGCGAGGCTCGAGGCGATGGCGAGCGGCAGCAGGACGAGGGCGGTCACCAGATTGTCGCGGCTGAACTGGCCGAGCGCGGCATAGGCCGGGACCTTGATCCAGTTCAGCACGGCGAAGAAGATGGCGGAGGTGCCGACGAAGGTGTCGCGCGGCAGCCGCCGCGGCATCACCCACATCTGGAAGGGCGGCCCGCCGGCATGGGCGATCTGGCTGGTGAAGCCGGTCGCGACGCCGAACAGGCTGCCGACCCAGGCCGGCGAGCGGGACGAGGCGGCGACCTGGTGCCCCCGCTCGATCCAAAGCCGGTAGAAGCCGAACAGGATCGCCACCGCGCCCAGCGCCGCCATCACCGCCCCCTCCGGGACCGACGCGGCGAAGGCGTAGCCGATGCCGACGCCGAGCACCGCGCCGGGCAGCATGACCCGCAGCACATGGCCGTCCCAGCTGCGGCGAAAGGCGGCGACGCTGACGATATCCTGCGCGATCAGGATCGGCAGCAGGATCGCCGCGCCCCTGATCGGATCGATGCCGAGCGCGATGAGCGGCGTGCCGAGCGCTCCGAGGCCGGTAAAGCCGCCCTTCGCCAGCCCGATCAGGATGACCGCCGGGATGGCGAAGAGGTAGAAGCGAAGATCGGTCGGCACGTTGCGCCGCTTCCGTCTCAGGCGCTCTCGACCACCTCGAGCCGGGGTGTCAGCAGGTGGATGATGGCGAGCCCGATCAGATAGACCGAGCCGGCGACGTAGAAGATCAGGCTGTAGGTCCCGATCCGCTCCAGCACCTGGCCGATATAGGCCGAGAAAAGGATGCCGCCGACGGCGCCGGCAGTGCCGCCGATGCCGATCACTGAGCCCACCGCTTTCCTCGGGAACATGTCGGAGGGGAGGGTGTAGAGATTGGCCGACCAGGCCTGGTGGGCGGCGGCGGCAAGGCCGATGATGGCGACCGCGGCCCATAGATTGTCGACATATTGGCCGAAGACGATCGGCGTCACCGCCAGCGCGCAGATCAGCATCGTCGTCTTGCGCGCCCGGTTGATCGTCCAGCCGCGATGGATCAGCGCCGAGGAAAGCCAGCCGCCGGCGATCGAGCCCAGGTCCGAGAGGATGTAGATGACGATGAGCGGCGGCCCGAAGGTCTTGAGGTCGAGCCCGTGCCGCTTCACGAGGAAGTCCGGCAGCCAGAAGAGAAACATCCACCAGACCGGATCGGTGAGGAACTTGCCGATCGCGAACGCCCAGGTCTCGCGCCGGCCGATCAGCCGCGCCCAGGGCACCCTCGCGGCCGGATCGGGCGCGTCGCTCTCGATATAAGCGAGCTCGGCGGCCGATAGGCGCTTCGCTTCGCGCGGGCGGCGGTAAATGGCGATCCACGCGACCAGCCAGACGAGGCTGCCGAGGCCGGTGATGACGAAGGTCGAGCGCCAGCCATAGGCAAGGGTGATCGCGGGGACGAGCCACGGCGCCAGGATCGCGCCGATGTTGGAGCCGGCGTTGAAGATGCCGGTCGCGAGCGCCCGCTCCTTCTTGGGGAACCATTCGGTGACGGCTTTCAGGCCCGCCGGGAAGTTCCCGCTCTCGCCGATACCGAGAAGGAAGCGGACCGCGCTGAAGCCGAAGACCGATCGCGCCGCGGCGTGGAGGATGTGCGCCGCCGTCCAGAGGGTGAAGGCGGTCGCGTAGCCGATGCGCGCTCCGACCCGGTCGACGAAATTGCCGAAGACGATATAGCCGAGCGCATAGGCGACCTGGAACCAGATGACGATGTCGGCGTAGGTCGTCTCGGTCCAGTTGAACTCCTTCTGCAGCGTCGGCTTGAGCAAAGCGATGGTCTGCCGGTCGACATAATTGATCGCCGTCGCCGCGAACAAAAGCGCGACGATGACCCAGCGGACATAGCCCGATCTGGAATGGGCCGCAGGCGCCCCGCCTGCCTCGGAAACGCCGGCCTCGGAAACGTCAGTCGCCATCGCACTCCCTCCAAAACGCTCCCGCCAGGAGCCGACCGTCCCGTCCGCCTTCAGGCGTTTTCCGGGCGTGCCGCCTTCAGCCGGCAGCTTATGATATGATCGTCGCCGAAGCTTGCCTCCACCGACTGGCCGGCCGCCGCGTCGTGGACGCCGCTGACCGCGCCCGACGAGATCCATTGGCCCGCCCGCAGCTTTATATCGCGCTCGGCCATCAGCTCGAACAGGAAGCGGGCAGCGCCGATCGCGCCATCGGGAAAGGCCGAGGCGCGACCGGTGCCGGCGACCGCGCCGTCGATTCGCGTCGTCACCGGCCATTGCTCGAAGCCGCTCGACCGCCAGTCGCGGATTTCCGGCCCGATCACGAGCCCGTTATTGTTGCCGAAATCGGAGATCACTGCGATCGGCCCGAGCGCGTTGATGCGGCCGAGCGGAGAGCTGGCGATCTCGATGCCGACATGGACGGCGTCGATCAGGTCCGCCGCCTCGGCCAAGGTGAAGCTTTCCTGCCCGGCGGGCGGGGCGTGGCCGATGCGGAGAAGGAACTCGGCCTCGCTGGCCACGAACCCTTTCGCGAACACCGGCATTTCGGGAATGCCGCCGTTCCCGTCGGCGGTGGCGGAGGCGAAGATCGGGCCGGCGAGGCGGTCGGCGCCGAATTGCCGGTCGAGCGGGGCGTTGATCCGTCCGACCTTCCAGCCGATCACCTCACGGCCCCAGGCGGCGATCGCCTCGTCCTGCACGCGATAGGCCTGGCCGAGGCTGGCCGGAAAGTCGCCGGGATAGTCGGCCAGCCCGCCTGCGGCGCGGCGCGCTGCGAGGAAACGGCCGGCGATCGTCGCCGGCTCGGTCAGCACCTTCACGGGAATCCCTCCGCCGCTCATCTAAGGGCAGATGTAATGGAAACCGGTGTCATAGGCAACCGCTCCCGCGAAATGGGTGTCGCATTATCACGCGTCTCAGCCGACCGTCCGCAACGCCGCGGCTTCCTGCGCGCGGCGGCGGACGGCGTCCGGGTCGACGGCGGCGCCGACGGGAACGAGCCAGGAGCCCCCGACGCAGGCGACCGAGGGCATGGCCAGCCATTGCGGGGCATTGTCGAGGGTGATGCCCCCTGTCGGGCAGAAGCTGACGCCGCCGAAGACGGCGCTCAGCCCCTTCAGCGCGGCAATCCCGCCCGCCGCCATGGCCGGGAAGAATTTGAGCCGCGAAAAGCCGAGATCGAGCGCGCGCATCACGTCGCTCGCGGTGGCGATGCCGGGCAGCAGGGGCGTCGGCGACCCGATGGCCGCCTTGCCCAGCGCCTCGGTCAAGCCTGGGCTTACCGCGAACTCGGCGCCGGCCTCGACCGCGGCTTCGAGCTGCCTTGGGTTGAGCACCGTTCCGGCGCCGACGATCGCGCCCTCCACCTCCTTCATCGCCCTGATCGCCGCCAGCGCGGCGGGGGTACGCAGGGTCACCTCCAGCACGGGCAGGCCGCCGGCAACCAGGGCATGGGCGATGGGAAGCGCGTCCTCTAGCCGCTCGATCACCAGCACGGGTATGACCGGCGCGGCCCTCATGATCGAATCCAGGTCACGCATCCGCCAGCTCCTCCTCGATCACGGCTCGCGGCCCGGCCGCTCGCATCCGCGCCACCGCGTGGGCAATTGCGTTCCTGAAATTCGCGTCGCCCGCGAACCGCGGCGGAAACACCTGGCGCAGGGAGAGCAGGTCGTCGACGAGGTCGCCGCCGCGGCCGATCTCCGCCATTCGAGGCGCCAGCGGATCGACGATCTCCACGCCCGCGCGCGCCCGGCGCTCGACGAACAGCATCCAGGCGGCGATCGGCATGGCGAGCCGCTCGACCGGTCGCCCGCCCGCTTGCGCGTCGGCGATCGTGTCGAGGAGGCGATAGGGAAGCTTCTGCGAGCCGTCCCAGGCGATCTGCGCCAGCTTATGGCCGATGGCGGGGTTGCGGAAGCGGTCGAGGATCTCGCGCGAATAGCGGCCGAGGTCGATCGGCGAGGGTTTGAGGCTCGGGACGACATCCTCGCGGATCAGCCGCTCGACGAAGCCGGCGAGCGCCGGATCGTCCATCGCCTCGGCGACCGTCTCATGGCCGATCAGCAGGCCGAGATAGGCGAGGGTGGAGTGGGCGCCGTTGAGGATGCGCAGCTTCGCTTTCTCCCAGGCGCTGACGTCCTTCGCCATCACCGCGCCGATCGCGGCGAAATCGGGGGCGCCCGCGGGCAGGACATCCTCGATCACCCAGGCGGCATAGGCCTCGCGGCTCACCGGGATCGAATCGTCGAAACCTTGCGCGCGCACCAGATCCCGCAGCGCCCCGTCGGTGGCCGGGGTGATCGAATCCACCATCGTATCGGGAAACATTGCTTCGCCGGCGATCCAGTCGGCGAGGCCGGGGTCCAGCCGCCGGGCATAATCGAGCACGGCGGCGCGCAGCTTGCGGCCGTTCGAGACCATATTGTCGCAGCAGAGCGGGGTGAAGGCGGGAAGGGCGGCGGCGCGGCGGTCGCCGAGACCCAGAGCGAGCCAGCCGACGATGCTCGACGGGCGCGCGGGATCGGCGAGATCGTGGACGATGTCGGGATGGGTCGGATCGAGGCGGCCTTCGCCGTCCAGGCAATAGCCTTTTTCGGTGACGGTGGTGGAGACGATGCGGATCGCCGGATCGCGCAGCAGGGCCCGCACCCCGTCGCCTTCGCCGGGTCCGAAGAAAAGATTGTGCGCGGTCAGCGTCCGGAAGCGCGTTTCGGCGTCGAGGATGGCGAGCGTGTACCGCCCCTGCTGCCGCTTCAGCGCCTCGACCGTGCCGGCCGAGCGCAGCGATACCGCGGCGATGCCCCAGCGGGGATCCTGCTTCAGCAAGCGGTCGACATAGTCGGCCTGATGGGCGCGATGAAAGGCTCCCGGGCCGAAATGGACGATGCCGGTGCCGCTGCCGGTCACAGCGTGACGCCGCGCTTCCAGATGGCGATCTCGCGCTCCTCATTGCGCTCGGCCGCGGTCGTCTCGCCCGAAGCGATGGCGGCGATCCGGGTCTGGAGCGCGTCGGCTGCGGCGTCGAGCCCGGTGCTGAGGGACTGGCCCGCATCGAAATCGATCCAGCCCTTCTTCTTCTCGGCGAGCGCGCTGTTCGAGGCGATCTTCACCGTCGGCACCGGAAAACCGAGCGGGGTGCCGCGTCCGGTGGTGAAAAGGATGATCGTCGCTCCGGCGGCGGCGAGCGCCGTCGCCGAGACCGCGTCGTTGCCCGGCGCCTCGAGCAGGCTCAGCCCGCGCCGCCGCACCCGCTCGCCGTAGCGAAGCACGTCCTCGACCGGCGCGTGGCCGGCTTTCTGCACCGCGCCGAGGGATTTTTCCTCGAGCGTGGTGATGCCGCCGGCGAGGTTGCCGGGGGAGGGGTTTTCGGAAACCGGCTGACCGCTGGCGAGGAAGTAGCGCTTGAAGTCGTTGACCACGCCGACCAGCGCATCGAACACGCGCTCGTCCCGCGCCCGCGCCATCAGCAGCCGCTCGGCACCGAATATCTCCGGTATCTCGCTCAGGATCGCGCTGCCGCCGGCGGCGACCGCCCGATCGGCCATGCGCCCGACCAGAGGATTGGCGGTGAGCCCGGAAAAGCCGTCCGAGCCGCCGCATTTCAGGCCGACCACCAATTCCCCGAATCCGACCTCCTGACGGCGGGCGAGCGAGGCGGCGGCGACCAAAGCATCGACGAGGGCGAGGCCTTCCTCGAGCTCGTCCTCCACGCCCTGCGCGCGCAACGTGGCGACGCGGCCGCGCAACGCCTCGGGGATCTCCTCGATCAGCCGGTCGAGCTGGTTCGATTCGCAGCCGAGCCCGACCAGCAGGACGCCGCCCGCATTGGGGTGGCAGGCAAGCGCCGCGAGCAGAGAGCGGGTGCCCGCGAGATCGTCGCCGAGCTGGGAGCAGCCGAACGGATGGGCGAAGGCGTGGATGCCGTCGACGGCGCCGGCGTGGCGCGCCCCGGCGATCGCGGCGATCTTCTGGGCGGTGCGGCCGACGCAGCCGACGGTCGGCAGGATCCAGATCTCGTTGCGGGTGCCGACCCGGTCGTCGGCGCGGCGGTAGCCGAGGAAGCGCGGTGCCTCGATCGGGGCCGGCGGCTCTACGGCCGCCGGCTCGTAGCGATAGCCTTCGACGCCCTCCAGCAAGGTGGCGAGATTGTGGGTGTGGACGTGCGCGCCCGCGGCCACGCCGGCCGTGAGGCGGCCGATCGGCCATCCGAACTTGCGCAATGTCTCGCCCGCCGCCATCGCCCGCAGCGCCACCTTATGGCCTTCGGGAACGGGTTCGGCGACGATGAGGGTCCGCCCCGCCACCTCCAGCCGCTGCCCGGCGGCGAGCGGACGCAGTGCCACCGCCACATCGTCCCGCGGATCGAGATGGAGGAGGACGCTCGTTTCGGCGTCCCGGTCGATGAGATCGGCTTGCGTCATCTGGTAACCGGTGTCATATAAACCGCGCCGGCGGGAGCCGCAAGTCCGGCGACGCCCTTCCGCGGGCGCCGCGGGTCGGATATCCTGCAGCCAGGGAGAGGATGTTGAGCAGCAGCGCCGACAGGGAGCGGGCAAGGGCCGCCCGCCAATCCGGGAAGCCGACGATCAACGACGTCGCCCGCCTTTCGGGCGTCTCGAAGAAGACGGTGAGCCGCGTCATCAACCGTTCGCCCTTGCTCAACGACGAGACGCGCGAGCGTGTGCAGCAGGTGATCAGCGACCTTGGCTATGTGCCCAATCCGCAAGCCCGCGCGCTCGCGCTGAGAACCAATTTCCTGATCGGTCTCGTCCACGACAATCCCAATGCGCAGATGGTGCTCAATGTCCAGCAGGGCATCCTCGAGGCGCTGCAGGGCACCGACTTCGCCATGCTGGTCCGGCCGGTCGACCGCGGCTCGGCGACGATGCTCGACGACGTCCGCCATTTCATCGAGCGCCAGCGACTCTACGGCGTCGTCCTGCTGCCGCCGATCTCGGAGAATGACGCGCTCGCCCGCCTCTGCGACGAGGTCGGCTGCCGCTATGTCCGCATGGGTTCGGCCGAGCTCGACGATCCCGACCACATGGTCGCCTCGAACGACCGCGAGGCGGTGCGCGCCGCCATGGCGTATCTGATCGGCGAGGGGCACAGGCTGATCGGCCTGATCACCGGCCCGAACGGCTTCCGTTCCGCCGCCGAGCGCCGCCAGGGCTTCGAGGACGCGCTGGCCGGTGCCGGTATCAAGCTGCCGCGAAGCCTGATCGCGCATGGCAATTACACGTTCGAATCGGGCGTCGCCGCCGCCGAGAAGCTGCTCGACCTTTCGCCCCGGCCGACCGCCATCTTCGCCAGCAATGACGAGATGGCCGCGGGGGTCGTGCACGCGGCGTGCGAGCGCGGCATCGGCGTTCCGGGCGAACTTTCGATCGTCGGCTTCGACGACACGCCGATCGCGGCGCATATCTGGCCGCCGCTCACCACCGTGCGCTGGCCGATCGTGTCGATGGCGCGGGCGGCGGCACTGAAATTGCTCACCGGCCAATGGGGCGCCGAAGCGGAGGTCGCCGAGCCCTCGATGTTCCTGTCGCGGCTGGTGAAACGCGCCTCGGTCGCCGCGGGACCGCACAGCTGAGCGGTTCGTTCCTCCAATTGCCGTCGACGAGAAAAGGGAAGAGCGCGAAGAGATGACAAGGCCCCTGAAGCTCGATCCGGACCGCCTGCTGCCGGCCGATCCGGCGACGCGGTCGATCGCGCGCGAGCTTTACCACGAAGTCGCGGGCCTGCCGATCGTCAGCCCCCACGGCCACACCGATCCCGCCTGGTTCGCCACCGACGCGGCCTGGACCGATCCGACCGAATTGCTGCTCGCGCCCGACCATTATCTGTTCCGGATGCTCTACAGCCAGGGCGTCAGCCTGGAGGCGCTGGGGGTCCCGAGCCGGTCGGGCCCGTCAAAGGCCGATCCGCGCGAGGCCTGGCGCCTGTTCGCGTCGCATTATTCACTCTTCCGAGGCACCCCGTCGCGCCTCTGGCTCGATCATGTCTTCGCCGAGATCTTCGGCTTCGACATCGCTCTCGAAGCGGCGACCGCCGACCTCTATTACGACAGCATCACCGCATCGCTGGCGACGCCCGCCTTCCGTCCGCGCGCCCTGTTCGATCGGTTCAACATCGAATTGCTCGCCACCACCGAGGGCCCGCACGAGGAGCTCGTCCATCATGCGGCGATCCGCGCCTCGGGCTGGAAGGGAAGGGTGGTCACCACCTATCGCCCCGACGCGGTGATCGATCCCGAGCATGATGAGTTCGGTCCGGCGCTCGCCCGCTTCGCCGAGCTGACCGGCGAGGACGTCCACGACTGGAAGGGGTATCTCGCCGCGCACCGCAAGCGCCGCGCCGATTTCCGCGCCGCCGGCGCGACCGCCACCGACCATGGTCATCCGACGGCGCAAACGGCCGATCTCGCGCCGACCGAGGCCGAAGCCCTGTTCCGGCGCATCGTCGTCGGCGATTGGAGCGCGGAGGATGCGGAGCTGTTCCGCGCCCAGATGCTGACCGAGATGGCGGCGATGAGCATCGATGACGGGATGGTGATGCAGATCCATCCCGGCGCGTTCCGGAACCACAATCGCTGGCTGCATTTGGCCTATGGCCGCGACAAGGGCGCCGACATCCCGACCCGCACCGATTACGTCCGGTCGCTCAAGCCCTTGCTCGACCGGTTCGGCAACGAGCCGCGCCTCGCGATCATCCTCTTCACCCTCGACGAGAGCGCCTATGCCCGCGAGCTGGCGCCGCTCGCCGGTCATTATCCCTGCCTGAAGCTGGGCCCCTCCTGGTGGTTCCACGACAGCCCGGAAGGGATGCGCCGCTTCCGCGAGATGACGACCGAGAGCGCGGGTTTCTACAACGGTGTCGGCTTTAACGACGACACCCGCGCCTTCCTCTCGATCCCGGCGCGCCACGACGTCGCCCGCCGCATCGACTGCGCCTTCCTCGCCCGTCTGGTCGCCGAAGGGCGGCTCCAGGGCTGGGAGGCCGCCGAGCTGGCGCAGGAACTCAGCTACGGCCTCGTCCGCCGCGCCTATCGTCTCGGCGAGGCGCAGGCCGAGGCGGCATGATGGCTGGCTTTTCCCGTCATGCCGGACTTGATCCGGCATCCGTCTCCTTTCTCGCCAAGGCTCGCCCGGAAGAAGGTGGATCCCGGGTCGAGCCCGGGAAGACGGCCTGCTGTTTTTGCCTTGCACGGAGAGTCTGATGTTCGAACGAACCTATTACGCGACCCATCCCGACATGATGGAATGCGTGTCCAACGAGGAATTGCGCGACCGCTATCTGATCCAGGATCTGTTCCGCAAAGGCGAGGCGGTGCTGAACTACACCCATGCCGACCGCTTCGTGATCGGCGGCGTGCTGGTCGCCGGCGGTCCGGTCCGGCTTCCCGAACAGACCGAGCCGCCGTCCGCCGCCGGTCATCCCTTCCTCGAACGGCGCGAGCTGGCGATCGTCAATGTCGGCCGCGTTGCCGGCATTGTCACCGTCGACGGCGAGGCGTTCGAGCTCGGCAACAAGGACTGCCTTTACGTCACCATGGGGGCGAAGGACGTCACCTTCTCCGGCGAGGGCGCCAAATTCTATCTCGCCTCCTGCCCGGCGCACAAAGCCTTCGCCACCCGCAAGCTCTCGATCGGCGAGGCCAATGCGCTGGAGCGGGGCAGCCTGGAGGAATCGAACGAGCGCATCATCTACCAGCTCGTCATCCCGGGCGTGTGCGACAGCGCCCAGCTCGTCATGGGCCTCACCGTGCTGAAGCCGGGCAGCGTGTGGAACACGATGCCGCCGCACATTCACGAGCGGCGCAGCGAAATCTATTTCTACTTCGAGCTCGACGGCGAGAACGACCGCGTCATGCACTTCATGGGCGAAGGCGAGGCGATGCGGCACATCGTGCTCGCCAATGACGAGGCGGTGATCAGCCCGCCCTGGTCGATCCACATGGGCGCCGGCACCAAGGCCTATGCCTTCATCTGGGCGATGGCGGGCGAGAACCAGGATTATACCGACATGAACGTCCTCGACATCTGCCAGCTGCAATGAGCGCTCTCTTCGATCTCAGCGGCCGGGTGGCGGTCGTCACCGGCGCCAATACCGGCATCGGCCAGGGCATCGCGCTGGCGCTGGCCGATGCGGGGGCGGATCTTGCCCTTGTCGGCCGCTCGGCTGCCGAGGAGACGGCGGAGCGGGCGAAGGCGCTCGGCCGCCGTGCGATCCTCATTCCCGCGGATCTCTCCACCATCGCTCCGGTGGGCGAGGTGGTGGAGCGCACGCTGGCGGAGCTCGGCCGGCTCGACATCCTCGTCAACAATGCCGGCACCATCCGCCGCGCCGACGCGGTGGATTTCAGCGAGGAGGATTGGGACGCGGTCGTCGACACCAATCTCAAGTCCGTCTTCTTCCTGAGCCAGGCGGCCGGCCGCCACATGATCGGGCAGGGGAGGGGTAAGATCGTCAACATCGCCTCGATGCTGAGCTTCCAGGGCGGCATTCGCGTGCCGAGCTACACCGCGTCCAAATCCGGGGTCGCGGGCCTGACGAAGCTGCTCGCCAACGAATGGGCGGCGAAGGGCGTCAATGTAAATGCGATCGCGCCGGGCTATATCGCCACCAACAATACGGCGGCGCTGCAGGCCGACGAAATGCGCAACCGGCAGATCGTCGAACGCATCCCCGTCGGCCGCTGGGGATCGCCGTCGGACCTCGGCGGCGCCGCAATCTTCCTCGCGTCCGACGCGTCCGATTACGTCAACGGCCATATCCTCGCCGTCGACGGCGGCTGGCTGGCCCGCTGATGGCCGCGATCGCCTGCTTCGGCGAGATCCTCCTGCGCATGACCGCGCCCTGCCGCGAGCTGCTGCTCCAGAAGCCGCATCTCGACGTCTATGTCGCCGGCGCGGAGGCCAATGTCGGCGTCGGCCTCGCCTGCCTGGGCCATGAGGTGAAGATGGTGAGCCGGCTGCCCGCCAATTCCCTCGGCCAGGCGGCGCTCGACGCGCTGCGGCGGCACGGCGTCGACGTCGCCGGAATCTCCCGGACCCCTGGGCGAATGGGCCTTTATTTCCTTACCCAGGGGGCGGGTCTTCGCGCCTCGCAGATCTTCTACGACCGGCAGGACAGCAGCTTCGCCCGCGCCGGCCCTGGCGATTTCGACTGGGACGAGCTGCTGCGGGGGGCCGACCTCCTCCATCTCTCCGGCATCACGCCCGCGCTTGGCCCCCGCTCGGCCGCGGCGGCGGTCGAAGCGGCCGAGGCGGCGACCCGGCTCGGCATTCCGATCTCGCTCGACGGCAATTACCGCGCGCAGCTCTGGGAGAGCTGGGACAGCGATCCGAAGGAGATCCTGACCCGCCTGGTCTCGAAGGCGCGGATCCTGTTCGGCAATCACCGGGACATTTCGCTGCTGCTCGGCGAAACGTTCAGCGGGGAGGGCGCCGACCGCCGCCGCGAGGCGGCCGAAGCGGCCTTCCATGCCTTTCCGAACCTCGCGATGATCGCCTCGACCGCGCGGCACGTCGAGGATGCCGACCGTCACCGCATCGGAGCGCGGATCGACACACCGGACGGGGTTGCGCAGAGCGAGGAGGTGCTCGTCGCCGGCATCGTCGACCGGATCGGCGCGGGCGACGCCTTCGCGGCAGGCATCCTCCACGGCGTCCGCACCGGTCGGGACCTCGAATGGACGGTCCGTTCCGGCCTCGCGCTCACCTGCCTCAAGCATTCGCTTCCCGGAGACTTCAGCCTGTTCGGGCCGGAGGAGATCGACGCGTTCATGGCCGGCGGGCTGGACGTCCGCCGTTGATCGATCGCCGCTGCTTCCTCGCCGCCGCCGCCGCCGCGGCGGCCGCGCCCGCCTTCGCCGCGATCGGCGACGATCCTTTGGTCGTCACCTCCGGCGGGCCGATCCGCGGCATCGTGGAGGGCGGCCTCTCGGTCTTCCGCGGCATTCGTTATGGAACCGCGAGCCGGTTCCAGGCGCCGCGGCCGCCAGCCCCCAGCGGCGATATCATCGAGGCGACCCGCTTCGGTCCTTCCTGTCCGCAGAAGAGCGACCGCTACAGCAAGACGAGCGAGGATTGCCTGTTCCTTAACCTGTGGACGCCGGAGGCGCGGACGGGCGGGCGGCGGCCAGTGATGGTCTATATCCATGGCGGCGCCTATTCGACCGGATCCGTGGTCGATCCGCTCAATGACGGCCGCCATCTCGCCGCCGCGCACGACGTCGTCGTGGTGACCGTCAATCACCGCCTCAACGCCTTCGGCTATCTCTATCTCGCGCGGCTCGATCCCCGTTTCCCGGACAGCGGCAATGCCGGCCAGCTCGACCTGATCCTCGCGCTGCAATGGATTCGGCGCAACATCGCCTCGTTCGGCGGCGATCCGGAGCGGGTGATGGTGTTCGGCCAGTCCGGCGGCGGCGCCAAGATCGCGACGATGATGGGCATGCCGGCAGCCACCGGCCTGTTCCACCGCGCGACGACGATGAGCGGACAGCAGGTCACCGCCTCGGGACCGCTCAATGCGACCGCGCGGACACGGGCCTGTCTCGCGGCGCTGAAGGCCTCTCCGGCCGACCTGCTCGCGATGCCGGCCGAACGGCTGGTCGAGGGTCTCGGCGCCACCGATCCCATCCTCGGGGGCGGCGTCTATATGGGCCCGGTGCTGGACATGAAATGGCTCACCCGCCATCCCTTCTGGCCAGACGCAAATCCGCAGTCGAACCGCATCCCGATGATGCTCGGCAACACACGCGACGAGACTCGCGCCTTCATCGATCCGGACGGCCCGAAGCTGCGCGGCCTCGACTGGAGCAATCTCGCCGAGCGGATGGCGTCCGAGCTGCGCGTCGACATCGCGCCGGAATGGGTCGTCGGCCGATATCGGACCCGCTTCCCGAGCTGGAGCCCGGAGCGGATCTTCTACGCCGCGACCACCGCGGGGCGAAGCTGGCCCGGCCAGGTGATCGAAGCGGATGCGCGCGCGCGGGTCGAGGCGCCGACCTGGGTCTATCAGGTCGACTTCCAGTCGCCGACCCAGCCCCGTCGCGGCGCCCCGCATACGATGGATATCGCCTTGTCCTTCGGCACGCTCGACGCGGAAGGCTCGTTCACCGGCACGGGCGCCGGCGCGCGGGCGGTGAGCGCGAGGATGATGGCCGCCTTCGCCGCATTCGCCCGCGGCGGCGATCCCAATTTGCCGCGGCTTGCGCGCTGGCCTCGCTACCAGTTGCCGGGCCGCGCGACGATGGTCTTCGATCTCGAGACGCGCGCGCTGGAGGATCCGCGCCGATGGGAGCGGGAATTGTTCGCCCGTGTCCCGTACATCCAGCCCGGATCCTGAGACGCAGGAGCGGCGGTGTGAACCGTTTTCGGCGCAACCGGGCTTGACAGACGGGCCGTGACCGGCGAGTTATGACACCGGTTACTTAGCGTGACAGCGCGTGGGGCGACTCGGCAGCGATAGCGGAGCGTCCGGGAGAGGAAGAGCGCAATACGGAGCGGTTCCGCGCCCAATCTCCAGCCAGGGAATATGTGTCGGGGGCTTTTGTGCTGCCTTTAGACACCGGTGTCATAAAACGGCGGGTCGACGCGCCGCATGGAGGGAAACATGGGTCCGGATCTTGAAATTCTGCGGCGCAGCAGCGCCCGTTACCTTGGCGCCGCCTCGCTTGCGGCGATCGCTTTGTCGGTCGCGACTTCCGCCGCCGCGCAGCCCCCTGCTGCGGCCGTGGATGCGGCGCAGCCGACCGGCGCTCCGGCTTCGGGCGACCAGCCGCAAACCAACGAGGCGGTGCCCCCCGCCGACCAGGATATCGTCGTCACCGGCTTCCGCGGCAGCCTCGCCCGCGCGCTCAACATGAAACAGCGCGAGAATGCCTCGACCGACACGATCCTGGCCGAGGACATCGGCAAGTTCCCGGACCTCAATCTTTCGGAATCGATCCAGCGCATTCCCGGAGTCGCGCTCCAGCGCGACGGCGGCGAGGGGCGTCAGATCACCGTCCGCGGCCTCGGCCCGCAATTCACGCGGGTGCGGATCAACGGCATGGAGGCGCTGACCACGGCCGGCGGCGCCGACGCCAGCGGCGGCACCAACCGGAGCCGCTCGTTCGACTTCAACATCTTCGCTTCGGACCTGTTCAACGCCATCACGGTGCGCAAGACCGCCGAGGCCTCGGTCGAGGAAGGCTCGCTCGGCGCGACCGTCGACCTGCGCACCGCCCGGCCGTTCGACTATCATGGCTTCACCCTGACCGCCTCCGCCCAGGGCGATTATAACGACCTCGTCAAAAAGGTGACGCCGCGCGGCGCCCTGCTCATTGCCGACACCTTCGCCAACGGCACGCTCGGCGCGCTCGTCTCGGTCGCCTACACCAAGCGCAAGCTGATCGAGGAGGGGCCGAGCACCGTCCGCTGGGCGCCGGCGACGAGCTTCGCCCCCGGCTTTCAGAGCGTCGGAGGAATCTCCTGCTTGAACGCCGCCGGCAGCCTCGCGCTCAGCCCTGCGCCGGGCGATTGCGGCACGGTCGATGCCGCCCAGCATCCGCGCTTCCCGCGCCAGGATTATTATTATGACGACCAGCAGAGGATCGGCGTCACCGCCTCGCTGCAGTGGAGACCCTCCGACAATACCTTGATCAGCCTCGACGGCCTCTATGCCGACTTCAAGGGAACGCGCGAGGAGCGCTATCTCGAAGCGCCCTCGTTCAGCGTCGGCGGCGCCTGCACCGCCGCCAACCGCGCCACCAGCTGCGGCATCGCCGACACCGACGTGGTGAACTACAACATCCAGAACGGCGTCATGTACTCCGGCACGTTCAACGACGTCGATCTGCGCGTCGAGGATCGGTTCGACAAGCTCGACACCAAGTTCAAGCAGCTGACCCTGGAGGCTTCACAGAAGTTCGGCGACAACGTGACGCTGAGCTTCCTCGGCGGCCACTCCACCTCGAAGCACCGCAACCCGGTCCAGAACACGCTGACGTTCGACCAGTTCAACGTCGCCGGCTACAGCTACGATTACGGCAGCCCCGAAGGCCGCAATCCGGTGTTCAATTTCGGCACCGCCAATCTCACCTCGCCGGGCGCTTGGGTGCTCTCCCAGATCCGCTTGCGCGCGGCGACGGCGGACAACCGCTACGACACTGCCGACCTCGGCCTCAACTGGAAGGTCAACGACGAGTTCCAGATCGACCTCGGCGGCAGCTGGAAGAAGTACAAGTTCAGCACGACCGAGCTTCGGCGGCAGAATCCGGCGAGCCCGAGCACCAACCAGGAGACGGTGATTCCGGCGACGATCGCGGGCACCTCGCTCGCCGGTTTCAGCCACGTCGTTACCATCAACGGCTACACCTTCCTCGCGCCGGACTATTTCGCCGCCGACAATCTCTTCCATTTCGGCGATCCAACCGCATTCGGCGGCGCCTTCGCGCTCGGCCCGGGGCCGGCGCTCGGCAACAATGCGACGGTGAAGGAGCGGGACGAAGGCGGCTTCGTGCAGGCGAGCTTCAACCACGATTTCGGCGCGTTCCTGCTGCGCGGCAATGTCGGCGTCCGCTACGTCTCGACGCATGAGGCCTCGACCGGCTACGCGATCGTCGCCAATGCGCTCAATCAGATCACCGTGCGCAGCGCCTATGACGACTGGCTGCCTTCGGCCAACATCGTCATCGAGCCGATGCGCAACCTCAACATCCGCTTCGCCGCCGCGCGGGTGATGTCGCGGCCGAGCCTCGGCAGCCTCAATCCGGGCGCCACGATCAACGTCTCCGGCGCCAACCGCACGGTCAGCGCGGGCAATCCGTTCCTGCAGCCGTTCCGGGCCTCGAGCTACGATGCGGCGGTCGAATGGTATTTCCAGCCGGGCGGCCTGATCTCGGTGGCTCTGTTCCAGAAGAATGTCGACAGCTTCATCTCGACCGTTCAGAGCCGCGGCACCTTCGCCAGCAACCCGTTCGGGCTGCCGACCAGCCTCGCCACCGCGGCCTGCGGCACGGTCTCGGGCTGCGATGCGACGACCACGATCTTCACCTTCAGCTCGCCGACCAACACGCCGGGCGGCCCGGTCAGGGGCTTCGAGATCAACTACCAGCAGCCGTTCAAATTCCTGCCCGGCTTCCTGCGCAATACCGGCGTGCTGCTCAACTATACGGGCGTCGAATCGAAGATCAAATATCTGAACGCGGCCGGCGTGATCGTCGCGATCACCGATCTCACCCAGCTCTCCCGCCGGTCGGCCAACGCCACCCTCTATTATGAGGACAAAAGGCTGAGCGCCCGCGTGTCGGCTTCCTACCGCAGCAAATATCTGACGGCGGTGCCCGCCTCGGAGATCGGCAACGACGTCCAGGGCACCAACGGCACGCTGAACATCGACGCCTCGGTCCAGTTCACGCTGAACCGGCACCTCAAGATCACCGTCGAGGGGATCAACCTCACCGACCAGTATCAGGACCAGTTCGTCGACAGCCGCAACATGCTTTCGGTCTATCACCATACCGGCCGCGAATTGCTGTTCGGCGTGCGCTACACCTATTGAGGAAGCGCCTTCGGACCGGGACGATGAACGGATGACGATCACCCGCCGCACCGCTTTGATCGGCTCGCTCGCGGCGGGCCTCGCGACGCGGGCGGTCGGCCAGACCCGCGCGCCCTGGACTCCGGAGTCGCGGCATCTGGCGGCGCCCGACCCGGCCGAGACGATCGATCTCTGGCCGGGCGCGCCGCCGGGCTCGCCGGCATCGCAGCCGGTCGAGACGGTCCGGGAGCGGAGCGAGGATCCGGCCTATAACGACCGGATCGCGCTCGGCATCAATCGGCCGCGCATGGCCGTGTTCCGCCCGCACAGGTCGAACGGCGCGGCGGTGCTGATCACGCCCGGCGGCGGCTATTCCTGGGTGGTGGTCGACAAGGAAGGCTATGAGATGGCGCGCTGGCTCGCCGGGCGCGGCGTCACCGCCTTCGTCCTCTTCTACCGCCTGCCGCAGGAAGGCTGGGCGCAGCGTCCCGACACGCCGCTCCAGGACGCGCAGAGGGCGATGCGGCTGATCCGCAGCCGCGCGGCCGCCTATCGCATCGATCCGAAACGGGTGTGCGCGATGGGCTTTTCCGCCGGGGGCCATGTCTGCGCCGACCTGCTCGCTCGCTTCGCCGCGCCGGTTTACGCGCCCGTCGACGCCGTCGATCGGCTGAGCGCCCGGCCCGACGGCGCCGCGCCCATCTATCCGGTGGTGTCGATGACGCTGCCGGCGGCCCATGCCGGATCGCGCAAGAATTTGATCGGCGAAAATGCTTCGGCGGAATTGGAGCGGGCCCATTCGCCGAATTTCCACATCAATGCCGATGCGCCGCCGAGCTTTCTCCTCCATGCCGAGGATGATCCGGCGGTGCCGGTGGAGAACACATTGCTGCTGCGTGCCGCCCTGCTCGCCCGCAAGGTGCCGGTGGAGACGCACCTTTTCCCCGACGGCGGCCACGGCTTCGGCCTCCGCCTCGCCCGCGGCCACAGCGTCGAAGGGTGGCAGGAGATTTTCTGGTCCTGGGGCGCGAAACGCCGCCTGTTCGCCTGAATGCAGGCCGCCTCAGCGCGGCCGGCGATAGGGAACGAAGTCGCCGAGGATGCAGATCGGTCCCGGGATTGCGCCGCCGCCCGGCGGCAGGCTGCGGATATGGTCGCCGCGGCAATATTCGCTGCCGTGCATTTCGACGATCAGCGTGTCGGCCGGGCTGAGGCCGGGGCAGGGCCCGGCAAGCCGATTGACATAGACCGTGTCGCCGCGCTCGACCGTCACCGTCATGTTGTCGACCGGACGGAGCGAAACCGAGGCCTCGCTGGAGACGCAAGCCTGAGCCGGCCCCGCCGTCCGGCCGGCGAGCTCCGCCGCAAGATTTTCGCGGTCGCGGTTCCTGCCGTCGGGCGCGGTGCAGGCGGCGAGGAGCATGACGGGCAGGATCGGGCACAGGCGCATCTCGGCCTCCATCGCCGCGGCAACAAACGAGCGGCGATGTCGATGCTACACGATCCGGCGTAACGCTTCGACGGAAAGCGGACCGCGACCGAGGACGCGGTCGTGGAAGGCGCGGGCGGCAGACGGCGTCGCCGGCGCCAGGCGCCGGAGCGCCAGGGCGACGACCGCGTCGCCGGCGAAACCGGCCGGCTCGGCGGCATAGCGGTCCACTTCGACCGCAAAGGGGAAGAAGAGCTCGAAGCCGATTGTCTCCTGCAGATAGTGAGTGGCGCGGGCGCGGCTCCAGCGATGGACGTGGAGGCCGAGATCGGCGGCGACCCGGGCGAGGCGAAACAGGACGGACTGGATGTAGCCGATCTGCTCGGCGGGACCGAAGAGCCCCATCCGGTCGGCGAGGCTCTCCGCATGGATCGCCCAGCCTTCGGCATAGCCGGGCGCGTAAAGCAGCTGCAACCGGTGCGGATCGGCGGCGGCCTGGCGGCGAAGCTGGAGGAGATGGCCGGGAATCGTCTCGTGATAGGCGACGGTCGTCAGGGTCCAAGCCGGCCGCTCGCGAACCGCGCCGAGGTCGGGGTAATAAGCACCGGGCCCGGCGGCGGCGGGCGCGTCGCGATAGCCGCGCCGGCCGGACCTCTCATCGGCCGGCGCCATGCGCCTGACGCGCGACTCCGCTTCGAAGGGCGGGTTGAACCAGGCGGGGAGATGCGGCCGCAGCCGGGCCAGCGCCGCATTCATATCGGCGACCGCCCGCTCGCGGCCCGCATCGTCATTCGGGTAAAGGAACTCAGGCCGTTGCTTGAGTGCGCGGAGGCGGGCGCCGACGCTGCCGCGCGCATAGCCGAGACGCTTCAGGAGGCCGTCGGCGCGCGCGCTGAGGGCGCGGATTTCGTCGTTCACCTGCCCGTCGAGCGCGGCGGGCGAGATGTCGCTTCCCGTCGTGCAGCGCAGGCGCAGCGCATGATATTCGGATCCGCCCGGCAAGCGCCAGACACCCGGTTCGTCGGGGGCCCGCGCCCGCAGCGCCTCGAGCGTTGCGATCTGGCGCGCCAGCGCCGGGCCGGCGGGGAAGGACAGGCGCGGACGCGCCCCAGCGATCACCGCATCGAGCATGAAAGCGGGTGGAACGATCCCGCGCGCCGCCTCCGCCCGTAGCCGCTCGCTCTCCGCGTCGAGGCGGCGCGACAGGCCCGCCGCATCGTCCTTGCCGCCCGCGTCGAGCCAGGCGCCGTGGCGCTGGCTTACGACGTAAGGCGAGCTGCCATCGTCTTTGCCGAAGGGGAAGGCGCGGTGCAGCGCCTCCTCGCGCGCCATGCCGCGCACGATCATCCGCAGGATCGCCGCGTCCTCGCGGCCGAAGCGGGCAGCGTCGATGGCGGCGAGCGCGCGCAGCATGTCCGCGCGCGAAGGCAGCGCCGCAACGCGGTCGAGCAGCGGCTTCAGGCCCGCGGCGGCCGGCGCCGACGACGCCATGCGCGGCAGCAGCAATGCCGCCGCGCCTGCGCCCACCGCGACGAAGCGGCGCCGCGAAAGAGGGAAGGGGCTGTTCACCGGCTCCTTTTACGGCTCCATTGATACCGGTGTCAAAATCGGCTTATGAGAGGGGAAAGCGGGCGGCGACAGACCTGGAAAAGGCGGCCGATTCGAGCGTGCGAGAGGATGGGAAATGCGAACGAGGCGTGACCTGATGATAAGCGCGGCGGCGATCGCCGCCTTGGGGGCGAACGGACCGGCATTGGCCGAGGCGCCGAACCTTCTCTTCCGCCTTTCCGCCGACAGCGGGTTCGTCGCCGACAAGGCCGGCGGCGATCCCGTCCCGAACTTCCAGGACAAGGTGAGGATCGTCCCCGACGGCGCCATCGGCGGCGCGATACGCTGGGAGGATGACGGCGTCGTGACCTGGAACGCGCCGGGCAACATCTATGCGCAACGCGGCACGCTCTCCTTCTTCTGGCGTTCGCGAACGCCCGTCGGCGAGGCGCCGTTCAACATCTTCCGCGTCGGTTTCGCCGATCATACGAGCTGGGACATGGCCTGGCTCCGCGTCGACTGGAACGGCCATGGTTTCGACGCCTTCGTCACCGACGCCAATCTCGCCCGCAGCCGCGCCTCCTTCCGCATCGCCGAGCTGCCGAAGCCGGACGAATGGCGCCATATCGCTTTCTCCTGGGACGAGATTGTGGGCGTGCGCCTGTTCGTCGACGGGCGCGAAGCGGCGCGCAAGGACGTCAGGGCCGATTACGACACCGGCCTCGACCAGTTCGGCCTCGCCGGACGGGTCGTGTCGCCGCACCAGGTGCAGAGCCGCTACAGCTTCATGCGCGGCAGCGACGTCGACGAGATCCGCATCTACGACCGCATGCTCGCGCCCGGAGCGGTGGCGGCGCTGGCGCGCAGGCAGGAGCCGGACGCCGCCGCGCGCCCCGCCGCGCCCCCCGCCGCGCCCGTTGCCGATGCCGGCCGCCGCGCCGCCTGGCTGCACCGCTTCGGCTGGGACCGGACCAGCCCGCCGGCTCTGGCCGCCCCCGTCACCCGCATCCGCAAGGTCGAGTTCGCCGACGCCAGGGACCTCAAGGAGTGGATGTGGAAGGGCGTCGACGGCATCGACGAGACGACCTGGCCCGGCGTCTACAACCGCTCGCGGCTGCCCGGCCGCGACGATTATTTCGAGCTGCCCGACTGGAATACCTATGTCGAGGGCGGCAAGGCCTACGACCTCTTCATTCCCGCCGGCGAAAAGGTGAACCGGGTCGAGATACGCGGCGCCGCTTATGGCGACCTTAGCTGGTCCGGCGACGGCAATGCCTGGCGCAGCCTGGCGCGCCGGCCGCAGAACGTGGTGCGCAGCGTCGACGGCTTCGCCGCGCGCGAGGGCGGCCGCCTGCGCTTCACCAATGTCGCGCAGGAGACGCCGATCCAGGAGATCTGGGCTTATGACGTGGGCGGGGGGAGAGAGCCCGCCGGCACGCTGAAGCTCAGCTACAGCGTCAATCCCGACGCGGCGCCGGCCTACGCCAATCTCGAGCCGCTGACCCGCTTCATCCAGGGCCGCTATCCCGCCGACGAGCGCGAGATCGTGGTCGCGCTGCCCGCCGGCGCGTCCAGCGGCCGGGCCGCCGCGGCGGCGGGCGATCCGACCGCCACCGGCAGCGTCGAGCGCGCCGCCGGCAGCGCGCCGATCGTTCACATCCTCATCCCCTCGGGCTTCGGCGACGCGCTGCCCGCCCGGGCGCCGTCGCGCGCCTGGAATTACGGCTGGGAGAATGTCCGCGACGGCCTCGACGGCGTCGCCATCGACATCCCCGCGCTCAAGGCGAAGCCCGGCGCCGACGGCCTGATCCCGCTCAACATCCGGGTGAAGGACCCGATCTGGCCGCAGCGCGACCTGATCGACGTCTCGGTCTCGGTGCGCCCCGGCGAGGCGCGGACCTTGTGGCTCGACCTGCGCGACCGGATCCTGACCGACGACAGCCTCTATCTGACGGTCGCGTCCGCCGCGGCCGATTTCGGCCCCGCCGATCTTCGCGGCATGAACATCCGCCTCGTCTTCAAGGACCGCGAGCAGGCGAAGGCGGAGCATGTCGCCGACCGCTTCAACCAGGTGAAGGACAATTGGGGCTTCCTCGTCGAGGAGCATACCGCCTCCAAGCGCGAGGCGCTCTACCGGCGCCTCTACGGCGACATTTCGGACCTGCTCCGCGTCGATCCGAACCATGTCCTCGGCCGCCAATATTGGGCGGACATCGGCTACAATGCGCAGGGGCCGCTCCCTTTCACCCAGCCGGCGCCGCCGCCGGGCGTGCCGCTCTGGGCGTTCCGCCAGCTCGAGGATCTAAAGCTGGTCCGCCATTTCGTGAACTGGTGGATAGACAATCGGCAGGTGCAAGAAGGCGATTTCGGCGGCGGCATTTCCGACGACGTCGATCTGACCGAGCAATGGCCGGGCCTCGCTTTGATGGGCGTCGATCCGGACAAGATCAACGCGTCGCTGAGGGCGCTGTCGGACGCCGTCTACACCAACGGCATGCGCACCAACGGCCTCGGCACGATCACGACCGACGAGCTCCACGCTTATGAGGAGGGGCTCAATTCGGACGCCGAGCGGCTCTACCTCAATTGGGGCGAGCCCAAGGCGGTCGAGCGGCTGATGGACACGGTGCGGGCGCTGCAGGGGATCATCCTGCCGAACCCCGCCGGGCACATACATTTCGCCAGCAACTGGTATGGCGGCCGCAAGGTCTATCGCGAGGGGCCGTGGGAATGGCAGAAGCCCTATTCCTTCACCGTCCTCCATGCGCCGGTGCTGATCGGCCTCTATAATGGCAATCCGCAGGCGCGCGCACTCGTCACCGGGACGATCGACGGCTGGCTCGCCCATGGCAGGAAGGGCGCCGACGGCCGCTGGACCTTCCCCAACGAGATCAACTGGCGCACCGACGCCGAGCGCGTCGGCGATCGTGGCGGCATCACCACCCCGCTCCAGGGGGCCTGGGCTTCCTATCGCTGGACGGGCGACGCGAAATATCTCCGTCCGCTCGAAGGCCGTGCCGCCGAGGGGCCGGGCGTTCTTTCCGAGCTGAATGAGAATGTCGTCGATCTGCTCGGCCGGCAGAAGGATTGGGGGGCGGCGCTCGCCGGCAGGCCTTCGGGCGCGTTCGAGCAATATGCGGCTTGGCAGGCGAGCGGCGACAAGGCCTGGCTCGAGCGCCTCCACGCCGATGCGATCCGCTCCAAGTCGCAGAACATGTACATGCTGACGGAGGGCCATTGGTGGTCCGACCGCGTCGACCAGCCGAACGAGATCCTCCAGCGCGAGCGGCTCGGCGGCATCGCGCTTCGGCGCAACCAGACCTGGCCCGGCAACACAATCAGCTGGCGCTTCGCCGAACCGGACGGCGCCGAACAGGTCGCCATTCTCGTGCCCGGCGCCACGCCCACCCGTTTCACGGTGATCGCCTATAATATGAGCGAGCGGCCGCAACGGGCCGTGATGACCGGATGGGACCTCGCCGCCGGCACCTGGCGGATGAGCGTAGGGCTGGACGCCAATGGCGACGACAAGCCGGATTCGATGGTCGTCACCCAGGACGTGAAGCTGGAGCGAAGCGCCTCGATCGACCTCGCTTTCGCGCCGCGTCAGACGAGCGTGATGGAATTTGTGCTCGACCGGCCGGCGCTGGCGGTCGAACAAAGGCCCGATCTCGGCATCGGCGCCGACGATTTGCGGCTGAAAGGGCGGCAGCTTTCGGTCACCGTCCACAGCCTTGGCGCGGCGCCTGTTCCGGGCGGCAGCCTGCGAGTCGAGGACGCGGCCGGGCGGCTCATCGCAAGCGCTCCGGTCCCGGCGCTCGCCGCGCCGCTGGATCTGCGGCCCAGGACGGCCGAGGTGCGCGTGACCTTGCCGCCCGGCTTCGCCGCCCGCGGAAGCCGGGTCGTCATCGGCCTTGCCGGCGACACGCCGGAGGTGACGCGGCTCAACAACGAGGTGCGTTTTCCCTGACCTCAACTCGTCGTGAAAAAATAACGGTTCACCGCTGGACGGGCTGATCCGGATCAGGCATATCCGCTGCCTGAAGGAGTGGCGCGATGGGTGGCTGGCTGGCTCGAGTCGCTTTTGTCCTGCCGCTGCTGGGCGCGATCACCGCTTCGGCGAGCACGCCTCCGACCGTCATCAGCGCCACGCCCGGCACCGACGGCAGCGCCATTGCGCGCTTCACCCTGCGTTTCTCCGAATCGATGGCGCCGCTCGGCAAGGGCGAAGTGCCCCTCGCCATGACCTGCCCAATCGGTGGCGCCGGACGCTGGGTCGATCCCACCACCTATGTCTGGGAGTTCGAGCATGCGCTGCCCGGCGGCGTGCAATGCCGGGCCGAGCTCAAGGAGGCGCTGAAGACGCTGGCCGGCCGCGCACTGACCGGCATGCGTTCCTTCCCGATCGACACCGGCGGGCCGTTCGCCCGCGCGGTGCTGCCGGGCAGCGGCAATGACCAGATCGAGGAGGACCAGGCCTTTTTCGTCGCCGCCAACGGGCCGGTCGACCGCGCCTCGGTCGCCGCCGGCGCCTATTGCGCGGTCGACGGGATCGGCGAGCGGATCGCGGTCGACCTGCTGCCGGCGGACACGGCCGGGCGCGTCCTCGACCGGATCGACCAATGGGAGCGGCGCAGCTTCCTCGAAAATGCCGGCCTTCCCGGCGACCTGCCTGAAGCGGCGAAGGACCGGGCCGCCACCCTCGCCAATGTCGTCGCGCTCAAATGCCGCCGGCCGCTGCCGCCGGGGCGCGATGTCGCCTTGGTCTGGGCCGGTTCGATCCGCGCGCCTTCGGGCCGGATCGCGGGCGAGGACAAGCGCTTCGATTATACGGTGCGCAAGGAGTTCAGCGCCAGGCTGACCTGCTCGCGGGTCAACGCCCAAGCCGGCTGCGACCCGGTCGAGGCGATCAGGGTCGAGTTCACCGCGCCGGTGCCGCGCGCGCGGGCGCTGGCGGCGCGGCTCGACATCGGCGGCGGGAAGATGCTGGCGCCGGTCGACGAAGGCCATGACGCCACGCTCTCCGACATCAGGTTCAAGCCGCCGGTGCCGCCGGCTATCACCGCCCGCCTGCTGCTGCCGCCGGACCTGCGCGACGAGAGCGGCCGGCCGCTCGCCAATGCGCGCCGCTTCCCGCTCGATGTGGCGGTCGCCCACGCGCCGCCTCTGGTGAAGTTCGCGGCGCCCTTCGGCATCCTCGAGGCGAAGCAGGGCGGCGTGCTGCCGGTGACGGTGCGCGGCGTCGAGCCGTCGCTGCGGCAGGTGGTGAGCGGCGTCGTCGGCGGCACCTCGCGGATCGAGGCGGACGACGGCACCATCGCCGACTGGGTGCGGCGCGTCATCAAGGCGCAGGACAATGATTATCGCGAGGAAGGCAAGGGCAAGAAGGCGGTCACCGTCAACCATACCGGCGATACCTCGCTGCTCGGGTCCGGCGGCGGCGTGCGGCCGGCGCGGCTCGTCCTTCCCGCCGGCGGCCGCCGGTTCGAAGTGGTCGGCATCCCGCTGGCGCGGCCCGGTTTCTACGTCGTCGAGCTGGCGAGCCCGGTGCTGGGCCGGGCGCTGCTGGGACGGCCCGCGACCCGCTATGTCGACGCCGCCGCTCTGGTCACCGACATGGCGGTCCATTTCAAATGGGGCCGCGGCGCCTCGCTCGCCTGGGTGACCTCGCTCGACGACGGCGCTCCCGTCGCCGGCGCCGCCATACGCGTCACCGACAGCTGCTCGGGCAAGGCGCTTGCCACCGGCACGACCGACCGGTCCGGCCGGCTGATGATCCAGAGCGGCCTGCCGGAGCCGAACACCGCCTCGCGCTGCGAAGGCGAGGGGGAGAGCGCCCGGCCGCTGATGGTGTCGGCGCGCAAGGGCGGCGACTTCTCCTTCGTGCTGACCGGCTGGGGCGAGGGCATCCGCCCGTTCGATTTCGACCTGCCTTATGGCTGGCAGGCGCCGGCGCCGATGCTGCGCAGCATTTTCGATCGCACCCTGCTTCGCGCCGGCGAGACCGTGCACATGAAGCATGTCTACCGCGTGCCGACACCCTCCGGCTTCCGTTCGGGCGGCGCGGCGGCGGGCACGCTCGTCCTGCAGCATCGCGGTTCGGATACGAAGTTCGAGCTGCCGCTGGTGCTCGGCGCCGACGGCATCGGCGAGAATGAATGGACGCCGCCCAAGGGCAGCCCGATGGGCGATTACGACGTCACCGCGCGGATGGGCGACAAGAGCGTCGACACCGGCCAGTCGATCCGCGTCGACGAATATCGGCTGCCGACGATGCGGGCGAGCGTCAGCGGACCGAAGCTGCCGCAGGTGCGCCCGAAGCAGATGCCGATCGACCTTTATGTCGGCTATCTTTCCGGCGGCGGCTCGTCGCGCGCGCCGGTCAAACTGCGCACCGCCTTCGACACTTTCTCCGATTCTCCCGACGGCTGGGACGGCTGGACCTTCGGCGGCAGCGCGGTGCGCGAAGGGACGGTGCCGCTCGACCAGGACAATGAGGATGCGACGCGCCCGCAAATGCCCGGGGCCTCGACCCTGCCGCTGACCCTCGACGCCCATGGCGCGCTCCGGACCAATTTGGACGTGCCGGCGCTGCAGGATGCGGCGCGGATGATCGTCGAGATGGACTATCAGGATGCCGACGGCGAGACGCTGACCGCCTCCTCCAGCATCCGCGTCTTCACCTCGGCCGTGCGCCTCGGCATCAAGCCGGACGGCTGGCTGCAGCGTTCGTCGGACATGCGGCTGAAGCTCGCCGCGCTCGGCCTCGACGGCAAGCCGATCGCCGGCCAGAGCGTCCACGTCGTCCTCTATACGCGCGAGATATTGTCGGCGCGGCGGCGGCTGATCGGCGGCTTCTCCGCCTTCGACAACAGCGCCCGGACGACCAGGATCGGCGCGTCCTGCTCGGCCGTGACCGACGCGCACGGCCTCGCCGAATGCCGTCTCGATCCGGGCGTGTCGGGCGAGGTGATCGCGGTCGCCACGACCGAGGATGGCGACGGCAACGAGGCGCGGGCGGTGAGCTCCACCTATCTCGCGGGCGACGACGAATGGTGGTTCGGCGGCGACAATGGCGACCGGATGGACATCATCCCCGACGCCAGATCCTATCATGCCGGCGACACCGCCCATGTCCAGGTGCGCATGCCCTTCCGCAGCGCCACCGCGCTCGTCACGGTCGAGCGGGAAGGCGTGCTCTCCTCCTTCGTCACCACTTTGTCGGGCAAGGACCCCGTCATCGCCGTGCCGCTCTCCGGCAGCTACGCACCCGACGTCTTCATCTCGGTGATGGCGGTGCGGGGGCGGATCGCGGGCTGGCGGCTGTGGGTCGCCGATTTCGCGCGGCGCTGGCATCTGCCCTTCTTCCAGGACGCGGCCTATCCGACCGCCACCGTCGACCTCGCCAAGCCCAGCTACCGGATCGGCATCGCCAAGATCCGCGTCGGCTGGGAAGCGCATCAGCTCCACGTCGCCGTCCATGCCGAGCGCGAAAGCTACCATGTCCGCGACCAGGCGCGCGTCGCCATCCGCGTGCTGGGCCCCGACGGACGGCCGCCGCAATCCGCCGAGATCGCCTTCGCCGCGGTCGACGAGGCCCTGCTCCAGCTCTCGCCCAACGACAGCTGGAAGCTGCTCGACGCGATGATGGACGAGAGGCCGCTCTCGGTGCTCACCTCGACCGCGCAGATGCAGGTGGTCGGCAAGCGCCATTACGGGCGCAAGGCGCTGGCGACGGGCGGAGGGGGCGGCGGCGACCTGTCGGCCCTGACCCGCGCCGATTTCCGCCCGGTCCTGCTCTGGCGCGGGCGGGTGCCGCTCGACGCGGAGGGGCGGGCCTCGCTGATCGTGCCGCTCGCCGACTCGCTCTCCTCGTACAAACTGATCGCGGTCGCGACGGCCGGCGGCGACCTGTTCGGGACCGGCAGCACTGCGATCCGCACAGTGCAGGATCTCAGCCTCTATTCGGGCGTGCCGCCTCTGATCCGCTCCGGCGACTATTTCGGCGCCACCTTCACGCTGCGGAACGGCACCGAGCGCCCCATGACGGTGACCGCCAATGTCGATCTCCAGCCGGCGATCGCGCATGGCGCGCCCCTCACCGTCACCATTCCGCCGGGCGGCGCGGTGCCGGTGACCTGGCGTCTCACCGCGCCCGAAGGCGTCGACAAATTGCACTGGACCGTCTCCGCCCGCTCGTCCGACGGCCGCTCCACCGACCGGATCGCGGTCGACGAGCAAATCGTGCCGGCGGTGCCGGAGGAGGTCTGGGCCGCCACCTATCTGCGCATCGGCAATGGCGCATCGCTGCCGGTGGCCGCGCCGGCCGGCGCGCTGCCGGGCCGCGGCGGCATCGAGCTGGCGCTCGCCGCCTCGCCGACGGCGCCGCTGAACGGCGTCCGTGCCTATATGCTGTCCTATCCTTATGGCTGCTTCGAGCAGCGCCTGTCGAAAGCGGTGGCGCTGGACGACCGCAAGGCCTGGACGCAGCAGGTGGGCGATCTTCCCACCTATCTGGCGCCGAACGGGCTGCTCCGTTACTGGCCGAGCGACCAGCAGCCGGGCTCGATCGCGCTGACCGCTTATGCCCTGTCGATCACCGCGGAGGCCGGCCTGCCATGGCCCGACCCCGCCAAGGCGAAGCTGCTCGACGCGATGAAGGCGGTGGTCGACGGGCGGCTGACCGAGGAGGGGGAGGGGCCCGCCGACGCGCGGCTGCTCCGCCTCGCCGCGCTTGCCGCGCTCGCGCGCAACGGCGCCGCCACCGCCGACATGCTCGGCCAGGCGGCGATCCCGGTCGCCGACATGCCGACGGCGACGCTCGCCGACTGGCTGGCGACGCTCGACCGCACCGCCGGCGCCGATCCGCGCCGCCGCGCCGCCGCCGAAGCGGCCCTGCGCGGCCGCATCGTCTTCGAAGGCACCCGCCTCGACCTCGTCGACCGGAACGTCGCGCCCTGGTGGATGATGGTCAGCGACGACGAGATGGCGCTGAAGGCCGTGCTCGCCGTCACCGGCCGCCGCGGCTGGGAGCAGGACGCGCCGAAGATGATGATCGGCGTCTCGCTCCGCCAGCGCCGGGGCCATTGGGACACGACGCCCGCCAATGCCTGGGGCACGATCGCCGCCCGCCGCTTCGGTGCCGCCTATCCGGCCGCGAGCAGCGGCGTGACGACGATGCGGCTCGGCAGCCTCGTGCTCACCTCCACCCTGCCGCAGGGGGCGCCGATCCGCTTCCCCTTGCCCTCCGCGCCGACGCCGTTGCTCCTGTCGCACAGCAGCGCGCCCGGGCCCTGGGCGATGGTGTCGGTCCGCGGCGCGGTGCCTTTGCGGGCGCCGATCTTCTCCGGCTATCGGGTGACGCGCCAGCTCAGCTTCCTCGAACGGCGCCAGCCGGACCGGGTGAGCCGCGGGGACGTGCTCAAGGTGCGGATCGTGATCGATGCGCCGGTCGACCGGACCTGGGTGGTGGTCGAGGATCCGATCCCCGCCGGCGCCTCGATCGTCAGCGGCGGCGGCAACCAATCGGCCCTGCTGTCGGCGCGCGCCGAGGGCGGCAATGCCTGGCCGAGCTATGTCGAGCGCGGGCTCGACGCCTGGCGCGGCTATTTCGGCTGGCTGCCCAAGGGGCAGACGGTGGTCGAATATGCGGTGCGGGTGAACGGCGCCGGCCGTTTCCAGCTGCCGCCGACGCGGGTGGTGGCGATGTATTCGCCCGAAATCCACGCCTCGCTCCCCAACCCGCCGCTCGCCGTCGCGCCGTGATCCGGCCCATGATCCGCCCAATGATCGGAAATGCGATCGAATGGCTGAGGCGGCGGCCGTCGCTCTGGCTGATCGCCCTGCTGGCGGTCCCCGCCGGGCTGGCCGTCTGGACGCGCCCGCCGGCCATGCCCTCCTTTCAGGAGGCGCGCGCCGCCTGGCGCCCGAGCGAGGCCTGGCTGCGCGACCGCGACGGGCGGCTGCTGCAGACGGTGCGGATCGATTTCGCCGTGCGCCGGCTCGACTGGGTGCCGCTCGCCCGCGTCGCGCCGGCGGTCCGCGAGGCGGTCGTGGCGTCGGAGGATAAGAGATTCGCCGGCCATGGCGGGGTCGACTGGCGCGGCCTCGCCGGCTCCGCCTGGACGGCTCTGCACGGCCGCCCGGCGCGCGGCGCCAGCACGATCACGATGCAGCTGGCCGGTTTCCTCGCGCCCGAGCTCGGGGGGCCGGGCGGACGCGGCCTTCGCGCCAAGCTCCGCCAGCTCCGCGCCGCCCGCGCGATCGAGGCGGGCTGGACCAAGGACCAGATCCTCGAAGCCTATCTGAACCTCGCCACCTTCCGGGGCGAGACGCAGGGGATCGGCGGCGCCGCGCGCGCCCTGTTCGGCAAGGCGCCCGATGCCCTGGGCCAGGACGACGCACTGCTGCTCACCGCCCTGCTGCCGGCGCCGCAGGCGAACCCCAATGCCGTCGCCCGCCGCGCCTGCCGAATCGGCCGAATCGCCGACTGCACGACGATAATCGCCGAGGCGGCGGCGATGACCGGACCCAATCGCCGTCTTGCCGACGATCCCGGCCTCGCCCCGCATCTCGCCTACAAATTGCTGCGGCGGCCGGGCGAGACTCTGATCTCGACGCTCGACACGGGGGTCCAGCGGGTGGCGCTGGGTGCGCTTCGGCGCCAGCTGCTCGGCCTCGGCGACCGCGCCCGCGACGGCGCCGTCATCGTCGTCGACAATCGCAATGGCGACGTCCTCGCTTATGTCGGCGGCGCCGGCGGCGGCTCGACCGCGCCCGACGTCGACAATGGCGATTCCTACCGCCAGGCCGGCTCGACGCTGAAGCCCTTCCTCTACGGCCAGGCGATCGAGCGCGGCTTCCTCACCCCCGCCTCGATCCTCGACGACAGCCCGGTCCAGCTCGACACCGCCTCCGGTCTCTACGTGCCGAAGGATTACGACCATAATTTCAAGGGCGCGGTCAGCGTCCGCACCGCGCTCGCCGGTTCGCTCAACGTGCCGGCGGTGCGCGCTCTGCTGCTCGACGGCGTCGACGATTTCCGCGACCGATTGTGGGACATGGGCTATCGCGGCCTCACCGAGGACGGCGATTATTACGGCTACAGCCTCGCTTTGGGCTCGGCCGAGGTCACTTTGCTGCAGCAGGCCGCCGCCTATCGCGCCCTCGGCGACGGCGGCCGCTATCTGCCGCTGCGGCTGCGGGCCGACGATCCGGCCGGCGCGCGGCGCGCCGTCGCCGATCCCGCCGCCGCCTGGATCGTCGCCGACATGATGGCGGATGCGGATGCCCGGGCCGTCACCTTCGGCCTCGATTCCGCTCTGCGCCTGCCGTTCTGGGCGGCGGCCAAGACCGGCACCTCCAAGGCGATGCGCGACAATTGGTGCATCGGCTTTTCCGACCGCTTCACCGTCGCGGTCTGGATCGGCAATGCCGAGGGCGACAGCATGACCCGCGTCTCCGGCACCACCGGCGCGGCGCCGGTCTGGCGGGAGGTGATGCTGGCCCTGCACCGTGGCAGAGGAAGCCGCCAGCCGGTGCGGCCGGCGGGAGTCGAGGCCCGCGCCGTCGCCTTCGCCGACCGTATCGAGCCGCCGCGCAGCGACTATTTTCTCCGCGGTACCGCCCAGGCCAGCATCGGCAGCGCCCCCGCCACCGCCCGCCGCCCCCGCATCGTCAGCCCCGTCGCAGGGACCGTCTACGCGCTCGACCCCGACATTCCGCTGCCGCGCCAGCGCATCCGCATCGCCACGATCGGCGCAGTGTCGGGCGAGCGGCTGCAGCTCGACAATCAGGATCTCGGCCTCGCCGAAGCGGCGCCGGCGGTGCTGCCGGGGCCGGGGCAGCATCGCCTCGCTTTGGTCGATGCCGCCGGCCACGTGCTCGACCGCAGCCTGTTCACGATCCGCTGAGTGGATTGACCGGCGCCATGGCTCTCCGGCAGGAGCGGCGGGTGGACGATGCCGATCTCCAGACGATGATGTGCTTCGCCGAGCGGCTCGCCGACGCCGCGCGGGCCGAGACGCTGCCCCGCTGGCGCACGGGCTGCGCCGCCGCCGACAAGAATGAAGGCGGCGCCTGGGACCCGGTCACCGAAGCCGACCGCGAAGCCGAGCGCGCGATGCGCCGTCTGATCGAAGCGGACTTTCCCGATCACGGCATCCAGGGCGAGGAATTTCCCGAGAAACAAGGGAAGGGCCGCTGGTCCTGGAGCCTCGATCCGGTCGACGGCACCCGCGCCTTCGTCTGCGGCCTGCCGAGCTGGACGACCCTGATCGCCTTGCTCGACGAGGGGCGGCCGGTGCTCGGCGTGATCGACGCGCCGGCGCTGGACGAGCTTCATGTCGGCGCGGGCTCGGGCCTGCTCCGCGCCGCCGGCACCGAAACGCCGCTCGCGACCAGCGGCTGCACCCGCCTTGCCGAAGCACGGCTGTCGACCACCGACCCTTATCTGTTCGACGGTGCGGAGGCCGAGGCGTGGGAGCGGGTGCGAAGCCGGGTGCGGGTGACGCGCTACGGCCTCGACGGCTATGGCTATGCGCGGCTCGCCGCGGGCTCGCTCGACCTCGTCGTCGAAGCCGGGCTGAAGCCGCATGATTACAATGCGCTGATCCCACTGGTCCGTGCCGCCGGCGGTGCGATCGGCGACTGGCAGGGCGGCGAGGATTTCTCGGCGGGTCGGGTGATCGCAGCGGCTACGCCCGAGCTTTACCGCGCCGCGGTCGAGACAATGCTATAGGCTTTTCAACCGTCATCCGGGGCTCGACCCGGGATCCATGAACGACGTATCGGTCAGCTCGCGGCTTCCGTGTTCATGGGTGCCGGATCAAGTCCGACATGACGACGAGGGCGATAACGGCGCGCCGGTTCAGGCTTTGTGCCTCGCCCTCAGCACGGCGATGACGTCGTCCCAGGCGAAGCCTTTCGTCTCCATCAGCACCGCCAGATGGTAGACCAGATCCGCCACTTCCTCCGCGCAGCCGGCGGCGTCGCGGGTGACGGCGGCGAGGGCGATCTCGACGCCTTCCTCGCCGATCTTCTGGGCGATCCGCGCCGGCCCTTCGGCGGCGAGGCGGGCGCTGTAGCTGGCGGGGTCGCCTGAGGCGATGCGGTCGGCGACGATCCGGGAGAGGCTGGCGAGCCAGCCGGGTCCTTCCGTCTCGCCGCCGAAGCAGCTGTCGGTGCCCAGATGGCAGGTGGGTCCCTCCGGATCGGCGCGCACGAGCAACGCGTCGCCGTCGCAATCCTCATGGATCGAACGGATGCGCAGCCGATTGCCGCTGGTCTCGCCTTTCTGCCAGAGCCGGCCCTTGGAGCGGCTGAAGAAGGTCGCGAAGCCGCTGCCGAGGCTTGCCCGCAGCGCCTCCTCGTTCATGTAGCCGAGCATGAGCAGGGTCCCGCTGGCGGCGTCCTGGATCACCGCCGGAAGCAGCCCGTCCATCTTCTGCCAGGCAAGGCCGGCGATCATTTCCTCGCTCAGCGGCGCATTTCGATCCCGCATTGGGCCAGAACCTCCTTGAGCTCGGGGATGGAGACGAGCCGGTCGTGGAAGATGGTGGCGGCGAGCGCGCCGCTCGCCCCGGCCCATTGGAAAGCGTCGAAGAAATGCTCGGGCGCGCCGGCGCCGCCCGAGGCGATGACCGGCACCGGCACCGCTTCCACCACAATTCGCGTATGCTCGATGTCGTAGCCGGCGCGCACGCCATCCTGCTGCATGCAGTTGAGCACGATCTCGCCGGCGCCGCGATCGACCGCCTCGCGCACCCAGGCGAGCGCCTTGCGGCCGGCGTCGCGGATCGTGTCGGGCGAGCCGGTATATTGCTTGACCCGATAATCGTCGCCGTCGCGGAAGCTGTCGACGCCGAGGACGACGCACTGGCTGCCAAAGGCCTGGGCCAGCTCGCCGATCAGCTCCGGCCGCTCCAGCGCCGGCGAGTTGATCGAGATCTTGTCCGCGCCGGCTTCGAGGCAGGCCGCCGCCTGCTCGACGGCGCGGATGCCGCCGGCGACGGCGAAGGGGATGTCGATCAGCCGGCCGACCCGCCGCACCCAGTCGTAATCGACGCTGCGTCCCTCGGCGCTTGCGGTGATGTCGTAGAAGACCAGCTCGTCGGCACCTTCGTCGCGATAGCGCATTGCCTGCTCGATGATGTCGCCGGCGTCGCGATGGTCGCGGAAGCGGATGCCCTTCACCACCCGGCCGTCCTTGACGTCGAGACAGGGGATGATCCTACGTGCAGGCATCGAGCGCCTCCGCCAGGCCGATCCGGCCTTCCCACAGAGCCTTGCCGACGATCGCGCCGGCCGCGCCGGCGTCGCGGAGCGCGCGCAAATCGTCGAGCGTCGCGACCCCGCCCGACGCCTGCAGAGCGAAGCGGGGAAGGGCGGCGGCGGTGCGGGCGATCAGGTCGAGATTGGGGCCGGTCAGCATGCCGTCGCGCGAGATGTCGGTGACGAGCAGATGGCGCGCCTCGGGATAGAGACCGGCAATATCCCAGAGGCTGCGGCCCGAGCCCTCGGTCCAGCCGCGGGTGGCGACGACCGGCTCGCCCGCCTCCATGCGCACGTCCAGCGCCAGGGTGATCCGCTCGCCGCCGAAGGTCTCGAACAGAGCGGCGGCGGCGTCCGGATCCTCGACCGCGAGGCTGCCGATCACGACCCGCGCCACGCCGGCGTCGAACATCCGGGCGAGCTGCGCGCCCGTCCGGAAGCCGCCGGCGACCTGGAGCTTGAGCTTTGTCGCCCTTGCGAGGGCGGCGAGGAGATCGTGCTGCACCGGCGCGCCGGCGCGGGCGCCGTCGAGATCGACGATATGCGCCCATTCGGCGCCGGCCCCGGCGAAGCCGGCGAGCGCCTCGGCCGGGTCCGGCGCGTAGGTGGTCGCCTCGTCGAAGCGGCCCTGGGCCAGGCGCACGACGCGGCCGCCCATCAGGTCGATCGCGGGATAGAGGATCATCGGTCGAGAAAAGCCTTGAGGAAGCGGGCGCCGGCCTCGCCGGACCGTTCCGGATGGAATTGCGCGCCGAGCCGGTTCGCGCTGCGCACCACGGCCGGGATCTCGCGGCCGTAATCGGCGCTCGCCGCGGTTTCCGGCCCGGGATCGCAGGCGAAGCCGTGCGCGAAATAGACATAGTCGCCGTCGCCGAGGCCGAGGCTGGAATCCTTCACCGAAAGCCGGCTCCAGCCCATATGCGGCACCGGCCGGCCAGGCGCCGGCTTGAGCGAACGCACCCGGCCCCGGATCAGGCCGAGACAGAGCGTGTCGTCCTCGTCGCTCCGCTCGAACAGCAGCTGCATGCCGAGGCAGATGCCGAGCAAAGGCTGGGTGAGGCCGCGCAGGGTGCCGGCGAGGCCGCGCGCCTCGATCTGCGCCATCGCATGGCCGGCGGCGCCGACGCCGGGCAGGATCACCTTGTCGGCGCCGGCGATGAGGTCCCGGTCCGCCGTGACTTTCGGCACCAGGCCGAAGCGTTCGAAGGCGATGCCGATCGAGCCGACATTGCCGTAGCCGATGTCGACGATGGCGAGCTTCACAGCACGCCCTTGGTGCTGCGGATCGCCTGCGCGTCGCCCTCGCGCGCCACCGCCTGGGCGAGGGCGCGGCCGAACGCCTTGAAGCAGGCCTCGGTCTTGTGATGGTCGTTCTCGCCCGTCACCTTGACGTGGATGGCGGCGCCGAGGCTGTCGGCCAGCGAGCGGAAGACGTGCTGCGTCATCTGCGTCGGATAGGCGCCGATATGGGTCGCCTCGAAGCTGCCTTCGAACAGGCTGTAGGGGCGGCCGGACAGGTCGATCAGGACCTGCGCTTCGGCCTCGTCCATCGGCAGCGCGAAGCCGAAGCGGCCGATGCCGCGCCGCTCGCCCAGCGCCCGCGACAGCGCGGTGCCGAAGGCGATGGCGCAATCCTCCACGCTGTGATGGGCGTCGATCTCCAGGTCGCCCTCGCAGGAGAGGAGCAAAGAGAAGCCGCCATGCGCCGCCACCTGGTCGAGCATATGATCGTAAAAGGGGATGCCGGTGTCGATGCTGCGCGGCGTTGCCCGGTCGAGGTCGACGGCGACAGCGATCTTCGTCTCCTTCGTTTCGCGCACAGCCTCGCCGCGCCGGGCGGGCGCAGCGCCTTCCGCCACGCCGAAAGCGGCGAGCGCGGCCTCGTTCTCGGCCTCGGTGCCGATGGTGAGCCGGAGGCCGCCGGGCGCGGCATTGGGCCGGAAGCGGACGCGGATGCCGAGCGCGTGGAGCTCCTGCGCGAGCCCCTCCGGCGCATCCACTTCGAGGAACAGGAAATTGCCGCCGCCGCTGCGGATCTTCTTCACCAAAGTCGATCGGGCGAGGATCGGCGCGAGCCGCTCCCGCTCCGCCTTGATCCGCGCGATCCGCTGGAGGTGGAGCGGCCGCCGCGCCGGGGTAAGGGCGGCCGTCGCGGCCTCGATCGACAGGCTCGGCAGCGGGTAGGGCGGCAGCGCCCGGGCGGCGATCGCCACCAGCTCCGGCTCGCCGATCAGCGCGCCGACCCGGGCGCCGGCGAGGCCGAACGCCTTGGACAGGGTCTTCAGCACGACGAGGTTCGGCCGCCGCGCGGCTTCCGTCGCGAGGCTCGGCGTCTCGGCGAAATCGAGATAGGCCTCGTCGAGCACGATGATCGTCTCGGGCAGCGCATCGGCGACCCGCAGCACCTCGGCGGGATCGATCAAATTGCCGGTCGGATTGTTCGGCGAGCAGAGGAAGGCGAGCTTCAGCTTCGGCTCGTCCCGCACCGCCGCCAGGAAGGCGTCGGCGTCGAAGTCGAAATCGTCGTCGAGCTTCGCCTCCACCACCCGCGCGCCCTGCAGCCTGGCGAAATGGGCATAGGCCGAGAAAGTGGGCGTGCAGATCGAGATCGCATCCTCGCCCGGGCGGCAGAAGGCGCGGATGAGGATGTCGATCGCATCGTCGGCGCCGCGGGTGACGGCCAGCGCCTCGGGCGGCACGCCCCAGAGCGCCGCCATCGCCTGGGTGAGGCGCGCCGGCCTCGGCTCGGGATAGCGGTTGAGGCCGGCGGCGAGGGCGCCGTCGCTGAGCGGCGGATAGGGGTTTTCATTGGCGTCGAGCCTGATCGCGTCGGGCCCGAAGGCGCCGTTCGCCTGGGCGGCGATGTCGAAGGGCGGCAAAGCGAGGATTTCGGGCCGGGCGAGGCGGGCGGCGAGCGAGGTCACAGGGCGCGCTCCCCGATCCGCGCTTCGGCCGCGCGCGCATGGGCCTCGAGCGATTCGAGCCGGGCGAGGGTCGCCGCCGGCGCCGCGATCCGCCGGGCGGCGTCGCGGGTGACGGTCTGGACGCTGATCGCCTTGAGGAAGGTGAAGACCGAGACGCCGCCCCAGGCGCGGGCGGCGCCGTCGGTCGGCAAAACGTGGCTGGAGCCGGCGAGGTAATCGCCGAACGTCTCGGCGGCGAGGCCCCCCGCGAAGATTGCGCCGGCATTGCGGATGCAGCCGATCAGCGCCTCGGCATCGGCGACCGCCAGCGCGAGATGCTCGGGAGCATAGACATTGGCGATCGCGACCGCCTCGTCGAGATCGGCGGCGACGATGATCCGCGCGGATGCGAGCGAGGCCTCGGCAATCTCGCGCCGGGGCAGCGTCCTCACCTGCTCCCGGACCTCCGCCTCGACCCGCGCCGCCAGAGCCGGGGAGGGCGTGACCAGCAGGACCTGCGCGGACGGATCATGCTCGGCCTGGCTGAGCAGGTCGGCCGCCACCATCGCGGCCTCGGCTTGGTCATCGGCGATCACCAGCAGCTCGCTCGGGCCGGCCGGCATGTCGATCGCCGGGCCGCCGGGGAGGGAGGAGACATAGGATTTCGCGTCCGCCACCCAGGCATTGCCCGGCCCGCAGATCTTGTCGACGCGGGGGATGTCGCCGGCGCCGAAGGCGAGCGCCGCCACCGCCTGGGCGCCGCCGACGGTCCAGACCGAATCGATCCCGCACAGATCGGCGGCGAGAGCGATGACCGGGTCGAGACCGCCGTCCGGCCGCGGCGGCGTCGCCACGACGAGGGCGTGGACGCCGGCGGCGCGGGCGGGAAGGGCGAGCATCAGCAGGGTCGAGAAGAGCGGCGTCCTGCCGCCGGGAATGTAGAGGCCGACGCGGTCGATCGCGCGCCAGATCTTGCGGACGAGGAGCCCGGGCAGCGTCTCCACCCTGTGCTCCGCAGGAAGGCTGCCCTGGTGGAAGCCGGCGATGTTGCGGGCGGCGAGCTCGATCGCCTCCATTTGGTCGGGAGCCAGGCTGCGCCGCGCCTCGGCCGCGACCGGCGCCACCGGCACCAGAAGCGGGGCCGCGCCGTCGAGCCGCTCCGCCTGCGCGGCCAAGCCTTGCCAGCCGCGGGCGCGCACGTCGTCGACGATGGCGCGCACCGCCGCCTGGAGGGCCGGATCGCTGCGCTGCGCCGGCCGGGCCAGCGCCTCGGCGCGGCCCGCCGCATCGAGGCGGGACCAGTCGAAGCGCCTCACAGCATCATCTTTTCGATCGGCACGACGAGGATGGCGGAGGCGCCCGCCTCCTTCAGCCGCTGCAGCGTCTCCCAGAACACCGATTCCTGGCAGACGGCGTGGACGGCGAAATGGCCGGGGCGGCCGTGCAGCGGCACGATCGTCGGCGCTTCCGCGCCCGGCAGGATGGCGGTGATCTGCTGCAGCGAGTCTTCGGTCGCGTTGAGCATGATATATTTCGAATCGCGGGTCGCCAGCACGCCGTCGATGCGGCTGAGCAGGCGGTCGCCGAGCTCCACCTTGTCCGCGGCCCCCGGCCGGGTCGTGCGGACCAGCACGGCCTCGCTGTCGAGCACCGTCTCGACGGCGCGCAGGCGGTTCGCCTCGAGCGTGGCGCCGGTCGACACCAGGTCGCAGATGAAGCCGGCGATGCCGAGCCGCGGCGCCAGCTCGACCGCGCCGCGCATCTTGACGATATCGGCCTGGACGCCGTGCGTATCGAGGAAATGCTGCAGGAGCCGCGGATAGGAGGTCGCGATGCGGGCGCCGGCAAGCGATTCCGGCCCGCGATAGGCGGCCTCTTCCGGAGCGGCGATGCGCAGGCTGCAGCGGCCGAAGCCGAGCCGTGCCACGATCTCGAACCGCGCCTCCCGTTCGTCGAGCGCGGATTCCCGGAGCACGTTCTCGCCGACGATGCCGAATTCGCAGACGCCGTCGCCGACGAAGGTCGGGATGTCGTCGTCGCGCACGAACATCAGATCGGCGGGAAAATTCTCGATCCGGGCGGTGAGGTCGTTGCGGCCGTTCTGGATGCGCAGGCCCGCATCGCGGAGCAGGCCGCGGCTATGGTCGGCGAGGCGGCCCGATTTCTGGATGGCGATGTGGAGGCGGCTCTCGTCGATCAGCATCGTTTCTTTCCCTTGCGGCCCGGTCGCGCGGCGCCGATCGCGTCGAGGGCGGCGCGATAGCCGCGATGCGGCTCCTGCCGCAGGAAACGCGCGACGCGGACGATCGTCGTGGTGCTGACTCCGGTCGCCTCGTGAATCTCGCGATAGGAGAGGCCGGCGCCGTCGAGCAGGCGGGCGACGTGCCACCTTTCCGCCAGGGTGCGGATCTCGGCCGGGGTGCAGAGGTCGACGAGCAGGCGGCGCATCTCCTCCTCGCCCGCCGGCGCCAGCAGCGCCGCGCAGAGGTCGGCGGTGAGTGCGCTTGGATCCCTTGTCGGAGCGACGGGGGCAGGAATTGGCAGGTCCATTACTGTTACAACGTGTTAAGACGATGTAACGCCCCTAGAGGAGGGCAGGGGCCGGATCAACCCCCTATCGCCGCCTTTGCTGAAAAAGGAAGAGCCCCGATCCCCGGCTGGGAAGCGGAGCTCTCCTTCCGGCCGGAGCGCGTCCCCCACGGCGCGCCCAAAGCGGTGCCGCCGATGCGTTCGGCGACAGAGGGAATGTGACCTGAAATGGTTAAGATCGGATGACGGCAAGGATCGTCGATCGCCGGCCGGGCCCGGCCGGATGAGGAAAGAGCGTCGGCCGCGATCGCAAGAGGCGGAAATCCGTGCTTTTTTTGGCAATGAGACGAGGAAGGGAAGCGCCAGTACTCGGCTAAGCCCCGGGAGATTAAGCATAATCGGGGAAACCGGGACAATTTGTCCCATTTCGGACCTTTCCTCGCCCGCAATTGCGGGTTATCCTCATGGTCGATGCCCCCGCTCTCGGCGGGGGCTTGGGGATAATTCTATGCGTCGATCCAGAGCTCGGCCGCGAAGGTTCCCGAGTTGACCGACTTCCTTGGACCCTTCCGGGGGCCTGGGGCCGCTGGGCCGCTGGCCCTGATCCAGGACTTTGTGTCCAACGCATCCAAAGCTGCCGGAATGGTCGAATTGAAGCAGCTCCTGGCGGATGCGTCGCAGGGCCTGGGCTTCGATTATTATGCGATCGTCCACCATATCCGCTTCGGACTGCCCTCGCGGCACGTCCGGCTTTCCAACTATCCGCTCGAATGGCTGGCTTATGTCCGCGAGCAGGAGCGGCTTCCAGATCCCGTGCTTCGGGCCGCCGAACGGGCGTCGAGCGGTTTCAAGTGGGACAAGCTGGCGACGCTCGTTTCGGTCTCGCGGACCGAACAGGATTATATGGAGCTCGCGCAGCGTTATGGGATTGCCAAGGGCTATACGGTTCCCAACCACGTCCCCGGGGAGACGTTCGGCTCGTGCCATTTCGTGGTCCGGCCGGAGCGTGTGTTCCCCGACGCCAACGTCTCCGCGGCACAGGCGCTCGGCAACTTCGCCTTCGAGGCTGCCCGCCGGCTTCTCGCCGAGCGGCGTGAACCGAGCGAGAGCTGGGTGGAGCCGGCGCCCCTGTCCGAGCGCCAGCGGGAATGCCTCCTCTTCGTCGCCAAGGGCAAGAGCGACTCGATCATCGGCCAGCTGCTCGACATCAAGCCGCGCACGGTGAACGAGCATATCGAAGCGGCGAAGAGGCGCTATTCGGTGGCCACGCGCTCGCAATTGCTGGTGCGCGCGCTGTTCCGAAGCGAAATCTGCTTTTCCGAAGTCCTTTAGACCCTAGGCGCGGCGCTTCAGGGTGATCCTCAGCCCGCCGAGCGGCCGGCAGTTCGGCCAATGGTACCAGGTCGGCGCCTTCTCGTCGGCGAATGACAGCTCGTGCTTCTCGAGGATCAGGCGCAGCAGGGCCCTGATCTGCAGATAGGCGAAATTGGCGCCCAGGCAGCCATGCGCCCCGCCGCCGAAGGGGACGAAGGCGAAGCGGTGCCGCGCTCGCGACCTTTCCGCCTCGAAGCGTGACGGGTCGTACCGGTCCGGCTCGTCCCAGATCGACGGCAGCAAATGGGTCAGCATCGGATTGACGCCGATGATCGTGCCGGCGGGGAAGAGATGGCCGGCGAATGCCACGTCCCGGACCGCACGGCGCCACAGGACGGGCGCGGCGGCGTTGAGCCGGAGGGCTTCCTTGACCGCCCATTCGGCTTTCTCGCAGCGCGCCATGTCGGTGACGTTCATTGCGGAGGGATCGGCAATAGCGTCGCAAAGCTCCTCGCGGACCCGGTCCTGCCAGGCGCCGTCCCTCGCCAGGTAATAAAGCGTCGAAACCGTGCCCGAGGAAAGCGCGTCGAAAGAGGCGGCGATCACGAAGGTGAGGTGGCCGACGATCTCCGAATCGTCGAGCAGGCCCGCCTCGCGCATCCGCACCAGCACCGCCAGCAGGTCGGTCCGCTCCGGCGCGATCGGCGCGTGCAGCATTGGCTCGATCAGCTTGGTCACATGTCTTTTGGCCCAGCGGGCGCGCCATTCCGAGTTGCCGGGAAGCGGCGTGGTCACGACCGAGGTCGCCGAGCGCATCAGATAGCGGAAGGCGAGGAGATCCTGGCGCGTCGCCTTGGTCGCGTCCCGGCCGAGGAAGGCGGCATAGCCGTTGGCGAAGGTGAGTTGCTGGGCAAATTCATAAACGTCGGCGGTCTTGCCCGACCAGGCGGCGGCGAGACGCTCGATATTGCCGGCGAAGACCGACAGATAATGGTTGAGCTGATCCTGCTTGAAGGCGGAGGCGATCAGCTTGCGGTGCCATTGATGGTCCTCGCCGTCGCGAAGCAGCAGGCCGCCGTCGAAAT
>JAXDOV010000149.1:0-5884 GCA_034668705.1 Sphingomonadales bacterium
TCGTGCAGCTGGACGAGCGCGAGCAGGAACAGGCCGCCGCCGAGGATCAGGTCGAAGGCGCGGACCGGCCGCAGCCGCTCGCCGCGCGGCCGGTGGAAGGTCAAATCGAGCATGGTCGCGACGACGATCCAGGCGCCGCACAGGCCGGCGAAGCAGGCGAGAGCGACGAACGGCCAATAGAGCAGGCCGCTCGCGGCGAAGAAGGGCCAGAGCAACAAGGCGAGCAGCCCCGACGTCGCGCCGGCGCCGACCGCGCTGCCGAGGGTGAAGCCGCGCATCAGCCCTTCTTCTTGGCGGGAGCCTTCTTCGCGGAGGCTTTGCGGGCTGGAGCCTTGCGGGCGGGCGCGCGCCGCCCCTTCTTCGCCGGGCCCTTCGCCGCCCGCTCGTCGAGCAGCTGCGCCGCCTCTTCGAGCGTCAGCGCGTCGGGCGCGAGCGACTTGGGCAGGGTCGCATTGGTGGCGCCGTCGGTGACATAGGGGCCGAAGCGGCCCTCCATCAGCCTGATCTCCAGCTCCGTCCGCGGGTGCGGCCCGAGCACCTTGAGCGGCTCGCGCGCGCCGGAGCGCGCCCGGCCGCCGCCCGCGGCCGCGTCGGCGAGCTTGGCGACGGCGGCGTTCATCCCGGTCTCGAACACCTCGGCGGTCGAGGCGAGCTTCGCATATTTGCCGTCATGGGCGAGATAGGGCCCGTAACGGCCGATCGAGGCGGTGATCGGATTGCCCGTCTCCGGATGCGGCCCGATCGTGCGCGGCAGCGACAGCAGCCGGACCGCGAGATCGAGGTCGAGCTCGCCGGCATCCTTGGGGATGGACGCCCTCTTGACCTCCTTGCCGTTCCCCATCTCGACATAGGCGCCGAAGCGGCCGGTCTTGCGGACGATCTCCTCGCCGGTCTCGGGGTGGGCGCCCAGCGCCTCCGGCCCGTCGTCGCCGCCCTCGCCATCGCCCTGGCCGAAGCGGCGGGTAAAGCGGCATTCGGGATAATTGGAGCAGGCGACGAAGGCGCCGAAGCGGCCGCCGCGTAGCGCCAGCCGCCCCTCGCCGCAGGCCGGGCAGACGCGCGGATCCGTACCGTCGGCCCTTTCGGGGAACAGCCACGGCGCCAGGAAGTCGTCCAGCTCGACGGTGATCTCGGACGGCTTCAGCTCCATGATCTCGGTCGTCTTCGGCTTGAAGTCGCGCCAGAAGGCCTCGAGCACCTTCTGCCAAGCCATCCGGCCGCCGGAAATGTCGTCGAGCTCGTCCTCGAGATGGGCGGTGAAATCGTAGGAGACGTAGCGCTCGAAGAAGCGTTCGAGGAAGGCGGTGAGCAGCCGGCCGCTCTCCTCGGGGATGAAGCGGTTGCGCTCCAGCCGGACATAATCGCGGTCCTTCAGCGTCTGCAGGACCGAGGCGTAGGTCGAGGGGCGGCCGATGCCGAGCTCCTCCATCTTCTTGACCAGGCTCGCTTCGGAATAACGCGGCGGCGGCTGGGTGAAATGCTGCTCGGCGATCACCTTCTTCTTCGCCGGCGCATCGCCCTGGCGGAGGCGCGGCAGGCGGCGCGATTCCTCGTCATCGGCATCGTCGCGGCCTTCTTCGTAAAGGGCGAGGAAGCCGGGGAAGAGCACCACCTGGCCGGTGGCGCGCAGCGCATGCTGGCCGCTGCCGTCGACCAGCTCCGCCGTCGTCCGCTCCAGCCGGGCCGAGGCCATCTGGCTGGCCAGAGCGCGCTTCCAGACCAATTCGTAGAGCCGGCCATGATCGCCCGAGCCGGCGCGGTCGCGGGCGAAATCGGTCGGGCGGATCGCCTCATGCGCTTCCTGCGCATTCTTGGCCTTGGTCTCGTAATGGCGTGGCCGGTCGGGGACATAGGCGGCGTCGTAGCGATCGACGACGGCGCGGCGAGCGGCGGAGATCGCCTCGGGCGCCATCTGGACGCCATCGGTCCGCATATAGGTGATGGACCCGTCCTCGTAGAGGCTCTGGGCGAGGCGCATCGTGTGGCTGGCCGAGAAACCGAGCTTGCGCGCCGCTTCCTGCTGCAGGGTCGAGGTGGTGAAGGGCGGCGGCGGGTTGCGGCCGAGCGGCTTGGTCTCGACCGACGCGACGGTGAAAAGGCCGGCCTCCACCGCTGCCTTGGCGGCCAAAGCAGTGCCCTCGTCGCCGATCGACAGCCGGTCGATCTTCTCGCCGCGGAATCGGACGAGGCGGGCGAGGAATTCCTGGCCGTCCGCTTCCATCAGAGCGGCGACGCTCCAATATTCCTGCGCCCGGAACAATTCGATCTCGCGCTCGCGGTCGACGACGAGGCGGAGCGACACCGACTGGACGCGGCCCGCCGATTTGGCGCCGGGCAGCTTGCGCCACAGCACCGGCGAGAGGGTGAAACCGACCAGATAATCGAGGGCGCGGCGGGCGCGATAGGCGTCGATGAGATCCTCGTCGAGGCCGCGCGGGCGCAGCATCGCCTCGGTGACGGCGCTCTTGGTGATGGCGTTGAAGGTCACCCGCTCGACGTCGGCGGGCAGCGCCTTGCGCTTCCTCAGCACCTCCTGGACGTGCCAGCTGATCGCCTCGCCCTCGCGGTCGGGGTCGGTGGCGAGGATCAGCGAATCGGCCTTCTTCGCCTCGTCGGTGATCGCCTTGAGCTGCCGCGCCTTGTCGGGATAGGTCTCCCATTCCATGGCGAAGCCGGCATCGGGATCGACCGAGCCGTCCTTCGCCGGCAGGTCGCGGACATGGCCGTAGGAGGCGAGCACGCGGTAGCCGCTGCCCAGATATTTTTCGATGGTCTTGGCCTTGGCCGGGGATTCGACGACGACGAGCTTCATTGGGATCGGGCACCTTTCACGCGTACGCGTATAGGGTGGGGACCGGTTGTTCGGTGCGTCAAGCCCGTTGGCCCGGGTGGCGGCGGCCGGCGAAGGCTGGCATGAAAAGGGGATGAAGCCGCGTCACCCGAAGCTCGAATCCGCCTTCGCCCTCGTCCGCGCCGGCCGCGTTGGCGAAGGCCTGGAACTGGTCCGCGCGCTCGCCGCGGAAGACGAGCCGGAGGCGCTTTTCACGCTTGCCGAAATCTACTGGTGCGGCGGACCGGTGGCGAAGGACGTCGTCCGTGGGCGGCAGCTGTTCCGTCGGGCGGCGGAAGCGGGCCACCCGCTCGCCCGGCACGGCCATACCAACCTCCTCGCGAGCGGCCTTGTCGGCGAACGCGACTGGCCCGGCGCGCTCGCCCGGCTCCGCGAGGAAGCACGAAGCGATTCGGCACGGGCGCAGGCGCTCAGGCTGGTCGAGCGGATGGACCTGACGGCCGACGGCGATCCCGCTTCGCTCCCGGCAGCCGACAGGCTCAGCGAGAGGCCGGAGGTGACGCTCTTCCACCAAGCCTTTTCGGATGCGGAATGCGACTTCCTCACCGCCATGGCGGAGCCGGGCTATCGCCCGACGATGGTCGACGATGGCACCGGACGCTATGTCCGCGATCCGGTCCGCACGTCCGACGGATTCACCTTCCACTGGCTGATCGAGGATCCGGCGATCCACGCCCTGAACCGGCGCCTGGCCGCTTTGACCGGCACGACGAGCGAGCAGGGCGAGCCGCTGCAGCTCCTGCGCTATCGGCCGGGCCAGCAATATCGGCCGCACATGGACTGGGATTCGCTCGGCAACGCGCGGATCCTCACGGCGCTCGCTTATCTCAACGAGGATTATGACGGCGGCGAGACTTTGTTCGTGCGGACCGGCCTCAAGGTGAAGGGACGCAAGGGAGACGCCTTGATCTTCCGCAGCCAGGCGCCCGACGGCGGACCCGATTTGCTGTCCGAACATGCGGGCCTGCCGGTGACGCGCGGGATCAAGTTCCTCGCCAGCCGCTGGATCCACGAAAGCCGGTACGAGGACTGAGCTCAGCCCGCGAGGCTGACGCGCCCGCCGGCGTGGCCCTCGACCCGGCCCGCCAGCTCAAGCTCCAGCAGCACCGTCTGCACGATGGCCGGCGGCAGGCCGCTCTGGCGGATCAGCTCGTCGACCGGCACCGGGGTGGCATTGAGCAGGACCAGGACAGCCTTCCGCTCCGCCTCGTCGGCGTCGGCGGAGGGCGGCGGGTCGTAGCCGCTCCGTCCTTCGCGTAACGGGCCGTCGCGAAGCGGCCGGATCGCCTCCAGCACGTCCTCTGCATTCTGGACCAGGGTCGCGCCTTCGCGGATCAGCAGGTTGCAGCCCTGGGCGCGCGGGTCGAGCGGCGAGCCGGGCACGGCCATCACCTCGCGCCCGAAATCGGCGGCACAGCGGGCGGTGATCAGCGAGCCGGAGCGGGGCGCCGCCTCGATCACCACCGTGCCCTGCGCCAGCCCGGCGATGATCCGGTTGCGATAGGGGAAATGGCGGGCGCGCGGCTCGACCCCCGGCGGCTGCTCGGCGACGAGCAGGCCGCGCTCGGCGATCGCCCGCTGCCGCGCCTCGTTCTCCGGCGGATAGATGATGTCGATGCCGCCGGCGACGACAGCGATGGTGCCGGTCTCGAGCGATCCGTCATGGGCCGCGGAATCGATGCCGCGGGCGAGGCCGGAGACGATCACCGCCCCCGCTTCCCCCAATTTCTGCGCCAGCCCGCGGGCGAAGCGGCAGGCCGCGGCGGAGGCGTTGCGAGCGCCGACCAGGGCGATGCCCTGCCGGTCGAGCAGCGACGCATCGCCCTTGACGATCAAGGCTGGGGGCGCCGATTCGGCCTCGGCGAGGAGCGGCGGATAGAGGTCCTGGCCGAGGAAAAGATAGCGCGCGCCGAGCTTCGCCACCTGCTCCATCTCCCGCTCGATCGCGGCGCGGCCGGCAAGCTTCGGCGCCCGGCCGCCGCCGCGCGCGGCAAGATCCGGGATCGCGGCGAGCGCGGCGCCGGCCGAGCCGAAGCGGGCGAGCAGCTGGAAATAGGTGACGGGCCCGATATTCTCCGAGCGGATCAGCCGCAGCCGGTCGATCCAATCCTCGCCGATCCCGTCCCTAGCCACGGCCGGCCCCGATTCTGGGCTCGGTGCCGGCGAACAGGCGCGCGAGGTTCGCCCGGTGCTTCCACAGGACCAGCAGCGCGAAACCGAGGAAGAGGAGCGCAAGATCGAAACGGACGAGCACGGCCGCGGCGACCGGCGCGGCGACCGCCGCCGACAGGCCGGCGAGCGACGAAATGCGGGTCAGCGCCAGCATTCCCAGCCAGACGACCGCATAAGCGGCCGGCGCCGCCCAGCCCAGCGCTCCGATCAGGCTGAAGCCGAGCAGCAGGCCGAACAATGTCGCCACGCCCTTGCCGCCGGCGAATTTGAGCCAGACCGGATAGAGGTGGCCGAAAAAGGCGCCGAAGGCGGCGAGCGGCGCCTGGTCGAACAGCCGATGCGCAAGCAGAATCGCGGCCGTGCCCTTGGCCATGTCGAGCAGCACGGTGGCGGCGGCAAGCCCCTTGCGGCCAGTGCGAAGCACGTTGGTCGCGCCGATATTGCCCGATCCGATCGCCCTGAGATCGCCGGCGCCGGCCAATCGGGTCAGGAGCAGGCCGAACGGGATCGCGCCGAGCGCATAGCCCAGGAGGAGCGCCAGCAGCGGCCCGGACAATGTTTCGAAATTCACCCGATCCCTCCCGTCAGCGGCGAGACTAGCAAAGCAAGCATCCGGCGCAACATCTACCGCAAAGCGGGGTCCGCTTGCGGCCGCGGGATGCGGCGCCAGGGTCCGTACTCAATCCCCGCAACGAGCGTGATCGCCCGGAGAGGTGCGCCGGGAAGGAGCGTGGCGCCGGCCGTAGTGGGACTACGGGCAAGCCGCGCGACGCACCCGGCGCGCCTCTCCGGACGACCGCGGAGCGGCGGGGGCCGTTTTGGCGGGGGGGGGGGGGGGGGGGGGGGGGGGGGGGGGGGGGG
>JAXDOV010000150.1:0-31995 GCA_034668705.1 Sphingomonadales bacterium
AGCGCCTCGAGGGCGCGCTTGAGCTCGGCGGGCTCGTCGGCCGCGACCCAGCGGGCGATCTCCCACGGCGACGCCTCGAAGCCGAGCTTGAGGCCGTATTCCGCCTCCATGCGGGTCTCCAGCACGTCGAGCTGCAGCGCGCCGACGACGCCGACGATCCAGTTGCTCCCGATCGCCGGCTTGAAGATGCGGATCACCCCTTCCTCGGCGAGGTCTTCGAGGCCCTTGCGCATCTGCTTCGATTTCATCGGGTCGTCGAGGCGGACGCGGCGCAGGATCTCGGGTGCGAAATCGGGAAGGCCGGTGAAGGCGATGTCGCCCCGCTCGCTCAACGTATCGCCGACCCTCAGGGTGCCATGATTGGGGATGCCGACGATGTCGCCGGGGCGGGCGAGCTCGGCCAGCTCGCGGTCGCGGGCGAAGAAGGTGATCGGGTTCTGGATCGTCACCGTCTTGCCGAGGCGCGGATTGGTCAGCTTCATGCCGCGTTTCAGGCTTCCCGAGCAGATCCGCATGAAGGCGATTCGGTCGCGATGATTGGGGTCCATGTTCGCCTGGACCTTGATGATGAAGCCCGAGCATCTGGGCTCGTCCGGCGCGACCGGCCCCGCCCGGGCCGGCTGCGGCCCCGGCGGCGGCGCGAAGTCGGCGAGGCCGGCCAGCAGCGGGTCGACGCCGACCTGCCGCAGCGCGCTGCCGAAGAAGACCGGGGTGAGGTCGCCGGCGAGAAAGGCTTCAAGGTCGAACTCGGGATAGGCGGCGCGCGCAAGCCCCCCTTCCTCGCGCAGCATCGCCACCGCTTCGGCCGGAAGCGCGCCGTCCAGCGCCGGATCGTCCAGCCCGGTGCAGGCGATGGCGCGGCCGTCGGGGAGGAGCAATTGTTCCTCCGCCAGATCGTAAAGGCCGTGGAACAGGCCGCCCATGCCGACAGGCCAGTTGCGGGGGGAGACGTCGAGCTGCAGCGTCTCGGCGATCTCGTCGAGCAGGGCGAAGGGGGACAGGCCCTCGCGGTCGACCTTGTTGATGAAGGTGACGATCGGGATGTTGCGCAGCCGGCAGACCTCGAACAATTTGCGGGTCTGCGCCTCGATGCCCTTGGCCGCGTCGATCACCATGATCGCGCTGTCGACCGCGGTCAGCGTCCGATAGGTGTCTTCGGAGAAATCCTGGTGGCCCGGCGTGTCGAGCAGGTTGAACACCAGGCCGTCGCGCTCGAAGGTCATCACCGAGGAGGTGACCGAGATGCCGCGCTGCTGCTCGATCGCCATCCAGTCGGAGCGGGCGCGGCGGCGGTCGCCGCGGGCGCGCACCTCGCCCGCTTCGTGGATCGCCCCGGCCGAATAGAGCAGTTTCTCGGTCAAGGTCGTCTTGCCGGCGTCCGGATGGGAGATGATCGCGAAGGTCCGCCGTTCGGCGACGTCCGCCGCCGCGGCCCGACTTGCTGCTTCGCTCACAAAACCCTCCTCCGGCGCGGCCTCGGCGGCGCCCTCCATAGTCCCTTTCGCGGGAGGCCGCGGGTCCTGACCGGCGCAGCCGTCCGGCACATAGGCGCGGCCGGGCGTTTTTGGTAGAGGCGGCGTCGCGCCGCAGGGAGGTTGAGACCCGGATGTTCGCCACGCTCCCCGTGCCGGTGCTCGTCGCCATCTTCCTGGCCTCGGCCGCAATCATCTGGGTCGCCGGCGTCAGGCTTTCGGAAGCGACCGACATCCTCTCCGACCGCTTTGGCTTCGGCGAGGCGATGGGCGGGATGATCCTGCTCGCCATCGCGACCAACCTGCCGGAGATCGCGATCACCGCCAGCGCTGCCTGGAGCGGCGATCTCGGCGTCGCGGTCGGCAACATCCTCGGCGGCATCGCCATCCAGACGGTCGTGCTCGTCATCCTCGATGCCTTCGGCATGAAGGACGAGCGGCCGCTCACCTATCGCGCGGCCAGCCTCACCCTCGTCATCGAGGGGCTGCTCGTCATTGCCGTGCTGATCGTCGCGATCGCCGCGACCCAGCTGCCGGCCTCCCTGATCGTGCTGCGCCTGACGCCGGACAGCCTGCTCATCGCCCTGTTCTGGGCCGCCGGCATCTGGCTGATCGCCCGCGCCAATCGCGGCCTTCCGTGGCACGACGCGTCGGGCTCCGCGCCGGATACGCAGGTGAAGCCGAAAGGCCATTCCAAGGCCGGCGGGTCGGCGAAGCAGGCGACGGCCAAGGCGGTCGCCGTCTTCGGCATCGGCGCGGCGGCGACCCTGGTCGCCGGCGTCACCATCGAGGCGAGCGGCAGCGCGCTCGCCGACCATATCGGCATGAGCGGCGTCCTGTTCGGCGCCACCTTTCTCGCCGCCGCCACCGCTCTTCCCGAGCTCTCGACCGGCCTCGCCTCGACCCGCCTCAAGGATTACCAGCTGGCGATCAGCGACATTTTCGGCGGCAACGCCTTCCTGCCCGTGCTTTTCCTGCTGGCGACGATGATCTCGGGCAAGGCGGTCCTTCCCCATGCCCAGGCGACCGACATCTATCTCGCCGCGCTCGGCATCCTGCTGACCTGCGTCTACACCGCCGGCCTTATCTTCCGGCCGGGCCGGCGGGTGCTGGGCATGGGCATCGACTCGTTGGCCGTGCTCCTCCTCTACGGGATCGGCATCGTCGGCCTGGTCTTTGTCGCCCAGCGCGGGGCGGGCGGTTAGGCCCCTCGGACCTAGGTCGCGGTCTCGAGCAGGGTGAAGCGGACGGGCATGACCTCGCGTATGTCGAGGCTGGAATCGAGCCTCTTCTCGACCACGCTCAGCTTCTGGACCTCCTTGCCGCCGAGCGGGATCGTCATCCGGCCGCCGGGGCGGAGCTGCTCGATCAAAGCCGGCGGCGGCGTGGCGGCGGCGGCGGTGACCAGGATCTTGTCGAACGGCGCATGCTCGGCCCAGCCGCGCGAGCCGTCGCCGACCCGGATCGCGATCTCGGGATGGCCGAAGGCGGCGAGCCGCTGCCGCGCCTCGGCGGCGAACTCCTCGACGATCTCGACGCTGCGAACCTCGGCGCCGAGCGCCGCCATCAGGGCCGCCTGGTAGCCGAAGCCGGTGCCGATTTCGAGCACCTCCTCGCCCGGCTCCAGCTCGAGCAGGTCGATCATCAGGGCGCCGATGAAGGGCTGCGACACCGTCTTGTCGAAGCCGATCGGCAGCGGCGTGTCCTGATAGGCGGCGAGGACGAGCTGGGGCGGCACGAACAAATGGCGCGGCACGTCGAGCAGGATCCGGCGCAGCCGCGGCTCGGGCTCGCTCCTGCCGAGCTCCTCGCTCGCCAGATCGTAATGCATGTCGATGATCTCGACCATGTGGCGGCGGAAAATCGCCAGATGGGTCTCGTCCAGCCCCTTCATCGACCGGTTCTCCGTGCCGTCACCTCACCTGTAGCGCGCAAGCGGGCGAAAGCCAGCGGCGGACGGGGCGGAATCGAGGTCCGGGCCGCTCAGCCTTCGAGATTGTTGGCGGCGAAAGGGTCGGTGAGGCCGAGGCCGATCGACGCCCGCGCCTGGTCGGCTTCCGACGAGGTGACCGGATAGGCGCAATAATCGGCGGCGTAGAAGGCGCTCGGGCGATGGTTGCCGGACAGGCCGATGCCGCCGAACGGCGCGCTGGACGGGGCGCCGTTGGTCGGCTTGTTCCAGTTGATGATGCCGGCGCGGATGTTCGCCCAGAAGCGGTCGTAGAGCTGCGGGCTGCCGCCGACGAGCGAGGCGGAGAGGCCGTAGCGCGTCGCATTCGCCTCGGCGAGGGCGGCGTCGAAATCGGCGACGCGGATCACCTGCAGCACCGGGCCGAACATCTCCGCATCGGGCCTCTGCTCGACGGCGGTGACGTCGATGATCGCCGGCGTCAGGAACGGCCGGGCCTCGACCGGCCGGTCGAGATGCTTGATCGGCCGGCCGCCCTTGATGATCAGGTCTAGGAACGCCTCCTGCAGCTGGTCGGCGGCCGCATTGTCGATCACCGGCCCCATGAAGGGGGCGGGATTGGCATGGGGATGATCGACGATGATCCGGTCGGCGAGCTTGCAGATCGTCTCGATCAGATCCTCATGGCCGCCCTCCCTGACGATCAGACGCCGCGCGGCGGTGCAGCGCTGGCCCGAGCTCATGAAGGCGGATTGGACGGCGATCGCCGCGGCGGCGTGGATGTCGGTCGCGTCCCAGACGACGAGCGGGTTGTTGCCGCCCATTTCGAGGGCGAGGATCTTCTGCGGCGTCTCGGCGAACTGGCGGTGCAAGGCGAGCCCGGCCCGCGCCGAGCCGGTGAACAGCAGGCCGTCGATGCCGCCATGGCCGGCCAGCGCGCGGCCCACCTCGGGCCCGCCCTGGACGCAGCGCAAGACGTCCTCGGGCACCCCCGCCTCGTGGAACTGGCGGACCAGGAATGCGCCCGTCGCCGGGGTCTTCTCGGACGGCTTGAACAGCACCGCATTGCCGGCGATCAGCGCCGGGACGATGTGGCCGTTAGGCAGGTGCGCCGGGAAATTATAGGGGCCGAGCACGGCGAGGACGCCGTGCGGCTTGTGGCGGACGGCGACGCGGGCGCCGAGCGCGCCTTCGAGCCGTCGCTGCGAGGTCCGCTCCGAATAGGCGCCGACCGAAATGTCGACCTTGTTGACGACGGCCTCGACCTCGGTCGCCGTTTCCCAGAGCGGCTTGCCGGTCTCGCGGGCGATGAGGTCGGCAAACTCCTCCTTGTTGCCGCGGACGACGTTGGCGAAGCGCCGCAACGTCTCGATGCGGACGGCGAGCGGCCGCGCCGCCCAGGCCGACCAGGCGGCGCGGGCGCGCGCGACATCGGCGTCGACATCGCCGGACTCGCCCGTCCAGAGCGTCTCGCCGGTCGCCGGTTCCGTCGAAGTGAGGGTCGCCATCGGGGCTGACCCACCATTTTTGCCGATCCGGGTCAAGCGGCGGGCCGCATCGCCTCGCCCATGCGCCGCACCTGTTCGATCTTCCGGCGGAACCTCGTCCAGTCGTCGGCCTCGTCGATCCGGCTCCAGATCGCCTCCACTTCCTCGATATGCATCGAGCAGGGCCGGGCGTCCGACCAATAGACATGGTCGAGCGCGCCCTCGACCGGGGCGAACCTCCCGACGGCGGCGCGGAAGGCGGCGAAGGGCTCGGCGGCATAGGCCTCGTCGGCCGGCGACGTGCCGCGGCGGCCGCCGCCGCGCCAGTCGAAGAAGAAGCGGTCGATCTCCACATTCTTGGCTGTCAGCGCCGTCTCCAGCGCGACCAGCAAATCGGCATCCTCCTTGTCGTCGCCGCTCGGGCGGAGGCCGAGGCGGGCGAAGATCGCCGCCACCAGCTGAAGCTGGAACGCGGCCGGGAAGGCCTCGAGCGCCGGCGTCAGCGCCTCCGCCTCGGCGATCGTCCGCAGCGACGCGGCGAGCTGGACCAGGTCCCAGTGGATCGCCTCGGGCTGCCGGCCGAAGGAATAAAGGCCGGCATGGTCGAAATAGGCGGCGGTGAAATGGCCGTCCCAGAACGGCGTGAAGCGCCACGGGCCGTAATCGAAGCTCTGTGCGGTGATCGCGATATTATCGCTGTTGAGCACGCCGTGGACGAAGCCGGCGGCGATATAGGAGGCGGCGAGGCGCGCCGCCTCCCGCGCGACATGGGCGAGGAGGCGGGCGGGCGCGTCCGCGCCGCCTGCCTCCTCATAATAATGGCGCAGGCAATAATCGGTCAGCCGCCGCATCTCCTCGGCCAGCTGGAGATAGGAAAGGCGCTGGAAGGTGCCGATGCGGATGTGGCTGTGCTGGAGCCGGACCAGCACCGAGGCGCGGGTCGGGGAGGGCTCGTCGTTGCGCTCGAGCGCTTCCCCGGTCTCGATCAGCGAGAAGCTCTTCGAGGTCTCGACGCCGAGCGCTTCGAGCATCTCGGTCGCCAGCACCTCGCGCACCCCGCCCTTCAGCGTCAGCCGGCCGTCGCCGAACCGGCTGTAAGGGGTCTGGCCGGAGCCCTTGGTGCCGAGGTCGAGCAACTGGTCGGTGCCGTCGCGAAGCTGCGCATGGAGGAAGCCTCGCCCGTCGCCGATATCGGGATTGTACACGCGGAACTGGTGGCCGTGATAACGCAGCGCCAAAGGCTGGGGGAGATTGTCCGGCAGCGGCGCGAACCGGCCGAAATGGCTGATCCATGCCTCGTCGCCGAGTCCGGCGAGGCCGACCGCCTCCGCCCAGCGATCGTTGCGGAAGCGCAGGATGGCCTGCGGAAAGTCCGCCGCTTCGACCGGATCGTAAAAGGCCTCGCCCAGCTCGAGGATCGCGGTTGCGGGCCGGTAGGGCGAGGGGATGGGCGTTCTTGTCACGGCGGCGCAACCCTGACCGCTCGCCGCCGGTTCCGCCAGCGGAACCTCGGCCGCGGCCCGGCTTTGAGGCTGCGGAGGAGATCGCGATGGCAGACGAACCGAAAGAGGGTTGGGCGCCGTGGGAGCCGCCCGAGGATCGCGGCGATTCCGGCGTCGGCGCCTTCCGCGGCCACAAGCATCCGCCTGGTCCGGGCGATCATGGCGTCGGCGAAGCCAGGAAGCGCGACCCGGACGTGATCGTCCCGCCGGGGCCGCCGCAGCCCGAATTCCCGCCCCTCGGCTGGGGCGGGAAGGAAGGGGATTATCCGCCCACGAGGGGACCCGTCGCCGAGCCGGACGACAAGGGCGAAGGCTGAACGTTCCCTTCCAGGAGTCCTCTGACTATTTTTTCGCCATTCATAGCAAGTCCCTCCGTCCCATCGTTCTTCCGGCTCGGAAAACTCCTGGCTCGCCCGACATCACCTCTTGCTTGAGGTGGTCCCCGCGATCCGCGGGTTGGCTCGGGGGCGATTCTGGGCCCTCTCCGTCAGGCGGGCGCGATCTGGCCGAAGCGACCGCTCTCATAGTCCTCGACCGCCTGCCTGATTTCGGCTTCGCTGTTCATCACGAACGGACCGTAGCCAATGACCGGCTCGTCGATCGGGGCGCCGGTCAGAACGAGGATCGTTGCGTCCGTGCCGGCCAAGAGTGCGACCTCGCGGCCTTCGCGTTCCAGCAGGGCCATCTGCGCTTCGCCGATGTCATGGCCGTCCACGGTCAGGGCGCCGCTTATGACGATGAGCGCGGCATTGTGGCCCTCGGGCAGATCGAGGAGGACCTCCGGCCCGCCCGTCAGCCGGAGATCCCAGACGTTGATCGGCGTGAAGGTGCGCGCCGGTCCGCGCCGGCCTTCAAATTCGCCGGCAATGACGCGGACGCAGCCGGCCTTGCCCGGGAGATCGAACGACGGAATGTCGGTATCGAGCAAGGTCTGATAGCCCGGCGCGCTCATCTTGACCCTGGCAGGCAGGTTCACCCACAGCTGGATCATTCGGAACGGGCCGCCCCTCCGGGTGAAATCGTGCGAGTGGAACTCCTCGTGAAGAATGCCGCCCGCCGCCGTCATCCACTGGACGTCGCCCGGTCCAATCTTGCCGCCGTTGCCGATCGAATCCTTATGCTCGACCTCGCCCTCATAGACGATGGTGACCGTCTCGAAGCCGCGATGCGGATGCTGGCCGACACCGCGCGGCCGCTCGGCCGGCTCGAAGTCCTTCGGCCCGGCATAATCGAGCAGGAGAAAAGGGCTGATGCGGGCGCCGAGGCTGTCGTAGGAAAAGAGCGAGCGGACGGGAAAGCCGTCGCCAACCCAGTGCATGTTGGAATTGCCGTAGATACCAAGAACTTTCTTCATCTCAGGTCTCCGAGCCGGAGCTTCCCGGCCTTTGCTGGAACCGAGATAACCCTGGCGGCGCGAGCGCAGTAGATTGCAAAGTCCGGACGGATCGTCCTACGCAGTAGGACAATGCAGAGCTTCGAGGACATTTTCTATTTCGTACAGGTGGTCGATCATCGCGGCTTCGCGTCCGCCTCGCGGGCGCTGGGACTCCAGAAGTCCAAGCTGAGCAGAAGGGTCGCGACGCTGGAGGACAGGCTCGGCGTCCGCCTCATCAACCGCTCCACCCGTTCCTTTTCGGTGACGGAGATCGGGCAGCGTTACTACGAGCAATGTCTCGCCGTGCTGGTGCAAATGGAGGCAGCCGACTCGGTGGTCGAGCAGGCGCGCTCGGAGCCGCGAGGCGTCATGCGCATCAGTTGCCCGACGGACCTCCTCAATTTTCGCGTGAACCCGATGCTGGCCCGGTTCATGGCGGCCAACCCGCTGGTCGACATCCACCTGGAGAGCACCAACCGTCGTGTCGACCTCATCGCCGAGAATTTCGATGTCGCGCTTCGGGCGCGAACGCCGCCTCTCGATGAGAGCGACCTGGTGATGCGCGTCCTCGAGGAGGGCAGGCAGCGGCTGGTCGCAAGCCCGCTTCTGCTGGAACGCCACGCGTCCATCGCCGGCCCAGCCGACCTCAATGCCTTTCCGAGCATGGACATCGGCAATCCGCTCGGCGAGCATGGCTGGAGCCTTGAGGGGCCCGATGGCGCCACGGCGCTCATCCGCCACGCGCCGCGGCTCGTCACGGGAGACATGGCAACGCTGCGCGAGGCCGCGCTGCAGGGGATCGGCATCGTCCAGCTTCCCACCATGGCCGTGTGGCAGGACATCCGGGACGGCACGCTCGTCGACGTCCTGCCCGCATGGGCGCCCCGCAGCGTCATCATCCATGCGGTCTTCCCCTCGCGACGGGGCCTGCTGCCTTCGGTGCGGGCGCTGATCGACGCGCTGGCCGCCGACTTTGCCGCGCAGACCGATCTTGAGGCACAGCTGGCGGTTTCGTAGATGCACACGAGCCGATGGGAGCAGTTTTCGCCGAACCCACTTGGACGATGTCGCAAATAGCTGCTTTCGAGATCGTCCGATGTCACACCGAATGACCGGCATGGGCGCAAGGCAGACGCAACCGCGATGGCAGAATCAGACAATCCCGGCGCGGGTTCGATTTTGAGAGCAGCAAGCCGTCGTGGCTGCGTCCCGTGGCGATTGCCGAGGCGGGGGCGGGCCCTCTAAGGATTGCAGGCATGGAGGGGGGAATCATGGCCGACTGGACCGACGGCTGGTGGACGTCCGGCGACGGGCTGCGCCTCCATTATCGCGACTATGCCGGCGACGAGTCGCGGCCGCCGATCCTCTGCATCCCCGGCCTCACCCGCAATGCCCGCGACTTCGAGAGCGTGGCCGGCCGCCTCGCCGGCGCCTGGCGGCTGATCTGCGTCGACCTGCGCGGCCGCGGCGAGAGCGCCTATGCGAAGGATTCGGCGACCTATGCGCCGCTCGTCTATCTCCAGGACGTCGAGGCCCTGATCGCTTTGCTCGGCCTCGCCCGCTTCGCCATCTTCGGCACCTCCCTCGGCGGCCTCATCGCCATGTTCCTGGCGCTGACCGACCGCAGCCGGCTCGCCGCCGCCCTGCTCAACGACGTCGGGCCCGAGCTGGAGGCGAGGGGGCTCGACCATATCCGCACCTATGTCGGCCGCTCGCAGGTCTGGCCGACCTGGCTCCACGCCGCCCGTGCCCTTTGCGAGGCGCAGCGCGACCGCTATCCCGACTGGACGCTCGACCAGTGGCTGGTCTTCGCCAAGCGCGTCTGCCGGCTGACCGCCAAGGGCCGGGTCGTGCTCGATTACGACATGCGCATCGCCGATCCGATCCGCCGATCCTCATCCACCGCGGCGCCGGAGGTCGATCTCTGGCCCGCCTTCCGCGCCCTGGAAGGCGTGCCGACCCTGCTCGTCCACGGCGAATTGTCGGATTTGCTGTCGGAGGCCACGATCGGGCGGATGCGGGCCGAGCTGCCCGGACTGGAAACCGTCGCCGTCTCCCGCATCGGCCACGCGCCGACCCTGGAGGAGCCGGAGGCGGAAGCCGCGATCGACCGGCTGCTGGCCCGGATCGCCTGACCCTATTGCGCGCCGGCGGCGGTGACCTCGCCGCCGCGTCGGTAGATCACGCCGCCTTTCATCACGAAGCGGACCTGGCCGAGCTGGCTTGGGTCGGCGAGCGGATCGCCGGCGACGGCGACGATGTCGGCGAAGCGGCCCGGCTGGATCGAGCCGATCCGGTCGGAGGCGCCGATCAGATCGGCGGCGTTGCGCGTCGCCGCCAGGATCGCGTCGATCGGCCGCATGCCGTTGGCGACGAGCAGGCCGAACTCCATGGCGTGATCGCCTTCGCCGATATCGGTGCCGTAGGCGATCTTCACGCCCGAGCGGATCGCCAGCGGCAGATTCTTCTTCGGCAGCGGATCGTTGGCGATCTCCTTGGCCGGCGTGCCCGGCGTCAGCAGCTCGGGATGCTCGCGCGCGACCTTGTAGAAGAGGTCGTAGACGGTCAGGGTCGGCACCAGATAGGTACCGTGGGCTCTCATCAGGGCGAAGGTCTGGGCGGTGGCGAAGGAGCCGTGCTCGACCGAATCGACGCCCGCCCGCACCGCCGCCTCGATCGCGCCGGCCGGGTAGATATGCGCCGCCACCTTCATGCCGAGCGCATGGGCGGTTTCCACCGCCGTCCGCATCTCCTCCTCGGTCATCAGCTGCTGACGCGGATCGTCGCCGCTCGAGGCGATGCCGCCGGACGGCATGATCTTGATGAGGTCGGCGCCGCGGCGGCGATGCTCGCGGACCCGGATCCGCGCCTGCTCCGGCGTATCGACGATCCCCGCCTCCCAGCCCGGGTGGCGCAGCTCCGGATCGAGCGCGTTCATCGGGTCGCCATGGCCCGCGGTCGGGCCGAGCGGCTCGAGCGACACCCACAGGCGCGGCCCGGCGATCTTGCCCGCGTTGATCGCGTCGCGCACCGCCACGGTGTCGCTGCCGCCGCCGACGTCGCGGGCGCTGGTGAAGCCCTGAAGCAGCATCTGGCGGGCGAACAAGGCGTCGTCAAAGGCGCGGTCGAGGTCGCCATGGGTGAGCCAGTCCTCGATCGCGTTGGTCCGGCTCGGCAGCTTCGCGCCGATATGGACGTGGCAGTCGATAAAGCCGGGCATCACCATCTGGTCGGAAAGGTCGATCACTGCCGCGCCCGCCGGGGCGACGAAGCCGGGCTCGACCGACCGGATGCGGTCGTCATGGACGAGGATCGAGACGCGCTGCCGCACCGTCTCGGAGACGCCGTCGAGCAGCCGCCCGGCATGGATCACATAATCCGCGGCCGACGCGGCGGCGGGCGGGAAGGCGAGCAGGGCCGCGAGCGCGGCGCGGCGAAGGGCGTGTCCGATCATGGCGTCCCGTCTATGGGCTAATGCCCGCCACCGCCACCGCGTCTTGCATAAGGGGGCGGGCGTCAGTTACGGCGCCTCATCCCTTGATCAGGAGCGACGAGCCTTGGCCAATTCCAAGCCCAAGAAGACGGTGTTTTCGGGCATCCAGCCGACCGGCGACCTTCATATCGGCAATCTGATCGGCGCCATCTCGCTCTGGGTGAAGGAGCAGGACAAGCATGACAACATCTTCTGCATCGTCGATCTCCACGCCCTCACCATCCCCGAGGAGATCCAGGCGGCGCGGCTGAAATCCTCCTCGCTCGACGTCGCCGCCCTCTATCTCGCCGCCGGCATCGATCCGGAAAAGTCGCTGGTCTTCATCCAGAGCCAGGTGCGCCAGCATCCGGAGCTCGCCTGGATGCTGAATTGCGTGACGCCGATGGGCTGGATGAACCGGATGACCCAGTTCAAGTCCAAATCGGAAGGGCGGGACTCGGTGGGCGTCGGCCTCTACGCCTATCCGATCCTGCAGGCGGCCGACATCCTCCTCTACCATACCGACCTCGTCCCGGTCGGCGAGGACCAGCGCCAGCATATCGAGATCACCCAGGACATCGCCGAACGGTTCGAGGGCCTGTTCGGCTATCATTTCACCCGGCCCGAAATCCTCGTCCGCGAGGTCGGCGCGCGGATCATGGGGCTCGACGATCCCGAGGCGAAGATGTCGAAGAGCGCGGCGAAATCGGGCCATTCGATCCGCATGCTCGATTCGCCCGAGACGATCCTCAAGAAATTGAAATCGGCGAAGACCGATTCCCGCACCGCCGTCGACGCCTCCGACCTGTCGCCGGGGGTACGCAACCTCATCACCATCTACCATGCCTTTGCCGGCGGCAGCTGGGACGAGGCGCTGCGGCGCTTCGACGGCTCCGGCTATGGCGGGCTCAAGACCGGCGTCGCCGAAGCGGTGATCGCCGGGCTGGAGCCGGTCCAGCGCCGCTTCCACGAGATCCGCGGCGACGAAGCGGGCCTGGTCGGCTTCCTCACCCGCTCGGCCGAAGCGGCGGCGGAACGGGCGGAGGCGACGATGCTGGGCGTGCGCAAGGCGATGGGGACCTGGTGATGCCGCCGCCGGACTCGTCATCCCGGACCTGATCCGGGATCCCTCTGCTTCACGCATCCGGCCAAAGTAGGTGGATGCCGGATCAAGCCCGGCATGACGGGATTCTAGAGCATTGCGCGAAAAGGCGGGTACCGGCTTTTCGCAAAAAGCAATGCGATAACAATGATCTAGCGCGGCAGGGCGGTGGCGAACTTGTTCTCGCGCCGCCGGCCGAGCATCAGCCCGCCCTCCAGCCGGGCGCACAGAGCCGCGTAATAATCGGAGAGAAAGCCGTAATCGTCGCCGTCATCGGCGATCCCGGCCTTGTGGCGGATGGTGCGGGCGACGATGGCGACGGCGTCGCCGCGGCCGTTCCGGAGCACGTCCTCCAGCGTCTGCAGCTCGTAGACGCCGTAGAGGTTGAGGGCCGCCTCGCTGAAGCTGCGCCGCGCCGGCTCGCGCGAGGCGGCGAGATCGGCGCCGAGCGCGCCGCCGACCGCGCCCACCACCCAGGTGCCGGCGACGAGGTCGCCGACCCTCAGCCGGTCGCGGTTGAACAAAGGGAAGAAGAGGAAGATGCCGCTCCACAGCAAGGCGAAGAGGGTGAGGAAGGCGTCGGCCGTGCCTTCGGCCGCCTGGGCGCCGAGGAAGGAGAGCGGCAGGAACACCTCGATTTCCCGCATCGCGTTGCGGGCGATGACGGCGCCGCCGGTCAGCCGCGCCCCGTCCCGCGCCACCACCCGCAGGCCCATCAGCCTCTTGCCGGGCGTGGCGCCGCGCCCGCCCATCTCGAACAGGGAGAACCAGCAATTGCGCAGCACGAAGAAGCCGAGCAGCCAGAGGATCGCCAGCACTTCCGACTTGGCGGTGACGACCAGCCAGATGATCGGGATGGAGGTGACGATCAGGATGAGGAAGATGATGAAGGCGTCGAGCATGAACGCCGCCGCCCGCGTCCCCGCCGAGCCGAGCTCGAGCTGAAGATCGACCCCTTCGGGAGTCACGAAGGCCCGGCGCATCGAGCGGGGGCCTTCGTGCCGGTTGCGGCGGAAGGGGAGCCGCATCAGGCCGGCCGCCGCCGCGGCAGATAGAAATAGAGCAGCCAGCCGGCGAGCATGACGCTGCCGATCAGATAGCGGCTGATATCGTCGGTGACGGTCTGGCGGCCGATCCCTTCGAGCAGGCCGGCGACGGCGAGCATGATCACCGTCCCCGCCATCGCCGTCGCCGCCGCGCGGCCGGCCTTCACCGCCGCCTCGGTGCGCGATTCCCGGCCCGGAAAGGCGATCGCCGTGCCGATCCTCAGCCCGGCGGCGCCGGCGATGTTGATCGCGAACAATTCGGTGGTGCCGTGGATCATCAGCCAGCCGGTCATGTTCCAGGCCAGCCCCTTGGCCGCGAAGACGGCGAGGAAGGCGCCGAGCATCAGCCCGTTATAGACGATCAGCAGCACTGTCGGCACGCAGAAGGCGAAGCCGAGAGCGAAGGAGAAGATCGCGATCTGCGAATTGTGGGTGAAGAGATAGGTGGCGAAGGTCGCCAGCATATCCTGATGCTTGTCGTAAAGCGTCGCCCGCAGGCTCTCGGCCGAGGCGGAAGGGTCGCGCCCCCCGGCGAGCGCCTCGGGGATGATGCCGAAGAACCAGGAGGGGTCGCTGCGCACCAGCAGGAAGGCGACCAGCGCTCCGGCGGCGGTGAGCAGCACGCAGATGAGGGTCTCGCGCCAGATCGCCTGCACCGCCTCCGGCCAGCCGCGGGCGAAGAAATGGCCGAGCTGCCGCCAGGCCGAGGTCTGGACGCCGTAGATCTGGAAATAGGCGCGGGTGCACAATTGCTCGAGATAGAGGATGAGGCCGCGGTCGAGCGACGTGTCGCGCGCCACCGACAGCGACGAGAGGGTGGTGCGGTAGAGGAGCGGCAGAGCGAGGATGTCCTCGTCCGACAAGGCCCTGATCGAGCGTTTCTCCAGCCGCTTCAGCAGATGATCGAGCCGCGCCCAATCCGCCTCGTGCGCGGCGCGGAAACGGGTGGCGTTGACCAGGGCCGGCCGCGCCTCGACGATCGCCGACGCTTCAGGGTCCGGACCCTTGGAATTCACAGCAGGTTCCTCCGCTTGAGGTCGACATAGCCGGCGACCAGCCGCTCGCCGACCCGGTCATATTCGCTCTCGATGACGTGGACGCCGAGATGCTGGAGGCGGGTGAGCGCGATCTTCCGGTCCCGAAGCAAAGCGGCGGCGGTGACGGCGCGGGTGACGTCGTCCGCATCCTCCGGCTCGCGGGCGGCGATCGTCTCCAGCTCCTCGTCGCGCAACACGACGACGAGCAGCAGATGCGTCTGCACCATCCGCCGCGCCGCGCGGACCATGAAATCGGCCGAGGTGAGGTCGGTGAATTCGGTGAACAGGACGATCATCGAGCGCCGCGTCAGCCGGGTCGCCAAACTGGTCAGCGCGAAGGTGTAATTGGTCTCGTCGCCGCTATAGTCGATGGCGGCGGCGAGGCGCTGCAGCTCGGGAAAGGCGGCGGCGCCCGAAACCAGGCCGCTGGCGATGCGCGGACGGGAATCGAAGGCGTGGAGGGCGACCCGGTCGCCGAGCTTCAGCGCGATCCAGGCGGTCAGCAGGGTGGCGGAGACGGCGCGGTCGACGCGGGGCAGGCCGGCGACCGGCTCCGACATCTGCCGGCCGGAATCGACCGCGAAGACGATCTGGCTGTTGCGTTCGGCGCGATATTCCTTGGCGTGGAGCTTCATGTGCCGCGCCGACTGCTTCCAGTCGATCGCGCGCCGGTCCATGCCGGAACGGAACTCGACCAGAGCGTCGAAATCGGAGCCTTCGCCGCGGTTCATCTGCGAGATCAGGCCCTGCAAAGCGTGGCGCTGGAAGATCCGGGCGCCGCGCTCGTGCACCGGCCGGACGTCGGGCAGGATCGGGAAGGCGATGTCGAGCGGGATCCGCCGCTGCCGCCAGGCGAGGCGGAGCGGCCCGCGCCAGCGCAGCCAGACCTGCTCGATCCGGGCGAGGCCGCGCCGCGCCATCGCCAGCGGCAGCAGAGCCGCGCCGCGTCCCTCCTCCAGCGCCACCCAGAGGCGGCCGTCATCCTCCAGCGCGACCAGCGGGCTGGCCGCGATCGCGACCGCCGCAACGCCGGGGACCGAGCCGCCGCGCAAGGTCACCGTCACCTTCGCGTCGAGCGTCTCGCCGACATAGGCCCGGGCCGGCGCCTCGACGGCGACGTCGCCGCTGCGCGCGGCGAGCAGGGCGTCGAGCATGAACAGCAAAAGCAAGGCCATTGGCCAGCCGAGCCCGGCATACCAATGGCCGGGGGACAAAGCGGCGATGGCGAGGGTCAGCGGCGCGCCCGCCGCCGCCGCCAGCACCGCCGTCCGGGTCGGATAGATCAACGCGGCGCCTCGATCGTCTCGATGATGCCGGTGACGACGTCCTCGATCGCGCGGCCGTTGATCTCCGCCGCCGGCGACAGGATCAGGCGGTGGCGGAGCAGGGCCGGCGCCAGCGCCTTGACGTCGTCGGGGATGACGAAGTCGCGCCCGTCCAGCGCCGCCCGGGCGCGCGCGGCGCCGGCCAGCATCGCGCCGGCGCGGGGCGAGGCGCCGGTCTCGAGATCGGCGACGTCGCGGGTGCCGCGGATCAGCCCGGCGATATAGTCGATCACCTCGTCGACCAGCCGGACGGCGGCGACCGCCGCCAGCGCCGCGCCGATCGTCGCCGCGTCCGCCTTGCGCTCGACCCCCCATTCGGCCGGCTCCATCACGCTTTTGCGGGCGCCGTGGGTGGCGATGATCTTCCTTTCCTCCTCGGCGCTGGGATAATCGACGCTCTGCTTGAACAGGAAGCGGTCGAGCTGCGCCTCGGGCAGGGGATAGACGCCCTGCTGCTCGATCGGATTCTGCGTCGCCACCACCATGAAGCGATCGCTGAGCGCCAGGCTGTCGCCGTCGATGGTGACGGTCCGCTCCTGCATCGCTTCGAGCAGGGCCGCCTGGGTCTTGGGCGGCGTCCGGTTGATCTCGTCGGCGAGCAGCAATTCGGTGAAGATCGGCCCGCGGGTGAGGGTGAAGGTCGAGGTCTGGAAGTTGAACAGATTGGCGCCGATGATGTCGCCCGGCATCAGATCCGGCGTGAACTGGATGCGGCCGAAATCGAGCCCGACGGCGCGGGCGAAGCTGTGGGCGAGCAGGGTCTTCGCCGTCCCCGGCGGTCCTTCGAGCAGGATATGGCCGCCCGCGAACAAGGCGACGAGCATCAGCTCGACCGTCGCCTCCTGTCCGACCACGGCCTTGGCGATCTCGCCCCTGATCTCGCCCGCGAGCGCCTGAACCTCTTCCACCTTCACCCTGCATTCTCCTTTTGCCATTGATGAAGCGCCCGCGCCGCGGCGAGCAGCTCGTCCCTGCGATGCGCCGCGGCGGCGGCTTCGGCGAGCGCCGAGAAACGCCCGTCGCCGTCCAGCCCGTCGAGATAATCGTCGACCGCCTGCCCCTGGAGGCGCGACGGCACGCCGAAGATCGTCACCGCCCGCTCGCGGATCATCTCGGCATAGCGGGCGCCGAGCGCGGCCTCGCGCCCGGCCTTGCGGACGAGGGCGGCGGTATTGTCGATCAAGGCCGCCTTGCCGAAGGCGAGCGCCCGCTCCGGCCGCCGCGCCGGCCCGAACCGGGTCAGCGCCTGCAAGGCGGCGAGCAACAGGGCCGCGGCGATGGCGAGCGTGGTGCCGAGGAAGGGCGGATCGAAGGCCAGGCGGAGCGGGCTCGGCGAATGGCCGAGGCCGTTCAGGGTGACGTCGAAGGCGATCGATTTCGCGCCGGTCGCGTTGAGGAAGTCGAGCATGGCGAGAGCCGCGGCCGCCTGGCGCTCGTCGGCAATGCCCTTGTTGGAGAGCAGGTCGGGATCGGCGAGGACGAAGAAGGGCTTGTCGCCGAACTGGAGGAGCACGGCATGACCCGCCTGGTCGGCGACGATCGGCCGGAAGCCGTCGCCGCTCGCCGTCTGCAGCGCGCCCGGCGCGGTGAAATGCATCTCCGCCGGCGCGTAATCGGGGATCGTCTTCAACGGCGCGCCGTGGCTGCGCTCGCGGCCGATCTTCAGCTTGTATTTCGGGTCCAGCACGCCCTCCGGGTCCCAGGTCGGGACCAGCCCCACCGCCCGGACCCAGCCGCCATGGGTCTTGTCCGCCACCGTCTGCCATTTGGGCAGCACGACCAGGGTCGGCTTGGCCTCCCGCATCGCCAGCGGCTTCGACATGTCGGTGGTGCCCCTTTCGGGGGTCAGCACGACCAGATCCTCGGTATCGAGCATCGGCTCGTTGCGGAGGATCACGGGGTTGCGGCCGGTCGCCTGAGCGAGCCGGACGATGCCGCTATAGCCGGTCGCCGAATTGGACAGGGCATGGGCGCCGCCATTATGGCCGGAGCGCAGGTCAGGCGCATAGGCGCCGAGCACCAGCATCGCGGTGAAGGCGAGGATGCCGATGGCGAGGACCAGCAGCATCGTCGCCGGCTTGAAGGCGCCCTCGGCGGCGCCCTGGCCGTGAAGCGCGACGTCGCTCATGCCCGCCAGGTCCGCGGCAGCACGAAATCGGCATAGGCGTTGCGCGCCGCCGACCAGTCGCCGGCGCCGACGGCGCGGCCGCCGAACAGGCTGCGCTCGACCAGCCGGGCGATGCCGGCGAAGAGGTCGCGCGCCGGCCCCGGCAGGGCTTCGGCGGCGGCGAGCTCGCGGCTGGTGAGCGCCGGCCGGACCAGGCGGGGGCGGCGGCGGGCAATGTCCTCGACCGAGCGGAACAGGAGATGGTGGACCGCCTCGGCGTAGCGACCCTCGGCGGCCAGCGCGTCGGCCTCGTTCAGCCAGGCGCGGGCCGGCGCCGCCTCGGGCGCCCATGCCGGCTCCTCCTCGGCGGCCGCGTCCGCGGCGACGGCCCGCCGGCGCCGCGGCAGCCGCCATTCGCCGGTCCGGATGCGCTGGACGACCATCGCTACCAAGGCGAGCGCCGCCAGGGCCAGCACCGTCCACAGGAAGATGCGCGCATAGGGCGCGTTCGGCATGAAGCTGCCGATCCAGTCGAGGCCGCGGCCGACCGGCCTCAGGATGCGGCCGAGCCAGTGGACGAATTCGCGCAGCCACAAGGGCGGCGCCGGCGGCGCCGGCGCGGGCTGCAGGTTGAACTGGATGGAGGCGTCGGCCCGCAGCGCCCGGTGCGCGTCCGCAAGGCTCCGCGCGGCGGCCGCCGCCTCCTGTACATTTCCCCCTATCGCTCTTCTCCACGCCCCGGACGGCAGCCCGCAATGTCAAAGGTTTAAACCATGAAGGGCGACGCGCAACGCGAAATCGGCGCTGGACAGGCGGGCGCGGGACCGGCAGTTTCGGTCATGCCCGCCTGGGGAGGCGGCGCAGGGGAAGGGGCGGATATGGCGACCACGGCAATCGGCTATGAGGACCGCAGCGTCTCGATCGGCCGTATCTTCAGCCGGGCCTTCGGGACGATCGGCAGCAATCCGGTGGCGACGCTCGGCATCGCCTTCCTCTTCGCGGCGCTGCCGGCGACGGTGATCGGCTATGGCCAGCTGCGCTTGCAGGGCCTCGGGCTGGGCGTGATCGGAATCTGGCAGAGGCTCGCGATCAGCCTGATGGCGATCGCGGTGTCGGTCGCGCTCGCGATGATCACCCAGGGCGCTCTGGTGCGGGCAACCGTCGCCCATAGTCAGGGCCGCAAGGCGAATTTTGCGGAATCCGCGTCGGCGGGGCTGGTCGTCGCTTTGCCCCTGTTCCTGCTCGCTCTGGTGAGCGCCATCGGCATCGGCATCGGCCTGATCCTGCTGATCGTGCCGGGCATCATCCTCTACATCAGGTTGTCGGTCGCCGCGCCGGCGCTCGTGGAGGAAAGGCTCGGCGTGCTCGACGCGCTCAGCCGCAGCAACGATCTGACCGAAGGCGCCCGCTGGAAGATCTTCGGCATCGAGCTGGTCGCGTTGATCGGTTACTGGATGTTCTCGGCCCTGGTGGGCGCGGTGGCGATCGTGATGTTCGGGGGCCTGCAGGGCATGGTCGCGGCGATGGGGGGAGGCGTGCCGATCTCCTATTACGTCCTCTCGGCGATCGCCAAGACGCTGACTTCCGCCGTCTGGGGCGTCATCCAGACGTCGCTCTACGTGGAATTGCGCGACTGGAAGGACGGACCGGCCTCCGACACGCTGGCCGAGGTGTTCGGCTGAGGCGCGTCCGGCTTACAGCTTCGGCAGGGTGACGCCGCGCTGGCCCATATATTTGCCGGCGCGGTCGGCATAGCTGATCTCACAGGGTTCGTTGCCCTGCAGGAACAGGAACTGGCATGCCCCCTCATTGGCATAGACCTTGGCCGGCAGCGGCGTCGTGTTCGAGAATTCGAGCGTGACATGGCCTTCCCAGCCGGGCTCGAGCGGCGTCACGTTGACGATGATCCCGCAGCGGGCATAGGTCGATTTGCCGAGGCAGATGACGAGCACGTCGCGCGGCACCCGGAAATATTCGACGGTGCGGGCGAGGGCGAAGCTGTTGGGCGGGATGATGCAGCAATCGGTCTTGCGGTCGACGAAGCTGTTCGAGGCGAAATTCTTCGGATCGACGATCGCATTGTCGACATTGGTGAAGATCTTGAACTCGTCGGCGGCGCGCGCGTCATAGCCGTAGGAGGAGAGGCCGTAGCTGATCGTCCCCTCGCGCTTCTGCCCGTCGACGAACGGCTCGATCATGCCGTCTTCCAGGGCGCGGGCGCGAATCCAGCGGTCGGACATGATGCTCATCGACGGCGTGCCCCCGACAACCGGCTTCCGCCGCAGCCATTAAGCTCGCGCCCGCTCAATCGGATCCGCACTTTGTCTGCGTAGATCAAATCTCCCGCCGCACAGCGGCCCGGCCGCGCCTCGACACTGATCACAGCGACTCCCTCGCCTGCCTCCCAGCGGCGAGACCCACCGAATTTGCGGGCGACCACATGGGGGTAGACATGGCCTCTGTTCCGGGCGGAGGCATCGGGAAAGGCTAGGCGGACACCATCGTCCCCGACCGTAAGTCGCCACGCGCGATGCTCTCCAACGGCTTCGTAGGCGATGCCAGGAGCGGATGCAGCCATGAGCAGGGTGGGAACGAAGAATGTCATTGCCGCCAGCTTTCACGCGAATGGCGAGCCTCGGCAAGGGAAAGCGGCATCATTTGATGTGCAGCACGCAGATCAGGGTGAACAGCCGCCGGGCGGTGTCGAAATCCAGCTCGACCTTGCCGGCGAGGCACTCCTGGAGCAGATCGGCGGCGTCGTTGTGGATGCTCCGGCGGGCCATGTCGATCGTCTCCAGCCCCTTGGGCGAATCGGAGCGGACCGCCTTGAAATAGCTTTCGCAGACCGCGAAATAATCGCGGACCGGCCGCTTGAAGCGGGCGAGGCCGAGGCGGATCGTCTCCAGCTGCCGGCCCTCCTCGTCCTTCAGCTCGATGGCGAGGCGGTTATCCTCGATGCGCAGCAGGATTCGGAACGGGCCGTCATGGCCGTCGGGCTTGAAGAAATTGCCTTCGAGAAGATCGAAGATGGCGACCTTGCGCTCCTGCTCGATCTCGTCGCTGCGGCGGATGATCGTCCGCTCGTCGAGCTCGATGTCGATGATCCGCGGGTCGGCCATGGCGCATTGTTAGCGGGGAGGAGCCGGCCTTTCCACGTCGTAAAACTATTAAAGGCGTCCCAAGGTCTCTATTCTGCATAGATGGCGAACACCATTCTGCCCCTTGTGCTGGCCGTGCTGTACGTCATCCCGGCCACCATCTGGGCTTACGCTCGGCTCATCCTAGCGAGAGCCACCCTTGCCAGAGCGCGGGCAGAAGCGGAGCGCATTCGACAGTTGCCGCCCGCCCTGTAAATTGAAGCAATTGGGTATGATTTCCCTTTGGTTTTCAGCTTCTTGAGAGAAATCCACAAATCCGCCCACCGCAGATTTAGGGGGTCAGCTTGAACCCGAGCGGGGGAAGGTTCACACCACCGCCATGGCCGAAAACATCATCCGCCTCGCCGACGCGCCGGCGCCGGAAGCTCCGACTCTCCCCCATAATGTGGAGGCGGAGGCGGCCTTGCTCGGCGCGCTGATGATCGACAATCGTCTCGCCGAGGACATCCAGCTGAAGCTGCGGCCCGACCATTTCTTCGAGCCGCTCCACGCCCGCATCTACGAGCAGATCCTGAAGCTGATCGACCGCAACATGATCGCCTCGCCGGTGACGCTCCGGCCGCTCTTCGACGCGGACGAGGAGATGAAGGAGCTGGGCGGCCCCTCCTATCTCGCCCAGCTCACCGGCAGCGGCGCCGCGATCATCGGCGCCCGCGACTTCGCCGAGCAGATTTACGAGCTGGCCCTGCTCCGCGCCCTGATCGGCGTCGGCCGCGAGATGGTCGAGAACGCGCTCGACACGTCCGAGGACGTCGATCCAAAGGGCCAGATCGAGCAGGCCGAAGCGGCGCTCTACCGCGTCGCCGAGGAGGGCGGCGGCGCCGGCACCGTCAAGACCTTCGCCGAAGCCACCCGGCTCGCCGTGCAGATGGCGGAGAAGGCGCTCAACACCGGCGGCGGCCTCTCCGGCCTCACCACGGGACTCGAATCGATCAACGCGAAGACCGGCGGCCTCCACCATTCGGACCTTTTGATCCTCGCCGGCCGCCCCGGCATGGGCAAGTCCGCGCTCGCCACCAACATCGCCTTCAACACCGCCCGCCGCTACGTCCAGGATCTGGAGGACGGGATCGCCCCCGAGAAGTCCTCCGGTGCCCCGGTCGCCCTGTTCAGTTTGGAAATGTCGGCCGACCAGCTCGCCACCCGCATCCTCGCCGAGAATAGCGGGATCAGCTCCGAAAATCTGCGCATGGGCAAGATCAGCCAGCAGGATTTCCGCAACCTCGCCCGCGCCGCCGCCGATCTGGAAAGCCTGCCGCTCTATATCGACGATACGCCCGGCCTCACCATCGCGGCGCTGCGGACGCGGGCGCGGCGGCTGAAGCGCCAGCGCGCCGTCGGGCTCATCATCGTCGATTATCTGCAATTGCTCCAAGGCACCGGCCGCAGCGGCAACGACAATCGCGTCCAGGAGATTTCGGAGATCAGCCGCGGCCTCAAGACCCTGGCCAAGGAGCTGAACGTCCCGGTCATGGCCCTGTCGCAGCTCAGCCGCGCCGTCGAGCAGCGCGAGGACAAGCGCCCGCAGCTCTCCGATCTCAGGGAATCGGGCTCGATCGAGCAGGACGCGGACATCGTCCTCTTCATCTATCGCGAGGAATATTATGTCGCCTCGCGCGAGCCGAAGCGGCCGATCGACGGCGACGACGCCAAGGTCCACGACGCCCATCAGGAATGGGCGCGCGACATGGAACGGGTCTACGGGATGGCGGAGCTGATCATCGCCAAGCAGCGCCACGGCGCCACCGGCAAGGTGAAGCTCAAGTTCGAGAGCAAGATCACCCGCTTCTCCGACGTGGTCGACGATGCCTATCTGCCGGAGGCGCGGGGTTAGGGAACCCGGAGCCTGCCGCCTCATTGAGGCCGGAGTGGATCCAGCCGGAGGAGGCCGCGATGGCCCGCGAGACCAAGCCGACCGACGACAAGATGCAGGGCCGCTCCGGCGGCGGCGATTCGGGCGGCGGCGCCTATCCCAACCCGCATACCGGCAAGGGCGACGGGGACGGTGGGGGCGGCAGCGACGGCTTCATGGGCCATGGCGGGCAGAGCGAGATGCCCTATCACGGCAAGGGCCAGCTCGGCGAAAAGAAGGTCGGCGACAATGCCAATGCGCCGACGCGGGAGACCGGCGCGGAGGACTGAGTCCCCGTCATTGCGAGGAGCGGAGCAACGCGGCAATCCAGACTGCGGCATCCGCCGCACTGGATTGCTTCGCTATGCTCGCAATGACGAAGAGGGTGCCCAGGACCAAGCGGGGCCGGCAGTCGAAGTCTGCCGGCCCCACCCTCGTTACGCGACTCGAGGGGCCGACCCGGGGGGTCGGCGACCCGGCTTATGCTTTGATTCGGTTGAGGAATATCTGAATGGAACGGTCAGCCGGCATTCACTTGCCGGCCGCCTTGTTCGCCTGTCCGCCGTCCTCGGTCCGGATGTCGATCTTCGGCACGTTTACCTTGACCTCGGGCACCTTGACGTCGGGCACCTTCACCTCCGGCACCGTCACGTTGATGTCGGGCAATTTCAGGTTCGGCGCCGCGACGTTGACGTTTCCGTCGCGCGCACCCTGGGTGAAGCTGCCGCGGAAGAGGAAGAAGAGGCCCGCCAGCAGGACCAGGAGCAGGATGATTGCGATCAGTACGCCGCTGCCGCCGCCGCGGTCGCGCGTCTCGTGGATGATCGTCGTTCGGTCGGTGTGGCGCATCCGCTCGGGATCGCGGTCATAATCGCTCATCGTCCGTCTCCCCTGCCGCCCAACGCCGGCCGGCTCAAACCCGATCGGCGATTAGCCCGTTTTGGCGGGGGCGTCGATGTTGACCTTGACGTCGGTATGCTTGCTGCCGAGAAGCTGGCCGCCGAACAGGTAGAAGAGCACGGCGAGCACCGCGATCAGCAGCACGACGGCCACCACCGTACCGCCGCCGCCCCCGCCGCCGTCGGTATGAATGATCGTGGTCTCCCGTACCGGTTCCGGATCGGTCATCGCGCAAACTCCATTTGTTACGGAGCCCCAACGCTGCCCCCGGGGCACCGGTTCCGGCAGCCCTTGGCTGCATCGACCTTCAGAGGATCGTCTTATTCCTCTGCAGTGGAGGGCCGATGGTTCCTTCTCCCCTTGTGGGAGAAGGTGGCCTGCAAGGCCGGATGAGGGTGCGCGGCAAAGCCGCGCGCCGGCCTTCGGCCGGCACCCCCACCCCCAGCCCCTCCCCACAAGGGGGAGGGGGTTTCCGCGCCCGAAATTGAATGTCGATTCAGTCTAATCCCGGCTCAGCGCGAGCCGGGCGGCGAAGAGGAGGAAGACCGTGCCGGTCGCGCGGTCGAGGGCGCGGATGACAAGCGGCCGCTGTAGCGCCCGCGCCAGCGGCCGCGTCGCCGCCACCAGCGCCACGAACCAGATCAGGCCGAGCGCGGCGTGGATGGCGGTAAGCAGCAGGGTCGTCGCCGCCACCTTCGCCCCGGCCGGCACGAATTGCGGCAGGAAGGAGACGTAGAAAACGCCGACCTTGGGGTTGAGCGCATTGGTCAGGAAGCCGCGCGCCAGCCAATTGCCGTGCCCCGCCCGCACCCGTCCGTCGAACCGCTCGCGCTTCGAGAGCAGGAACTGGACGCCGAGCCAGAGCAGATAGGCCGCGCCCGCCCATTTCAGCGCGGTGTAAGCGAGCCGCGACGCCTGGAGCAGCATCCCCAGCCCGAGCGCGACGATTGCGCCCCAGGCGAGGCAGCCGAGGCAGATGCCGAGCCCGGCGATCAGCGCCCGCCGCGCCCCCTCCGCCGCCGCCGTCCTCAGCACCAGCGCGGTATCGAGCCCCGGCGTCACCGTCAGCAAAGCCGCGGCGGCGGTGAAGGCGGCGATCGAGGAGGCGAGGGGGGTCACGCCTTTGAATCGCCCGCGACGGCATTGCCACCAACCCCCGTTCGGGCTGAGCTTGTCATATGCGCCTTGCGCTATTGCTCCGGCAGGAAGTCCGGCACCGAGAGATAGCGCTCGCCGGTGTCGTAGTTGAAGGTCAGCACCCGCACGCCGGCGGGCAGTTCCTTCAGCTTCTGCGCCACCGCGGCGAGGCTGGCGCCGGAGCTGATGCCGACCAGCACGCCTTCCTCGCGCGCCGCCCGCCGCGCCATCTCCTTGGCGTCGCCCGCATCGACCTGGATGGTGCCGTCGATCGCGTCGGTGTGGAGGTTGGCGGGGATGAAGCCGGCGCCGATGCCCTGGATCGGATGCGGCCCCGGCTGGCCGCCGGAGATGACCGGCGACAAGGTCGGCTCGACCGCGAAGACCTTGAGCGCCGGCCATTCCTTCTTCAGCACCTCGGCGCAGGCGGTGATGTGGCCGCCGGTGCCGACGCCGGTGATCAGCACGTCGATCGGGCTGTCGCGGAAATCCTCGAGGATCTCCTGCGCGGTGGTGCGGGCATGGACCGCGATATTGGCCGGATTCTCGAATTGCTGGGGCATCCAGCTGCCGTCGATCTCGCCGAGCAATTCCCTGGCGCGCTCGATCGCGCCCTTCATCCCCTTTTCGCGCGGGGTGAGGTCGAAGCTCGCGCCATAGGCCAGCATCAGCCGCCGCCGCTCCAGGCTCATGCTTTCCGGCATGACCAGGATCAGGCGATAGCCCTTGACCGCGGCGACCATGGCGAGACCGATGCCGGTATTGCCCGAGGTCGGCTCGACGATCGTCCCGCCCGGCTTCAGCGCGCCGGATTTCTCCGCATCCTCGATCATCGCCAGGGCGATGCGGTCCTTGATCGAGCCGCCGGGATTGGCACGTTCCGATTTCACCCAGACCTCGGCGTCTCCGAACAGCCGCTGCACGCGGATATGGGGGGTGTTGCCGATCGTCTCGAGGATGTTTCCCGCTCTCATGTCGCAGTCTCCAGGGCCATGGGTTCGTCCGCTATCTTGGGTTGATCGAAGCTTCGCGCAAGGCGCAGCTCCGGAAACCATTTCGCCCAGAGCAGGGTGACGAGGATCGCAGCCGCGCCGCCGCCGACCACCGCCGCCACCGGCCCGATCAGAGCGGCGAGGAAGCCGGATTCGGCCTCGCCCAGCTCGTTGGAGGCGGAGATGAACAGCATCGAGACCGCGCCGACCCGGCCGCGCATCTCGTTGGGCGTGTGGAGCTGGATCAGCGACTGGCGCACATAGACCGAGAACATGTCGGCGGCGCCGAGCAGAGCGAGGCAGGCGAGCGACAGCGGCATGGAGCGCGAAAAGCCGAAGGCGACGGTCGCGATGCCGAACACGCCGACCGCGGCCAGCATCTTCAGCCCGACCTCGTGCTTCAGGGGCCGGTAGGCGAAGAACAAGGCGGTCAGCGTCGCCCCGACCGCCGGCGCCGCGCGCAAATGGCCGAGCCCGGTCGGCCCGGCATGGAGGATGTCGCGGGCGTAGACCGGCAGCATCGCCGTCGCCCCCCCGAGCAGCACCGCGAACAGATCGAGCGAGATCGCGCCGAGCACCAGCCGGTTCCGGCGGACGTAATGGAGGCCGTCGACCATCTGCCGCCATGGATTGCGCGAACCGCCCATCGCGGTGCGCGCGATCGGCCGGATCATGAACATGCAGGCGAGCGAGAGGGCGAAGAGGCCGGTCGCCACCGCATAAGGCAGATGCGGCGCCGAGGCGTAGAGATAGCCGCCAAGCGCGGGACCGACGATCGCGCCCGCCTGCCAGGACATCGCGCTCATCGCGATCGCCCGCGGCAGGATCTCGCGCGGCACCAGGTTCGGCGCCAGCGCGGACAAAGCCGGCCCGGCGAAGGCGCGGGCGACGCCGAGCAAAGCGGCGACCGCGAACAGAGCGGGGAGCGTGGTCGATTCCGTCCAGGCCAGGGTGCCGAGCACCACGGCGCAGAACATCTCCAGCGCGATCGAGGCGCGGGCGATGTGGCGCCGGTCGATCCGGTCGGCGGTCCAGCCGGTGACGAGGGTAAGGACGAACAAGGGCACGAACTGGACCATGCCGATCAGGCCGAGCTGCAGCGCCGCATGGTGCAGGTCCATGGTCCGGCGGGCGATGTCGTAGACCTGCCAGCCGATCACGATCACCATCGCCATCTGCGCCACGGTCGAGGCGAGCCGTGCCGTCCAGTAGAAACGGAAATCGCGGATGGCGAACGGGTGGCGCGGCGGCATCGCCCGGCGCTTACGGAGCATGATGCGGCAGGGCAAGGCGGTAGCGGTTGGTAAGCCCTTTAATGCCCCTTCGTCACATGCCGCTGGAGCACTTCGCTGATCCGGGTTTGCCAGCCTGCGCCGGCTTCTTTGAAATGGGCGATCACCTCCCGCGGCAGCCGCAAAGTCACCTGCTGCTTGGGCTCGTCGCCGACCGGAGGTCGGCCGCGTCGGGTGAGCGTGCCGGTCGCGGGACGCACCACCTTGCCGCCGACGGCGATCTCGGCACGCTGCCAGACCTCATCGGGCCACTCGGGCGCGTCATCGGGATCAGCCCGATTGCCCTTCGAATTTCCTTTGTTCGCGTTCATTGGCTTTTCTCATCGATATGATGTGTCGCGCCTCGCCGCGAGGATGTCCACACCAGCGCCACCAGACGCTCGTTCAACAAGCCGAATGTTTGGTAGCGCGTTTCGCCATAGTCTCGTCTGTCGTCCTCGATCGTGATCGTCGTACCGGCGAAAACATGCGCGGCGTCCTCAAAATCCAGTCCGCGCTCTGTTAGGGTCTGGGCACGCTTCCCAGCGTCGTAGCTGATTTGCATAGAGCGACGCTCCCTTTCTCAGCTTCAAACATGGCAGGTTCCTTTCCTTTCGATGCCCGTCATGCCGAGGTGGGCGGCCTCAACCCATAGTTATGTAACTACATAAGTCGCCCGGGTCAAGCCTTTCCCGCTTGCGACGCCTGGCTTGTCGGAACCGCTCCGCCATGACACTCTGCACGCCTCGCCGGCTTCAGGGGCAAGCTCATGCGTTCGATCATCATCGTCATGCTCTGCGTCCAGGCCGCCATGGTCCTGGTCGCCGCCTTCACCATCGTCCTCGCGAAGCCGACGCCCGGGCGGCGGCGGCCGATCTGGTCGAGCCTCGCTTTGTCCTTGATCGTCACCGCCAGCGTCTCCTGGCAAATCGCCGACCGGCACGATCTCTCGTCCGGCGCCCGCCTTCTCCAATATGGTTCCGGGCTGCTGCTGGGCATGGGGCTCACCAGCCTGTTCGTCCTGCTGCGCCAGCGGCTCGGCACCGACGCAATACAATAGGACCAGTCCTGTCCCGCTTTCGGGAGAGATGAAGCGCTGGTTTCCCGCCCTGCCAGAAGCCTCAGATCCGGCCCTGGTCGCGCTTCATGTGACGGTCTTCTTCCCTAGCCGCGCCGGCGACTTCCCGCGCCGTGACAAAGGCTTAACCGCCGCCGCCCCGCTTTCTCCTCGACGCGGCTGCCGCGCTGGGTTAGCGCCGGATCATGGGGGAATCGCCAACCCGTAATGCCGCCTCGGACGTCCGCGCCGTCGCCGGGATCGACGCGGTGCCGGCGATCCTCGAAGTGGTCTGCCGCGCCACCGGCCTGCGCTTCGCCGCCGTCGCCCGCGTCACCGAGGACAATTGGACGGCCTGCGCGGTCCGCGACGAGATCGCCTTCGGGCTGCAGCCGGGCGACGAGCTCGCGATCGCCACCACCCTGTGCGACGAGGTCCGCGACCGGCGCGAGGCGATCGTCATCGACCATGTCGACGAGGACGCGCTCTTCTGCGGCCACCCCACGCCGAAGATCTACGGCTTCCAGAGCTACATCTCGATGCCGATCTTCCGCAACGGCGCGTTCTTCGGCACGCTCTGCGCGCTCGATCCGCTGCCGGCGCGGCTCTCCGACCCGACCATCGTCACCACCTTCCGGCTGTTCGCCGAGCTCGTCGGCATGCATCTCGACAGTCGCGAGCGGCTCGCCCGCACCGAGGCGGCTTTGCTCGACGAGCGCGGCACGGCCGAGCTTCGCGAGCATTTCATCGCCGTCCTCGGCCACGATCTGCGCAACCCGCTCGCCGCCGTCGAGGCGGGGACCCGCATCCTGTCGCGCATGCCGCTCGACGCGAAGGCTGCCTCGGTGGTCGAGCGGATGCAGGAGAGCTGCCGGCGGATGGGCGGCCTGATCGGCGACCTGCTCGATTTCGCCCGCGGCCGCCTCGGCAGCGGCCTGCCGCTGAGCCCCGCCCTGCACGAGGATGTCGGCGAGCGGCTCGAGCTGGTCGTGGCGGAGCTGCGGGCGGTCCATCCCGAAAGGCTGATCCAGGCCCGGCTCGACGTGGCGGAGCCGGTCTTCTGCGACGCCGCCCGGCTCGCCCAATTGCTTTCGAACCTGCTTGCCAATGCCCTCACCCATGGCGGTGCCGACGGCCCGGTCCGCGTCTCGGCGGAGGTGGCGGAGGGCGCTCTGCGGCTGCGCGTCGCCAATGGCGGCCGCCCGATCCCGCCGGCCCGGCTCGCCCGGCTGTTCCAGCCCTTCACCCGCGGCGACCCCGGCAACCGCCCCGAAGGCCTCGGCCTCGGCCTCTACATCGCCTCCGAAATCGCCCGCGCCCATGGCGGCAGGCTGGAGGTGGAATCGAGCGACGAGGAGACGGCGTTTACGTTGGTGATGCCGGTGCAGGTGGAGGGCGTAGACGAGGAGGGCCTGGAAAGGCCACCGGCGCTGGTGGGGGCTGAGGACGGGTAGCGCCCCCCACCCCTTTGTCCTGAGCTTGTCGAAGGGCGTGCCTCCTTCTACTCTGTTCGCACGGGCGGAGGGCGCATGACCAAGCTGTTTTATGGGGACAATCTCGACGTCCTAAGGGAGCACATCGCCAGCGAGACCGTCGACCTCGTCTATCTCGATCCGCCCTTCAACTCGAACGTGAATTACAACATCCTGTTCAAGTCGAAGACCCGCGACGGCTCTGACGCGCAGATCGAGGCCTTCGAGGATACGTGGCACTGGAACGATATTCCTTACGTCGACCAAGCCAGCGTGAAACGAGCGAAGCGCGAGGAGATGTGCGGCAAGAGCGACTAGTATGACGGGGTCTCTATCAGATAATGAGACGCCTACCGCGAGGAAACAACTTAAATTAGTTTGTTCGTTGACCTAGGACGTCGGGAGGAAACTTCATGGAACTTCCTATAAAGATAGTTTCATTCGCTGTAGGATTGATCCTGATCACAATTGGCACTCCAACCCTGCTGGTTAAGCTGGATCTTATGGATGCTTCTTGGCTGAGACCCGTGCCTTCTGTTATTGCAATAATCCTTGGCTTAGCCTTTGTATGGGCTGCAGTGTCTTACGCCAAAGCGAAGGGAGAAAGAAAATGATTACGCGCACTCACGTTGCGGCCTTCATGCTCCTCACCACAGGTGCAACTTCACCTGCGGATGCTCAGGTAAATCCCTTTGCAGCGGTCGATTCAATCGTAACGTGGTTCGAACGACTAAACGCTCATTGGAACAAGTTTGTCAGCGGCGAAGAGCGTCGGCAGCTGGTAAAGAAGGTCGATGATCTACGACAGAAGTTCGCTGAACTTTCTGAGCAATCCAGATCTGTTCTGGAAAATATCCCGGACAAGGCACCGAATGCGGCCAAGCGCCAGGAGCTTGGGGGGCAACTTGACCGGCTTGAGCAGAAGCTGAAGCAGGTGGATGGCGACACGATTCGATTGGCATCGGCGCTCGGTATCTCAGATGCCGATTTGCCTCGGGCCAATTCCGATGCCGTTCATAGCAGGACCGGTGCAGTTCACCGGCTTCGTGATGCCTTGGCCGATCCGCACAATTGGCGAGCCCAAGAGCTACGTCAACGCTTAAACGCCGGCTTGGCAGCGATCGCTAAAGCCCAGAGTGCTGCGACGTTATTTCGAAACAGGCTCGCCAAGCAATCTTAATGATTGGCACCTTTCGAAGCACCACTGCGTGACGTGCCCCTAGAGGCACGCCTCCAGATAGGGCGCGTCGAAGCCGTACTGCTTCGCCTTTTCCAGCGTGTAGGGCCTGAGCCCCATCGAGCGGTACTCGCCGATGATCTTGCCGTCGGCGGTCTCATCGAGATATTCGAATTTGAACAGCTCCTGGGTGACGATCACGTCGCCCTCCATGCCGATCACCTCGGTGATGTTGGTGGTGCGGCGGGTGCCGTCGCGCAGGCGCTTGACCTGGACGATGAGATCGACCGAATCCGCGATCTGGCGGCTGATCGCCTCCTTCGGCACCTTGATGTCGCTCATCATCACCATGTTCTCCATACGCGCGAGGCATTCGCGCGGGGAGTTGGAGTGGAGCGTCGCCATCGAGCCGTCATGGCCGGTGTTCATGGCGGCGAGCAGGTCGAAGCACTCGCTGCCGCGGATCTCGCCGAGGATGATGCGGTCGGGGCGCATACGCAGCGCGTTGATGACGAGGTCGCGGATGGTGATCGCGCCCTGGCCCTCGAGATTGGGCGGCCGCGTCTCGAGCGGCAGCCAGTGCGGCTGCTGCAGCCGGAGCTCGGCCGCGTCCTCGATCGTGATCACCCGCTCGCCCGGGTCGATCAGCTTGGACAGAGCGTTGAGCATCGTCGTCTTGCCCGAGCCGGTGCCGCCCGAGATGATGACGTTGAAGCGGGCGGCGCCGGCGATCTTGAGGCAGGTCGCCATCTTGTCCGACATCGATCCGAAATTCTTCATCATGTCGAGCGTGATCGGCTTCTCGGAGAATTTACGAATCGAGATGGCGGTGCCGCGGAGGGACAAGGGGGGCACGATCACGTTGACGCGGCTGCCGTCCTGGAGGCGGGCGTCGGCGAGCGGCGTCGTCTGGTCGATGCGGCGGCCGACCTTGTTCACGATCCTTTGCGCGATCTGGAACAGATGCTCCTCGTCCCGGAACTGGATCGAGGCGATCATCAGCTTGCCCTTCTTTTCGACGAAGGTCTGGTTCGGGCCGTTGACCATGATGTCGCTGATCTCGGGGTCGTTCAGCAATTCCTCGAGCGGGCCGAGGCCGAGCAGCTCGTCGACCAGCACCTTCTCCAGCGCGAACTGCTCGCGGC
>JAXDOV010000151.1:0-5108 GCA_034668705.1 Sphingomonadales bacterium
CGCCCTCAGCCATGGCGGCGAGACGCGGCGGATCGAGGGCGGCGGCGATCCGCCGCTCGAAGGGATCGCCACCGTCGCCGGCGAGCGGGTGCTGGTCTTTTCCGCCGGCCAGGCCTTCGCCTTCACCCTGCCCGGTGCGGCCGGCGCGGCCGGCGGCGGCGAGGGCGAGGGACTCCTGCTCTCGCCGATGCCGGGCCGGATCATCTCGGTCGACGTGCGGCAGGGCGACAAAGTGGCGAAGGGCCAGAAGCTGGTGACGCTCGAAGCGATGAAGATGGAGCACAGCCTCGCCGCGCCGTTCGACGGCGTCGTCGCGGAGCTGGCGGCGAAGGAGGGCGGGCAAGTAAGCGAGGGCGCCTTGCTGGTAAGGGTGGAGAAAGAATCATGACCCTGCTCGTCATCCCGGCGAAGGCCGGGATCTCAAGACAAGAAATCACCGAGCGTATGAAGCTGCCCCACCTTTTTCTCGCTGGGATCCCGGCCTGCGCCGGGATGACGGTGTAGATATGGCCGGGCGCTATTATGACGAGTGGCGGATCGGGGACCGGCTGCAGCATCAGCCGCACCGTACCGTGACCGAGACCGACAATCTCCTGATCTCGACGCTCACCCACAACCCGCAGCCGCTCCATCTCGACGCCGAATATGCGGCGGGGACGGAGTTCGGGCGGATCGTCGTCAACGGCACCTTCACCTTCGCCTTGATGGTCGGCCTCTCGGTCGGCGACACCACGCTCGGCACGCTCGTCGCCAATCTGGGCTATGACAAGGTGCGGATGCCGAAGCCGGTCTTCATCGGCGACACCCTGCGCGCCGAGACCGAGGTGCTCGGCCTCAAGGATTCGCAGTCGCGGCCCAATGCCGGCATCGTCACCTTCGAGCACCGCCTGCTCAACCAGCAGAACGAGCTGGTCTGCACCTGCGAGCGCACGGCTTTGATGCAGCGGCGGCCGCGATGAAATTGCGCTCCCTCCTCTTCGTGCCCGGCGACCGGCCGGACCGGATGGAAAAGGCGCTTGGCGCCGGCGCCGACGCGCTGATCCTCGACCTCGAGGATGCGGTCGCCCCGGCGGCCAAGCCGGAAGCGCGGCGGGCGGTGGCGGCCTTCCTCCACGCCAACGCCACCGCGCCGCTCTGGGTCCGGATCAACCCGCTCGACGCCGGCGAGGCCGAGAAGGACCTGGCGGCGATCCTCGCCGGCCATCCCGACGGCATCGTCCTGCCCAAGGCCGAAGGCGGCGCCTCGGTGGCCGAGCTGACCCGGCGGCTGACGGAGGCGGGCAATGCGACCGCGCAGATCCTGCCGATCGCCACCGAGACTCCGGCCGCAATGTTCCAGCTCGGCAGCTATGGCGGCTTCCGTCGGCTGGCGGGCCTCACCTGGGGCGCGGAGGATCTGCCGGCGGCGATCGGCGCGACCTCGGCGCGGGAACCGGACGGCCGCTACACGCCGCCGATCGAGCTGGCCCGCTCGCTCTGCCTGTTCGGCGCGGCGGCGGCGGGCGTGGCGCCGATCGAGACCGTCTATCCCGCCTTTCGCGATCTCGAGGGCCTGGCCGCTTATGCCGCCCGCGCGCGGCGTGACGGCTTTACCGGCATGATGGCGATCCATCCCGATCAGGTGGCGGTGATCAACGCCGCCTTCACGCCGAGCGAGACGGAGATCGCCCATGCCCGGGCGATCGTCGCCGCCTTCGACGCCAATCCCGGCGCCGGCGCGCTGTCGCTCGACGGCAGGATGATCGACCGCCCGCATCTGATCCAGGCCCAGCGGACCCTCGCCGCCGCCGGCGGCTAGGCGGTGGTGCCCGGCGCGAGCGCCTGGACGGCTTTCGGCTTCGTCCTCGGCGTCGCGGCCGGCGGCGCCCTCGCCGCGCGCCTCGCCGGCAGGGCGGTGCTGGCCGGCCGCCGCTGCCCCGGCTGCGGCGCGAGCCTCAGCCCATGGCCGCGCTTGCCGATCCTCTCCTGGTTCGGCGTCGTGCCGCATTGCCGGCAGTGCGGCCGTGCCGTCAGCCGGCTTCATTCGATCGTCGAGGCGGGAATCGTGCTGATCGGGCTCGCCGCCATCTTCGCCAGCCCGTTTCCGGCGGCCATCTACCTTGCCCTGGGCGGCTGGAGCCTGCTGCTCCTCGTCGCTTTCGCCTGGCGGCGCCTGCGCTGACCGCGCCGCGCGTCAGGCGCTCGCGTCCGGATCCTTGTAGCGGCTTTCGATGAAGCGGCCCTGGGTTTCGAACGCGTCGCGGTCGCTCTTCGCCAGCTTCGCGCCGATCTCGTCCAGCGCCTCGCGCGCGGCGTCGAGGCTTTTGACCAGCCTCTCGTCCACCGTCAGCCCCTCGCCGTCGCGCTCCTGCCGATAGGCGGCGGGGACGCGTTCGTAGCGGTCGATCAGATCGGGGAGATGCCTGCCCATCAGCCGCCGCGCGTCCAAAGCGAGCGGGTCGAGCGGGTCGGCCTCGCCGAGGCGGCTCTCGAGCATCGGCAGCTGGGCGCTGATCGCGTCGATCCGGCGCGCGGCGGGGGCGGGGAGGGCGGTGCGCTCGCGCACCAGCAGGCCGTCCAGCTGCCGCACCACCGTCCGGGTCGGCAGCTGCTCGTTATATTCGACCTTCTTCGGCTCCATCGGCCAGACCGAGAAGAGGATGAGGATGGCGAGCGTCGCCAGCGAGACGAGGAACAGGCCGTTGATGCCGATCGGCCCGACGAACAGGCCGAAGGCGATGGTGGCGACGACCAGGGCCGCGATCGCCATGCCCATATTGGCGACGCGGCGACCGACGGCGCGGGCGCTGCGGCCGACGTTGCGCCGGAACGCCGCCTGCGCGGCGGCCGAATCGCCCTCGTAACGATGGACGAGATCGTCGAAGCGGGCGATCGCCTCGTCGACGCTGCGCGGGCGCGGCGGCATCAGCGCTCGATCGGCGCCAGCAGCGGCGAGGAGGAGCCGCCGCCGGCCGCAATGCGGTTCTGCTCGACCCCTTCGGCGCGGGCGATATAGCCGCGGCTCTTCTGGACCTCGGTCGAGAGGGTATCGACGGTCTGCTTCATGCTGCCCAGCGCCTCGACCTTGAACTGGTCGATCATGTCCATCGTGTCGTAGATGTTCTGGAAGGCGCGCTGCAGCGTCTCGAGTGGGATGGTCGCGGAGGCCGCCTGGCGGTGGATTTCGCCGGTCTGGTTCTTCAGCATCGTCCCGGTCGAGTCGATGACGTTGGCGGTGGTGGTGTTGAGCGAGGTGATCTGCTCGAGCACCAGCCGCTGGTTGGTCAGCGCCTGGGCGACGGTGACGGCGGTGCGCAGCGCCGAGACGGTGGTGGTGGAGGCTCGGTCGACCCCCTTCACCAGCTCGACATTGTTCTTCTTGACCAGGTCGAGCGCCAGATAGCCCTGCACCGTCACCGCCATCTGCGTCAGCAGGTCGGTGGTGCGCTGGCGGGTGTAGAAGAGGGCGGTCTCGCGGATCGCCTTGGCCTTGGCGGGATCGGTGGCGTCGAGCTCGTTGGCCTTGTCCTCGAGCTTCGCGTCGAGCGCCTTGGAGATGTGGATCATCTGCTCGAGCTGGCCCATCGCCTTCCACAGGCCCGCCCGCTCGGTGTCGATCGCCGCATTGTCCATCAGCAGCTCGTCCTTGCCCGAGGCGAGGCTGGAGAGGATCTTCGAGATGTGGGTCTGCGCCGACTGGTATTTCTGGAAATAATTGCCGAGCCGGTTGCCGAACGGGATGATGCCGAGGAAGCGGCGGGGCTTGGACAGATTGCCCTGCCGGCCGGGATCGAGCTGCTCGACGGTGCGGCGCAGCTCGGTGAGGTCGGCGCCGATGCCGCTGTCCTTGTCGATCGCGCGCACCGGCCGGTCGAGAAAGCGGTTGGAATGGCCGGCGGCGTCGGTGATCTGCTTGCGGCCCATATTGGTGAGCTCGTCGACCTTGCGGCCGAATTCGGGGCTGTTGGCGTCGGCGGCGACCAGCTCGTCGACGAACTTGTCGACGACCGTGTCGAGCTTCGACTTCACGCCCTCCTCGATCGGAACCAGGCCCGCGGCCTGCTCCGGCGCCACCGCCGCCACGGCTTCGGGCGCCTCGAGCTTCAGCTTGGTCTCGGTGGTGGCCATCGTCGCTCCCTCCTCTCGATGCCCGCTAGATGGGGCAGGGGAGCGGGACTGCGCAAGGGGTAAAGTGTGTTAATTCCATACTACACTTGCCGGCAAAGCCGCGCGAGGCCGGCCGCGGCTTACCAGATGCCGGGGATCAGCCGCTTGCGCACCGCGCCCTGATAGGCGCGATAGGCCGGATCGCGCGACAGGATCCTTTCCTCGGCGAGGATGCGCAGCACCATCGCCGTCCAGCAGACGGCGTAAGCGAGCAGGTTGCGAAGCGAGAAGCTGCTGATCAGGAAGCCGGCATGGGTCAGCACATAGCCCGCATACATGGGGTGGCGGACGAAGCGGTAGGGGCCGTTCCGCCGGACGCCGCGATTGGCGGGGAGGATGCCGAAGCTGCGGCGGAGAAAGATCTTGGCCGAGATGCTGAACACCAGCCCCGCCGCCATCAGGATCAAAGGCGCGGTTCCGTCGATCAGCCGCGCTCCTCCCGGAGCGACCAGCAGCGGCGAGCAGGTGCCGAGGATCGAGATCGTCCAGGCATAAGGCGTCGCCACCACCGCGCCGGTGCGGCGGGTGAGGATGAGGATCGCGCTCAATCCCTCGGAGAAGGCGATCAGGATGTTGCAGGTGCCGCTGCCGATCATCGGCGCCAGCCGGATCAGGAAGAGCGTCATCAGCAGCAGGACGAAGCCGCGCTCCGCCAGATCGAGGAGAAGGGCGCGCCAATCGGTGCGCGGCGCGACGATGATGCTCTCGGTTCCCATGAGCAGCGACCCTAAAGAGAAATCGTTAACCAAAAGTGTGGCCGCCAAAGCCTTCGCGGCCGCTGCGGGCCGAGGCTTGCCCGCACAAAAAAAGGGCGGCGGAACCGAAGTTCCGCCGCCCCCTTTCTCGGATCCCTCAGGATCAGCCGTTCATCTGCGTCGAAACGTTCGAGAACGTGCTGTTGAGAGTGGTGCCGACGCTCTTCATCGCGGTGATGGCGGCGACGGCGATCAGGGCGGCAATCA
>JAXDOV010000152.1:0-26753 GCA_034668705.1 Sphingomonadales bacterium
ACGTCCGGGTGCGGGCGAGCGGCTTCCACTTCGATCGCCGCCACGGCGCGGCTGGGTGTGTCGGGATGGGGCGTCAGGTCGACCAGCATTCTTCGTCATTGCGAGGAGCGAAGCGACGAAGCAATCCAGTCTGGCATCCGGCGCCGCACTGGATTGCTTCCCCCGGCTTTCGCCGGGGGTCGCAATGACGACCCGGCGGTGGTTTGTCTCATCCGCCGCACGCTGCTAACCGCGCTCCATGTCCGGCTTCCGCTCCGATCTCCTCCGCGTCCTCGACGAACGCGGCTACATCCATCAGGTGACCGACGCCGAGGGGCTCGACGCGCTCGCTCTCGAGCAGGTCGTCCCCGGCTATATCGGCTTCGACGCGACCGCGTCCTCGCTCCACGTCGGCTCGCTCGTCCAGATCATGATGCTGCGCCGGCTCCAGCAGGCGGGGCACAAGCCGATCGTGGTGATGGGCGGCGGCACCACCAAGATCGGCGACCCGTCCGGCAAGGACGAGAGCCGCAAGCTGCTGACGCCGGAGGAGATTCAGGCGAATATCGCCTCGATCCGCCGCATCTTCGAGCATTTCCTGGTCTTCGGAGACGGCCCGGCCGACGCGGTCATGGTTGACAATGCCGATTGGCTGGACGCGCTCGACTACATCCCCTTCCTGCGCGACGTCGGGCCGCATTTCACCATCAACCGGATGCTGACCTTCGACAGCGTCAGGCTGCGGCTGGAGCGCGAGCAGCCGCTCACCTTCCTGGAATTCAACTACATGATCCTCCAGGCCTATGATTTCCTGGAACTTTCGCGCCGGGTCGGCTGCCGGCTGCAGCTCGGCGGCTCCGACCAATGGGGCAATATCGTCAACGGCATCGAGCTGACCCGCCGGATCGACTCCACCCAGCTCTACGGGCTCACCACGCCTTTGATCACCACCGCCGACGGCGGCAAGATGGGCAAGACCGCCGCCGGCGCGGTGTGGCTCAACCCCGACCGGCTCACTCCCTATGATTATTGGCAATTCTGGCGGAACAGCCAGGACGGCGATGTCGGCAAATTCCTCCGCCTGTTCACCGATCTGCCGCTCGACGAGGTGGAAAGGCTGGAAAGGCTCGGAGGCAGCGAGATCAACCTCGCCAAGAAGATTCTGGCCGACGAAGCCACGGCCCTCGCCCATGGCGCTCAGGCCTCCGAAGCCGCGGCGGAAACTGCGCGCAGGACCTTCGAGGAAGGCGCCGCCGGCGAGGCGCTGCCGAGGCTGAAGGTTGAGGGACAGATCGGCCTGGTCGACGCGCTCGTCGGCCTCGGCCTCGCCGCTTCGAAGAACGAGGCGAGAAGGCTGATTGCGCAGGGCGGGGCGCGGGTCGACGGCGAAATGGTGGGCGAGGACGCGGCCATCGCGGTCACCTGCGAAGTGCGTATCTCCGCCGGCAAGAAGAAGCACGGGCTGCTGATTCCCTAATAGCCCCTCCCCTTCAGGGGAGGGACCTACATACGTGACTGACCCAGCCATAATTCCGCGCCGCCTATTGGACGGTCGGCTTGGCTTCCTGCCCTTCCATCGTGAGGATGCCTTGGGCCGCGAGACCGCTCACGAGCTGATGCAGCTTGTTGTACAGTTCGATGAACCCATTGGCGCTCATCACAAGCCTCACAGCCGGAACGCGAGCCCCGCTAGGCGGGCGCGGCGGTTTCGGCTCCTCGAAGCGGCTAACGGTCAGGATGACGCCCAACGTGTTGCCGTGGAAAACGATGCTCTCGACGCTGTCTGCATACGTCTCAGCGACCCCCACAATGTCTTTATAAGGGAGCCTAAACGGTGATTTCTTGTCTTGCATACAACCAACCTCTCTTCTTCGTCTGCGAGTCGGGAGTGTGGATTAGCCACGACGCGGGCGCAACTTGGGCTCCGCTCAGTTCTTGAAATACTCCCGCACGAAATCCAGCCCCTTGCGGGTGATCCTGAAGCCGCCGGGGACGTCCTGCGCGAACCCCTGATAGATGAAGTTCGTCTTCGTGTTCTTGTGCGATTTGAGGTTCCGCACAAGCTGAGAAAACTTGGAGTCCTTCCGGCTCATATTCGCCGAGATGTGTTCCTCTGAGAGGGCCACATATTTCGGCATTTCATCGATGAGGTCGGAGGTCGTGATTTCCCCGCCCGGTCGAACCGACATGATCAGGAGGGCATATTTCCAGAGGTCCCTCTTGAGGTCGATACAGACCGGCACAGGGGCCGTGGGGGCCGACACAGCGGGTGTCGGAGGCGCGATGGCCCTTTGCCTCTGTTGCTTGCGCTCAGCCGTCGCAATGCGCCTCACGTCCTCTTCGACCGGGAGGTCTTCCGGATAGATGCCGCTCAACTCCTTCATTGTCTCACGGACTTTTCTGCCGACCTCGAAGTGAGCGTCGCAGGCCCTCCATGCCTCAGTGATGTTCCGGCTCCGCAGCTTTTCTTCGGTCTGGGTGATGCGGAAGAGGTTCGCCGCCAGTTCGGTCGGCCCCATATGGTCGAGGATTTTGGCGCCGGTCGGGAGCGCCTTATAGTCCCTGATTTCGTCGACCCCCATGCCGCCGTAGAGACCCTGATAGCCACGGTTTTGGAATTTGCCGAAGGCCCTTCCGTCAACGCCCGCGCCCATGGCGGTGCTGGCAAGGCGCTTGTTTTCCTCAACCACTTGGTTGCGGAGGTAGAGGCGTTGCTGATTTGTCGAGAGGCCAGCCCAATCGACGCCATCCCGGTCTGCGATTTCCTGGCGCCTGGTTTGGATCGCGAAATAGGTCTGGGCGAAGGCGACCTGTTTTTTTCGAGACGAGGCGTTCTGTGCCACGAGGTAGCAGGCGTAGCGGGAAAGCTCGAAGTTTCTGGCGGGGCGGCCACGTTCGGCATTTTTTCCGGTTTCCGGGAAAAATTCCCTGAAGTGCTGTGCGGGGTCATGGCCTGAGTTACGGCAAGCCGTCATCGCCTTGCGGATCGCGCCCTCGAAGGTTTCCCATTTTTCGTAGCCGAGAAGCCTCTGTAGATCGCGGGCATACCAGCACTTGTCGCCCCGCCCGTTGTCATGGCCGGCGTCCTCAAATTGGTCGATCAGATCCTCGATCGTGGCTTCCGGAACCGAAGACTGCACAAGGGCGGACACCTCGCGCGGATCGGTCTGAGCGACCCGCGCCATGGCTTCCTCGAAGTTGAAATCCATCCTTACCGGCTCGTCTCTCTTGGCGTTCATGCGATCAGCTCCTTGTAGGTCAAGCGACCGGAGACTTGATCGAGAAGCGCGTTGACCCTGTCGCCCTCCCCAATGTCACGAAGGTTGAAGCGCCACGTCACCTCGGCAACGTAGCGGTTGAGGTGCTTCGGCGTGACGAAATGGTGGATGCCGATGATCTGCCTCTTCAGCAGCGACCAGAAGCCTTCGATGCTGTTCGTGTGGCAGTCGCCAAGGCGATATTCGCCCGCGCTGTGGCGGACGACGCTATGGGCATAAGTGCGGCCAAGGAGGCGATACCCGGCATGTTCGTCCGTCGAGACCAGCGTCGCGGTCGGGGCGACAAACTCATGCACGAAGCGGTCAAGCGTCGGGGTGTCGGGGCGGCGGATCACGGTTGCAACGGCTTTGCCGCCGCGCTGGATCGCCCCGATAACCGCGGTCTTGCCAGAGGTGCCGGGGCCATTCTTCGGGTCGCCCTTGTGGCGGTTGGAAGCCTTGCCGCCGACATAGGTCTCATCGACCTCAACCTCGCCATCAAGCGGGCGGTTGAAAGACTGAGTGCGGGCGGCAAAGCGAAGGCGATGCAGCATGAACCATGCCGTCTTCTGGGTGACGCCAATGTCCTTGGCGAGGGCGGTGCTGGCGATGCCCTTTTTGTGCGACGTGATCAGCCAAATCGCCATCATCCAAGAGCGCATCTCGATTTTGCTGTCTTCGAAGATCGTGCCGACCTTGATCGAAAACCGCTTCCGGCAGTCGCCGCATTTGTGGGTGCGCTGGTCGGAAAAATGATAGACCTTCGTGCTTCCGCAGTGCGGGCAGAAAGCCCCGTCGCGCCAACGGATGGCGGTGAAATGATCAATCGCAGTCTGTTCGTCCGGGATCGCCTTCATCATCTGAAGGAGCGTTTCGAACTGCTGCATCTGGGGGGCTGTCGTGCTCATGCCCCCTTATGGCACCCAAATCAGATTGGGTCAAGCACGTATATAGGTCCCTTCAGGGGAGGGGTTGGGGTGGGGGAGTCACAGCGGCACGACCACCGGCGCACTCACCCGCCGCACCGCCCCCACTCCAAGCCCCTCCCCTGAAGGGGAGGGGCTTAGCCGCTCCTGAGCAGCTCCACCGCCGCATCGCGCTCCATCAGATAGAGCAAAACCCGCGCCGCCTGGCCGCGGGGGCCCTGGAGGCCGCCGTCGCGGTCGACCAGCAGCCTCGCATCGTCGGAGGCGGTCTGCGCGAGCTCGGAAATCTGCTCGGGGCTCGCCAGCCGGAACTGCGCCTCGCCCGATTGCCTGGTTCCCAATATCTCCCCTGCCCCGCGCAGGCGCAGATCCTCCTCCGCGATGCGGAAGCCGTCATTGGTCTCGCGCATCAGGGCGAGCCGCGCCCGTCCCGTTTCGCTGAGCGCGTCACCGCGCAGCAGCAAGCAGATCGAGCGCGCCTCGCCGCGGCCCACCCGTCCGCGCAACTGGTGGAGCTGGGCGAGGCCGAAACGGTCCGCGCCTTCGACGATCATCAGGGTCGCATTGGGCACGTCGACGCCCACTTCGATGACGGTGGTGGCGACCAGGACCGAGAGGGCGCCGCGCTGGAAGGACGCCATCACCTCGTCCTTCTCCGGCCCCTTCATCCGCCCGTGGATCAGGCCGACCTTGGCCCCGAAGCGTTGCTGCAGCAGCCGCGCCCGCGCCGCGGCGGCGGCCTGGTCGCTCGCCTCATTCTCCTCGACCAGAGGGCAGACCCAATAAGCCTGGCCGCCGCGAGCGATATGACGCGCCAGGCCGTCGGCCACTTCGGGCAGCCGCTCGGCGCTCAGCACGCGGGTCTCGACCGGCTGCCGGCCCGGCGGCATCTCGTCGAGCCGGCTGACGTCCATCTCGCCATATTGGGTCAGGGTCAGCGTCCGCGGGATCGGCGTCGCGGTCATCACCAGCAGATGCGGCGGCTTCTCCGCTTTCTGGGCGAGCATCATGCGCTGGGCGACGCCGAAGCGATGCTGCTCGTCGACCACGGCGAGGCCGAGGCGCTTGTAGGTCACCGCCTGCTGGAAGATGGCGTGGGTGCCGACGAGAATGTCGATCGAGCCGTCGGCGAGGCCCATCAAAGTCGCTTCCCGCGCCCGTCCCTTCTCGCGGCCGGTGAGGATGGCGAGGTTGACCTTCAGGCCGGCGAGCTGGCGCGACAGGGTCTCGAAATGCTGGCGGGCGAGGATCTCGGTCGGCGCCAGCATCGCCCCCTGCGTCCCCGCCTCGACCGCGATCAGCAAAGCTTCGAGCGCCACCAAGGTCTTGCCGGAGCCGACATCGCCCTGGAGGAGGCGGAGCATCGGCACCGGCTGGCGCATGTCGCCCTCGATCTCGCCCATCGCCCGCTTCTGCGCGCCGGTCGGCGCATAAGGCAGGCGGAGCAGGTTGCGCAGCCGCCCATCGCCGTCCAGGGGCACGCCGCGCCGCCGGCGCGAGGAGGCGCGGACCAGCATCAGCGCCAGCTGGTTGGCGAAAATCTCGTCATAAGCGAGCCGCTCGCGCGCCGCGGCGTCGGGAGTCCGGTGCGCCGCCTCCAGCGCCTCCTGCCAGCCCGGCCATTGCCGCCGCTCGATCAGGCTGGGCTCGATCCATTCGTCGAGCCTGGGCAGCCGCGCCAGCGCCTGGCCGGCGAGGTCGCCAAGCCGCCGGTTGGTGAGGCCTTCGGAGAGGGAATAGACCGGCTCCCGCTCCGGCAGATCGAGCGCCTCGTTCGGCTCCAGCACATAGTCCGGGTGGACGATCTGCAGCTCCTGGCCGTAGCTCTCCATCCGCCCCGAGACGACTTTCGGCTGGCCGAGCGGCAGCTGCTTCTTCGCCCAGCCCGGATTGTGGAAATAAGTGAGGGTGAGGTAATTGCCCTCGCGGTCGGTCGCGAAGACCCGGAACGGGCCGCGGCCGCCGCCTTGGCGATAGTCGACCGGCGTCACCACCACCGTGACCACCTGTCCCGAATCGGCCGCATCGACCAGATCCACCCGCTTGCGATCGATCCAGCCGCCGGGAAGGTGGAACAGCACGTCCACCACCCGCGCGAGGCCCAGCCGCTTCAGCGGCTTGGCGAGGGCCGGGCCGATGCCCTTCAGCACCTCCACTTCGGCGAACAGGGGGTTGAGGATGTCGGGCCGCATCGGCTTTTGGTAGCGGAACCGGCGCCCGCTCCCAAGAGGGCGGCGATATCCTTCACATCGCCCTCCTCCTCTCCTAAATGGGCGTCTCAACCCGCGCCGACAGGGCTTCGAAAGCCCCGCCGGCCAATCCTGCATGGAGCTCATGGACCGCGACGCCCGCCTCAAGCGCCTCCGCTTCCGCGCCTCGCATCGCGGCACCAAGGAGGCCGACATGCTGATCGGCGGCTTCTTCGACGCCCAATCCGAGGGCTGGGGCGACGACGAGATCGCCTGGTTCGAGGCTTTGCTCGAGGAGCAGGACGTCGACATCATGGCCTGGGCGATCGGAACCGCGCCGCCGCCGGAACGCTACCGCGGCGCGATGATGGGGCGGCTGCGGCGCCTCGATTACATAAGGCATTCGAAGTGAGCGTGGACCAACGACAATTAGCCCCTCCCCTTCAGGAGTTCAGGGGCCTTTTGCCCTGTCCGGGGGACAGGGCTGCCCCTGAACTGGGATGGGGGTGGGGGAGTCGGGCGAGCATAGGCACGGCGCTCTTCGCGAGCACCGGCCCCACCCCAACCCCTCCCCTGAAGGGGAGCGGCTTGGAGTGAGCGACCTCCAGCGCATCCTGTCGGCGGACCGGCCGATGACTCTCGCCGGCACGCCGGCGGGCTTCCTGCCCTGGCTGGCGGCGGACCTGGCGCGCGCGGCGAAGGGACGCGCCGTGTTCGTCGCGCCGGACGAGGCGGCGATGCGCGCGCTGGCCGACGCCGCCCAATATTTCGCGCCCGAGCTGGAGGTGCTCGCCTTCCCCGCCTGGGACTGCCTGCCCTACGACCGCAGCTCGCCCTCGCTCCGCTCGACCGCGGAGCGGCTCGCCACCCTCCATGCGCTCCAGCGCAAGGCGGACAAGCCGCAGCTGCTCGTCACCACCGTCAACGCCGCCACCCAGCGCACGCTCACCCCCTTCCGCGTGCGCCAGCTCGTCGCCCGCCTCTCCCCGGGCGAGCGGATCGACCTCGAGCGGCTAACCGCCCTCCTCCACGCCAACGGCTATCACCGCACCGACGCGGTCGCCGACGCCGGTGAGTTCGCCGTCCGCGGCGGCATCGTCGACCTCTTCCCGTCGGGCGAGAGCGAAGGCCTGCGCCTCGACTTCTTCGGCGACGAGATCGAGAGCGTGCGCCGCTTCGACCCGGGCACCCAGCGGACCGTCGCCAATGCCGAGGGCGGCTTCACCCTCCTCCCCGCCTCCGAGACACTGTTCGACGAGGACAGCATCAAGCGCTTCCGCTCGCGCTATCGCGAAACCTTCGGCGCCACCGCCACCGGCGATCCGATCTACCAGGCCGTGTCCGAAGGCCGCCGCCTCTCCGGCGTCGACCATTGGCTGCCCCTGTTCGAGGAGCGGCTCGACACTTTGTTCGACCATCTCTCGCCCGACGACCTCGTCGTCCGCGACGCGCACGACGCCGGCGCCGCCGACGCCCGCTTCGAGGCGGTCGCCGATTATTACGAGAACAGGAAGCGGGCGCAGTCGGCGGACCCCGGCAGCTATCGCCCGCTCGAGCCCGGCAGCCTCTATCTCTCCCGCGAGGAGTGGCAGACGCTGATCGACGCGCGGCCGCTCCACCTCGCGACCCCCTTCCACGAGCCGGAGAGCGCCAAAGTCCTCGACTTCGACGTCGACGCGGCCCGCGATTTCGCCCCCGAGCGCTCGCAGAACGTCAACGTCTATGAGGCGGTGGTCGATCATGTCGCCGCCCTCCGCCGGGCGAAGAAAAAGATCGTCCTCGCCAGCTATTCCCGCGGCTCGCGCGAGCGGCTGAAGGGCCTGCTCGCCGACCATGGCCTGAAGAAAGCAATGGAGGTCGAGACCTGGCAGGAAGCGCTCGGCGCGTCGGCCGGCGGGGCGGTGGCGCTCGCCGTCCTGCCGCTCGACCACGGCTTCACCAGCGGCGACATCGCCCTGCTCACCGAGCAGGACATGCTCGGCGACCGGCTGGTCCGCCGCCGCAAGCGCCGCAAATCGGCCGACGCCTTTCTCCAGGAGCTCGCCACCCTCACCCCCGGCGATCTCGTCGTCCATGCCGATCACGGCATCGGCCGCTATGACGGCCTGACGCGGATCCCGGTCGGCACCAGCCCGCATGATTGCGTCGCCCTCGAATATGCCGGCGGCGACAAGCTCTACGTGCCGGTCGAGAATATCGACATCCTCACCCGCTACGGCAGCGACAGCGACGGCGTGACGCTCGACCGGCTCGGCGGCGAGGCCTGGCAGCGCCGCAAGTCGCGGATGAAGGAGCGGATCCGCGAGATTGCGGGCGAGCTGATCAAGACCGCCGCCGAGCGCGCGCTCCACCCCGGCGTCGTGATCGAGACCGACACCAGCTATGCCGCCTTCGCCGACCGGTTCCCCTATGAGGAGACCGAGGACCAGGACCGCGCCATCGCCGACGTCTTCGCCGATCTCGAGGCCGGCAAGCCGATGGACCGGCTGGTCTGCGGCGACGTCGGCTTCGGCAAGACCGAGGTCGCGTTGCGCGCCGCCTTTGCGACTGCGATGGCCGGCTATCAGGTCGCTTTGGTCTGCCCGACCACGCTCCTTGCCCGCCAGCATTTCAACACCTTCGTCGAGCGCTTCCGCGGCTTTCCGATCGAGATCGGCCGCCTCTCGCGGCTGGTGCCGGCGAAGGAGGCGAAGGAAACCCGCGAAGGGGTCGCCGCGGGCAAGATCGACATCGTTATCGGCACCCACGCCCTCCTCGCCAAAAGCGTCGCGTTCAAGAAGCTCGGCCTCGTCATCGTCGACGAGGAGCAGCGCTTCGGCGTCACCCACAAGGAGCGGCTGAAGGGGATGCGGGCGGACGTCCACGTCCTCACCCTCACCGCGACGCCGATCCCGCGCACCCTGCAAATGGCGATGTCGGGCCTGCGCGAGCTCAGCGTCATCCAGACGCCGCCGGTCGACCGGCTGGCGGTCCGCACCTATGTGATGCCCTGGGATCCGGTGGTGGTGCGGGAGGCGCTGCTGCGCGAGCATTATCGCGGCGGCCAGACCTATTTCGTCGCCCCGCGCATCGCCGATCTCCCCGACCTCGAGCAGTTCCTGCGCGACGACGTGCCCGAGATCCGCGCCGTCACCGCCCACGGCCAGATGGCGCCGACCGAGGTCGAGGAAAGGATGTCGGCCTTCTACGACCGCAAATACGACGTCCTGCTGTCGACGACGATCGTCGAGAGCGGCCTCGACATCCCTTCCGCCAACACGCTCATCGTCCACCGCGCCGACCGTTTCGGCCTCGCCCAGCTCTACCAGCTGCGCGGCCGGGTCGGCCGCGCCAAGACCCGCGCTTATTCCTATTTCACCACGGCGGAGACCCGCTCCGTCACCGAGACCGCGGACAAAAGGCTGCAGGTTCTCGCCAATCTCGAATCGCTCGGCGCCGGCTTCCAGCTCGCCAGCCACGATCTCGACATTCGCGGCGCCGGCAATTTGCTCGGCGACGAGCAGTCCGGCCATATCAAGGAGGTCGGCTTCGAGCTCTACCAGTCGATGCTCGAGGAGGCGATCCTGGAAGCCAAGTCCGGCGGGCAGATCCGCGCGGACGGCGATTTCTCGCCGCAGATCACGGTCGACGCGCCGATCATGATCTCCGAAGACTATGTCCCCGATCTCGATCTGCGCATGGGCCTCTACCGGCGGATGAACGAGTTCGAGAAGGCCGAGGAGATCGAGCCCTTCGCCGCCGAGATGATCGACCGCTTCGGCAAGCTGCCCGAGGAGACGGAGAATCTGCTCAAGGTGATCGAGGTCAAGCTCAACTGTCGCCGCGCCTGCGTGGTGAAGCTCGACGTCGGCCCGAAGGGCGCGCTCGTCCATTTCCACAACGATCATTTCCCCGACCTCGAAGGCCTGATCGCCTACGTCCAGCGGCTCAAGGGCACCGCCAGGCTGCGGCCGGATTCGAAGCTTGTGATCACCCGCAGCTGGCCGGACGCGGCGAGCCGGATCAACGGAGCGGTGCAGCTGTCACGAGGGCTGGCGCGGATAATCGGCTGACCGGCGGCGCGCCGGCGAGCCAGCGGGCGGCGCGGCCGTCGACCTGGTCGAGGCTGATTCCGAGGCGCGCGGCGATGCTCGGGCCAAGGTCTTCCACCTCGAGGCCCGGCATCCCGGCGCCGGCAGCGAGGCCGGGGCCGCGGGCGATCAGCAGGCCGTCCGGCTTGTGGTCGCCCGTCCGCCAGTGCGTGTAGCGGGTTCGCAACGTGCCGATGGCGGGCGAAGAGATTGCTTCGATCGGCGCGCTGCGCTCCCATTCGACGAACAGGTCCGGCATGGCGTCGTCCGGCGCGCGGCGATGGTGACGCGCACAGCGATGAAGCGCGATCACGGCGGGGCGGCCCGTCGCGACATTGGTCAAGGCGAGCAGCTCCCGCTCCAGCATGGCGATCAGCCCGTCCAGCGCCTCCGGCCGGACGCGGCCCTGCGGCTCGCGGCCGCACAGGTTGAAGCGGATGCCGCCATAGACGCTGTTATTGGGCTCGGCGAAGAAGCGGCGGCGGGCGCGGGCGGCGGCGCGGTCGCCGCGCAGCGCTTGCCCGATCGCGCTCGTGAGGCCGATCGGCAGGCCGAGACGCGCCGCCGCGTGCTGCAATGCCGGAAGGAGGGGCTTGGCCGCCCGCCGGACGGGCCCGCCAATGTCGCCGTCGAGCCGCGCGAGCAGCTCGTCGAGCAAATGGGTGCCGTCATGATGGGCGGTCATGCCGTGGCTGAGATGGAGCATGATCGTCGCGTCCCGCGACAGACCGGCGATCAGCCGCCCGACCTCCGCATCGATCGCCTTGTAGACGCGCAGGATCGGATCGCCGCCCGCCGCATCCCGCGCCGCCGGGTCGAAGCGCGGATGCGTCTCGTCGTGAAGGTGCCATTGCTGATGCCCGATCGCATGGCCGTCCCCGAACACGGCGAGGAACAGGTCCCAATCCTGCCGCGCCAGCAGCGCCCGGAGCATCCTCCCCTTCGCCGCCACCCCCGCGACCATCGCCCGGGTCAGCCGCCCCTCCTCGGCCGGGCCGCGCGCTCTGCGGCCCTTGCGCGCGAAGAAGTCGTCGGGGGAGAAATGGCGCTCGCGCCACGGCTGCGGGCCGAGCACCGGATGGAAGCCGAATTCCGCCGACAACGCGCGCGCGAGTCCCGGCGGCGCGCTGTGCAGGCCGAAATGGCGATCGTGGCAGCCCCATTCGAACATTTCGAGCGCCGCCCCTTCCGGCTTCGCGCGGGCGTGCGGCACGTCGATCGCGGCCACGCGGCGCCCGGCCGCCGCGATCCGGCTCCAGAACGGCTCGTAAAGCTCCGGTTTCGGCCCGACGGGGCGCCAGCGATAGGTGGCGGGGTCGATCTCGTCCCAGCAATGATAGCGGGTGCGGTGCGGCCGCGCGGCCGAGGCGAAGCTGATCCACAAGGCGCCGACGAACAGGCCGAACGGATTGCGGACCGGGCAATGCGCGCCGCTTTCCAGCAAGCCGGCCAGAATCGGCAGCTCTCCCGCCCCGGCCCAGCGGTGTGCGAGGTCGGGATCGAAGGCATCGAGGCCGATCACCAACAATGGCGCCTTCATCGTCCGGACCCCCCGCCGCGTCGGATGAGACCGTCATCCTATCCGAACAGGCGGCAGGCGCAAAGGCGAGGCACGAACGACGGCGGGGTCGACAATAACAACTGGGCCAATGAGGCCCCACCTCCACGACCGGGCTGATTAGACCGAGTCGGCAGTCAATCGATCGCCAGCGTCGCCTCGCGCGGCTTCGCCAGCGCCCGTTTGGCCTCGCGCGGCTTCACCCCAACTGCGGTAAGGTCGTCCTCGGTGACCCGGACATTGGACACAATCTGGCGATAGCATTCTCGAAGGTGGCCGGCGCCGACCCCTGCCACGGAGAAGAATTTGGTGCCCAGCGGCGTGTCCGCGAATCTGTCAATATCCCTCAGCTCCTCCATCGACAGACGACTCGCGATCGGCCTAGCCATGCAACTCAGGATATCCTGCCCGAGATGAGGGCGCTCCCACTGCAACTGCCCGACAAGTCGGTAGAGTAGCTTTGCTCGGGCGACAGGGTCTCGCGCGAGCTTCGTGAATCGCAATGCATCTTCAGCGACCGGAGCGAGCGCTTCATAATCCGTTCCGTAGCCTGGGTCGCTTTCCGAAGGATGCTTCGACAGTATCGCGATCATCAGCGACAGTTTTTCTGGTGCTACCCCATAAGGCGGTGGCCCTGGGGGGACCGCGGATTGAAACAGCAGGAACGACAGGAGCGCGGAGCCAGTCATCACCTTTCCCTCATTAGGAGCCGTTTAGAAACGAGTCTCGCCAGCGTCTCCGCATCGACCGGCGGCGAGCAGAGGAAGCCCTGGTAGAGCGTGCAGCCTTCGCGGGCGAGGAGGGCGAGCTGCTCCTCGGTCTCCACCCCCTCCGCCACCACTTCGAGGCCCAGCGAGCGGGCCATGTCGATGACGCTGCGGACCACGACCTGGTCGCGCACCGAGCCGGTAATGTCCTCGCAAAGGCGCTTGTCGATCTTGAGATAGTCGAGCGGCAGCGCCTTCAGATAAGCGAGGCTCGAATAGCCGGTGCCGAAATCGTCGATGGCGACGCGCAGGCCGCCCTCCCGCAGCTGCGCGAGCAGGCCGGCGGCGGCGCCGAGATCCTCGATCAGGCCGCTCTCGGTCACTTCGACGGTCAGCCGGCCCGGCGCGAAGCCGCTCTCGGCGACGAGCCGCAGGAACAGGCCGGCGAAGCCCGGCCGGACGATGTCGGCTGCGGTGATGTTCACCGCAAGCCGGAGCCCCGCCAGCGCTTCCGGCCAGGCCGCGGCGGCGGCGATCGCCTTGCGCTGCACGTGATCGGAAAGCTGGACCAGATAGTCGGATCGCTCGGCGACGCTGAACAGGGTGACGGCGCCGAGCTCGCCATATTGGGGATGGCGCCAGCGGGCGAGCGCCTCGGCGCCGGTGATACGGCGGCTGGCGATCGACACCTGCGGCTGGAACAGGATCTCGATCTCGTCCTTGTCGAGCGCCCGGCGCAGGTCGATCTCGAGCCGGTCGCCGAGCGCGCCGTCCTCGGCCGCGCCCGCATCGAGCACCCGCACCGGCCCGCCGTCGCCGCTCTTCGCCTCGGCCAGCGCGGCGCTGGCCCGGCGAAGCAAAGCCGCCGCATCGTCTCCCGTCTCCGAAGCGACGACGCCGGCGCGGCTGCCCAGGGTGATGACATGGTCGCCGGACATGAACGGACGGCCGATCGCCTCGACCAGCTGGCCGGCGAGGAACCGGCCCTCGCTGAGGCTGGTCGGCGCGCCGAGCAGGACGGCGAACTCCGCCCCGGCGACGCGGGCGACGAGCCGGCGCCGGCCGTCCGCATCGACCACCCGTTCGATCCGCCGCGCCGCCGCCTGCAGCACCGCATCGCCGGTGCCGCGGCCGAAGGCGGCGTTGATCGCGTCGAAGCGGCTGACCGAAAGGAGCAGCAGCACCAGAGCGGGCTCGGCGTCGGCCGGCGCCGCCAGCTGCCTTTCCATCCACGCCCGAGCCGCCCGCGCATCGCGCAGGCCGGTCATCGGATCGCGCGACTGCCAGGCCGGCCCGTCGAGCGGCACGATCGCCTCGGTCCGGCCGACGACGCCGCCTTTCTCCTCGTCCACCCGCAAATGATGGGCGAGCCGCCCGCCTTCCGTATCGCCGTCGGCATGGGCGAAGGCGGTCGACTGGCCGGTGGCGAGCAAACGGTCGACGGCGCCGCGGGCGGCGCGGCGGCCCTCGGCGTCGAGCTTGCGGAACAGCTCCATCAGCCGCACCTTCCGGCCCTGCTCCTCGCCGAAGCCGGCCTTGCGCGCCAGCGCCGGGCTCAGCTCGACGGTGGCGGAGCCCGGTTCCCACCGCCACGAGGCCGCCGCCTCGACCTTGCCGGAATCGCCGGCGCGGATCGGCCGGCGGCCGCCGACCCGGTCGGCATGGCGCCGGGCGAAGTTGAAGGCGTGGAGCAGCTGCTGCTCGCTGAACGGGCTGACCAGGAAATGGGTGGCGCCGGCGGCGTGGAACTCGTCCAGCGACTCCTCGTCGGTGCGGGAGAGGAGGACGAGCAGCGCCGCCGCATTGGCCTCGCAGGGATCGGCCAGCATGCGCACCCCTTCCCGCCCCTCCGGCAGCGCGCCGCGGGCGTCGACGATCGCCACCGCGGCGCCCGAGGTGATGAAGCGGCTCTCGGCATTGTCGGCGCGCCGCGCCGCGATCGGCTGCCAGCCGGCGCTTTCGGCCGCCGAGATCAGCTCGTCGCGATGACGGAAGGACAGGATGAAGAGCGGCGCCGCGCCGCCGACAGCGGCCATCTTGCCCTCCTCTTTCCCGTTCCGCTGATCTGCGACCTCCACGGCTCTACTCTGGGGCCTCTCCCTCAACAATCGGTTTAGAGCGGCTTGCGGGCGCGCCTGTGTCGGGGCGGAACAGGCGCAGCTTGCCGCCGGCAACGGCAAACCCTAGCAAGAGGCGATGAAGGCGAATGCGGACAGACCGGCGGCCTTGCTCGCCTCTTCCGCCGAGGCGGCGCAGGCGGCCGAGGCGATGCTGCGGGAGCGCTATGATTTCGTGCCGCTCGAGGATGCGGAGCTGATCATCGCCCTGGGCGGCGACGGCTTCCTCCTCCAGACTCTCCACGAAATGCTCGACCGGGAGCGGTTGCTGCCGATCTTCGGGATGAACCGCGGCACCGTCGGCTTCCTGATGAACGAATGGCGGCTGGAGGGCCTGCGCGAGCGGGTGGACGGCGCGAAACCGTTCAAGGTCGCCCCGTTGCGGATGATCGCCACCAGCGCCGACGGCAAGAAAACCAGCCGCGCCGCGATCAACGAAGTCTCCCTGCTGCGCGAGACGCGCCAGGCGGCTTGGATCGAAATCTCGGTCAACGGCCGCGTCGTCCTGCCGCAACTGATCTGCGACGGCATCCTCGCGGCGACGCCGGCGGGCTCAACCGCCTATAATCTTTCCGCCCAGGGGCCGATCCTGCCGCTCGGCTCGAACCTGGTGGCGCTGACGCCGATCAGCCCGTTCCGGCCCCGGCGCTGGCGCGGCGCCCTCATTCCCGACGACCTCCCGATCCTGCTGCGCGTCCTCGACCCGCTCAAGCGCCCGGTCTCGGCGGTCGCCGACCAGCACGAGGTCCGCGACGTCGCCGAGGTCGAGATCCGCGTCGACCGCAGCCTCGAGCTCATTCTCCTCTTCGATCCCGAACATGCGCTCGACGAGCGGATCACGATGGAGCAATTCACCGCCTGAGCCGGCTCAAAGCCTTGCCAGCGCAAGAATCCCGCTGCTATAGGCGCGCCTCGCCGAAAGGCTGCTCCCCGGTAGCTCAGCGGTAGAGCAACCGGCTGTTAACCGGTTGGTCGATGGTTCGAATCCGTCCCGGGGAGCCATTCCTTCATGCCCAGCCTCGTCCCGGACGTCCTTTCATGAGCCTCGAGTCCGTCCGCGCCTGGCTGGCCGAGCATGCGCCCGATCTGGCGATCGTCGACAACGGGATGAGCACCGCCACCGTCGCCGAGGCGGCGCAGGCGCTCGGCGTCGAGCCGGCGCGGATCGCCAAGACGCTGGCGGTGCGGGTGCGGGACGAGACCTTCCTGCTGGTGACGCGGGGCGATGCGCGGCTCGACAATGCGAAGACCAAGGCGGCGTTCGGCGGCCGGCCGCGCATGCTCGGGCCGGAGGAGATTCTGGCGGCGACCGGCCATCCGGTCGGCGGCGTCTGCCCGTTCGGGCTGGCCAGCCCGCTGCCGGTCTATTGCGACCTGTCGCTGCGGGATTATGACGAGGTCTTCCCCGCCGCCGGCTCCTTGACCAGCTCGGTCAGGGTGACGCCGGAGCGGCTGGCGAGCCTCGTCGCGCGCGGCTGGGTGGACGTCTGCCGGCTGCCGGACTGAGGCCTTGCTTCGCGGCGCGGCGGGCCCGACACTCGCAGCGTGACCGGAGCGCCCCTTCTCGAGCTGGATGGCATCACGAAGCGCCACGGCGCGCGCGCGGCGCTGGACGGCGTCAGCCTGGCGGTCGCCGCCGGCAGCTTCGTCGCTCTGGTCGGCCCCTCCGGATCGGGCAAGACGACCCTGCTCAAGACGATCAACCGCCTGATCGAGCCCGACCAGGGCTCCGTCCGCCTGCTCGGCAGCGACATCAGGGACACGCCGCCGCCCGCCTTGCGCCGCCGGATCGGCTACGTCTTCCAGGGCATCGGCCTGTTCCCGCACATGAACGTAGGCGAGAATATCGCCATGGCCCTGCGGCTCGCCGGCGCCGACCGGCCGGCACGGCAGGCGCGGGTGCTGGAGCTTCTCGACCTGGTCGGGCTGCCGCGCGATTTTGCCGGACGGCGGCCGAACGCGCTGTCCGGCGGCCAGGCGCAGCGCGTCGGGCTCGCCCGCGCCTTGGCGGCGCGGCCGCCTTTGATGCTGATGGACGAGCCGTTCGGCGCCCTCGACCCGGTCACGCGCGACGCGCTCGGCCGCGCCTGTCGCGCCCTCCACGACGCGCTCGGCGTCACCACCCTGATGGTCACCCACGACATGACCGAGGCGTTGCTGCTCGCCGACCGGATCGTCGTGCTGATCGACGGCCGCATCCGCGCCGATGCGTCGCCCGCCGAGCTGATGCGCGGCGGCGGCGATGAGGCGGTCCGCGGCCTGGTCGACGTGCCGCGGCGGCAGGCCGAGCGGCTCGCCGCGCTGGAGGGCCGGGCATGACGGGCGCCGCCGCCGAAGCCCTGGCCGCGCTGCCGGACCTCGTCCGCGCCCATATCCTGCTCAGCTGCGCCGCTCTCGCCATCGCCATCGCGGCGGGCCTGCCGCTCGCTTTCTGGGCCGCCGGCCATCCCCGCGCGCGCGTGCCGCTACTGGCGGCGGTCGGGCTCGTCCAGACCATCCCCTCCCTCGCTCTGCTGGCCCTCTTCTATCCGCTGCTGCTGATGGTCGACCGCGCGACGAGCCTCGCCTTGCCCGCGCTCGGCTTCCTGCCGTCGCTGATCGCGCTCAGCCTCTATGCCCTGCTGCCGATCGTCCGCAACGGCGTCGCCGCGCGCGAAGGGCTCGATCCCGCCGTGCTCGAAGCCGCGGACGGCGTCGGCATGACCCGCCGCCAACGGCTGCTTCTGGTCGAGCTGCCGCTGGGCGCGCCGGTCCTCCTGGCCGGCATCCGCACCGCGGCGGTGTGGACGATCGGCGCGGCGACGCTGGCGACGACGGTCGGCCAGCCGAGCCTCGGCAATCTGATCTTCTCCGGCCTCCAGACCGAGAATTGGGTGCGCGTGCTGGTCGGCTGCGCCGCCGCCGCTCTGCTCGCCATCGTCGCCGACGCGCTGCTGGCCTTGATCGAGAGCGGCCTCGCCCGCCTCTCCGCCGTCCGGACCTTTGCCGGCCTGGGCCTGCTGGCGGCGGCGCTGATCGCCTCCCAGATCCATTGGGCTCCGCGGCAGGACCGGCCGCTGGCGGTGATCGGCGCCAAGAATTTCTCGGAGCAATATATCCTCGCCGCCGCCATTGCCGACCGGCTCGCCGCCGCCGGCTACCGCACCGAAATCCGCGAGGATCTGGGCTCCGCAATCGCCTATCGCGCGCTCGCGGCGGGCGATATCGACGTCTATGTCGATTATGGCGGGACTTTGTGGACCAACGTCCTCGCCCGTTCCGACAACCCGCCGGCGCCGATCCTCCGCGCCGAGCTGGCGCGCCGGCTGGCGCGGCGGGACGGCGTCGGCGTGCTGGGGCCGCTCGGCTTCGAAAATGCCTATGCCCTGGCGATGCGACGCGACCGGGCCGAGCGGCTGCACGTCCGGTCGATCGAGGATCTGTCGGCCGCGGCGCCGCAACTCCATTTCGCCAGTGACATCGAATTCCTCAGCCGGCCCGAATGGCGCTCGGTGGCGGCGGCCTATCGGCTGCAATTCGCCGGATCGCGCAGCTACAGCCCGACCTTCATGTATCGCGCGGTCGCCGACGGCTCGGCCGACGTGATCTCCGCTTTCTCGTCCGACGGCCGCATCGCCGCGCTCGACCTCGTCACCCTCGCCGATCCGCGCCGGGCCCTGCCGAGCTACGAGGCCTTGCTGCTGGTGTCGCCGCGCCGGGCGCAGGACGCGGCCTTCCTCGCCGCGCTTCGGCCGCTGGTGGGCGCGGTCCCGATCGGCCGGATGCGGCAGGCCAATCTGATGGTCGACCGCGACCGGGACAAGAAGAGCCCGGCGGAAGCGGCCCGCTGGCTGCTCCCGCCCTCCCCGCCTAGGCCGGCTCCAGCTCCCCGGACACCCGTCTCGGCTCCTCGGCCGGCGCCGCCCGATATTCCGGCGGCGTCCTGAAATCGCGCGCCGCGCCGCGGGCTTTGGCGACGCCGCCGGGGAAGCCGCTTCGGTCGCTATAGTCGCGGCCTTTTTCACCTTTGTTCTCAGATGTTTCAGCGCTGAGCTTCATCGCCGTCAGCAGGTCGACGAGGGTGATGCCGCCGACCGCCGCGAGGGCGATGAAGGCGTTGCGGCGCTGGTCGTCGCCGCCGCCGCGCAGGCCCGCCGCGAGCGTGCCGAGGTCGACGAGATCGCCGGCGACGCGCGCCCAGATCGCCGGCGCCGGCGTATCGGACAAAGCCCAGATCCCCGCGCCGATCTCGCGGCCGCCATAGGCGCGGAGCAGGGTCTCCTTGCCTTCGAGGCCCAGTGCGCGGCCGAGCCTGCCGGGCGCGACGATCTCGGCGAGGCCGAGGCCGAGGCTGAACCAGCCGAGGCCGCGGGCGACGCGGTCGGTGACGGTGAGGCTGCGGTCGGGGCGGCTGGTCACCAGGGTCGATGCGTTGTTCATCTCATGCTCCTTGATCCTTTGTTGCCGCATTGCTCTTGCGAAAAGCCGGTTTCCACCTTTTCGCGCAATGCTCGGCTACGGCCGCAGCATCACCTTGATGCAGCTGTCATTCTTCTGCTCGAACACCCGGTACATGCCCGGCCCCTCTTCGAGGCTGGCCTTGTGGGTGATGACGAAGGAGGGATCGATCTGCCCCTCCTCGATCCGGCGGGTGAGATCGTCGGTCCAGCGGCGGACATGGGTCTGGCCCATGCGGAAGGTGAGGCCCTTGTTCATCGCCACGCCGAACGGGATCTTGTCGACCAGCCCGCCATAGACGCCCGGGATCGAAAGCACGCCGCCGCCGCGGCAGACGTAGATCATCTCGCGCAGCACGTGCGGGCGATCGCTCTCCAGCATCGTCATCTGCTTCACCCGGTCGATCATCGAATCGAGGTGCGAGGAGACGTGCGCCTCCAGGCCGACGCAATCGATGCACTTGTCCGGCCCCTTGCCCCCGGTGAGGTCGTTGAGCCGCTCGATCACGCTCTCATCCTCGAAGTTGATCGGGATCGCGCCGCCGGCCTCGGCCATGCTGAGCCGCTCGGGCAGGCGATCGATCGAGACGACCTGCTTCGCGCCGAGCAGGATGGCGCTGCGGATCGCCATCTGGCCGACCGGGCCCGCGCCCCAGATCGCGACGATGTCGGTCGGCTGGATGTCGCACTGGACGGCGGCCTGCCAGCCGGTCGGGAAGATGTCGCCGAGGAACAGGGCCTGCTCGTCGGTCAGGCTGTCGGGGACCTTGATATGGGTGCCGTCGGCGAAGGGGACGCGCAGATATTCGGCCTGGCCGCCCTGATAGCCGCCGGTCAGGTGGGTGTAGCCGAACAGGCCGGCGGTGGCGTGGCCGAACACCTTGTCCGCCATCGGCTTGTTGCGGTTGGAGCGCTCGCACAGCGAATAATTGCCGCGCCGGCACTGGTCGCATTCGTCGCAATTGATGGTGAAGGGAATGACGATCCGATCACCCTTGCTCAGCTTCGACACGGCCGAACCGGTCTCGACCACCTCGCCCATCATCTCATGGCCGACGACGTCGCCCGGCTTCATCGCCGGGATGTAATTGTGGAAGAGATGGAGGTCTGAGCCGCAGATCGCGCAGCTGGTGACCTTGATGATCGCGTCCTTCGGATCCTCGATTTCGGGATCGGGGATCGTGTCGCACCTGATGTCCATCTTGCCGTGCCAGACCAAAGCTTTCATGGAGGCTCTCCTGTGGTTGCCGCTCCGAACGAACCGGGCACCCCTCAAGACCCCGCTGGTCGGCGCGCCGCCGCAACGCCCCGCCGCACCGTGACCGAAACGTCTGAAACAGCGGCCCTTTTCCGGGAGCGTCGGCCGGAACCCGGTGCCGCCCCGGCGGTTCCTCCAACCGACTTCAGCAGGAGGACCTCATGGCGAGCAGGACAGAGTCGAAGCAGGGCAGCAGGTCCGGCGGCGGACAGGACAATTCATCCGGCTGGGGCGGCGGCAATGCCGGCGTGATCGCCGGCGCGGCGCTGGCCGGCGCGGCGATCGGCATGGCCGCCAATGTCGGGCGCAAGCTCTTCGTCCAATTTTCCAGCGGCGCCACCGGCGACTGGCTCGACGCGCTGAAGGCCGAGCATCGGGCGACCCTCGCCCTCTTCGACAAGATCGAGGCGACCGACGACAGCCAGACGATGATGCGCGCGCATTTGCTGACCAAGCTCAAACATGCGCTCGACCGGCATGCGGTGGAGGAAGAGAATGTGATCTATCCGGCGCTGCGCGAGGCCAATCTCGCCCATGACGCGGACGCGCTCAACGGCGAGCACGGCTATGTGAAGACCTATCTCTACGAGCTCGAGACCCTGCCCAAGGACAGCCCCGACTGGCTCGCCCGCATCCGCGATTTCCGCGCCATGATCCACGAGCATATGCGGATGGAGGAAGACGAGGTCTTCCCCGGCTTCCGCCAATCTTTGTCGCCGACGCAGAATGCCCGGCTGACCGCGATGATGAACAAGGAAGGCTTCAAGGTGGCCTGAAAAGGTCCTCCCCTGCTTTTGCAGGGGAGGGGGACCGCGCGTAGCGCGGTGGAGGGGCCTCTTCCGCAGCAGGCCCCTCCGCCAGCCTGCGGCTGGTCCCTCGTTACGCCAGCTGCCCATGGCAGTGCTTGTATTTCAGGCCCGAGCCGCAGGGACATGGCGCGTTGCGGCTGACGCGCGCCAGCTCCGCCACGTTGACGTCGTCCGGCATTGCCGGCTGCTCGATCTGGAGCGGCGGCAGGCGGGAGAGGATGTTGCCGGTGCCCGCGTCGACGTCGGCGGTGTCGTCGTCGCCGGTGAACGGGTCGATATGGTTGGTGATGAAGTCGGGCAGCCCGTGCAGGCCCTGGAGCGGCGGCAGGTCCGGCAAGGCCGAGAAGTCCGCCATCTCCTGGAAGTCGGCCGGCGGCTGCATGGTGAAGGTGGCGAGCGCCAGGGTCCGCGTCACGTCCTCGCGGATCGCGATCAGCATCCGCTCGAACAGCTGGAAGGCCTCGTGCTTGTACTCGTCGATCGGCTTCTTCTGGGCATAGGCGCGCAGGTGGATGATCTGGCGCAACGCATCGAGCATCGCCAGATGCTCCTTCCAGTGAAGGTCGAGCGACTGGAGCAGGATGCTCTTCTCGACCTGGATCGCGCTCTCCGGCGGCAGCTCCGCCATCTTCTCCGCGATCTGGGCGTCGACCAGCGCCTCGATGCGCTCGACCAGCATCTCCGGATCGACCGATTCCTCGTTCAGCCAGTCGTCGACCGGCGGCTCGATGCCGAAGACGTGGCTGAGGCGCTCCTTCAGCAGCGTCAAATCCCACTGCTCGGGATAGGTGTTGGGCGGGCAGGCCTCGCCGACGATGGCGTTGACCGCTTCCGCGCGCATGTCGGTGACGACGTCGCCGACCGTCTCCGCATCCATGATGTCGGCGCGCTGCTCGTAGATGACCTTGCGCTGGTCGTTCATGACGTCGTCATATTCGACGACCTGCTTGCGGATGTCGTAATTGCGCGCCTCGACCTTGCGCTGCGCGGTCTCGATCGCCTTCGAGATCCAGGGCGAGATGATCGCCTCGCCATCGGCGAGATTCTTGTTCATCAGCCGCGAGAACATGGTCTGCGGACCGAAGATCCGGAGCAGGTCGTCGTCGAGGCTGAGATAGAAGCGCGACAGGCCGGGATCGCCCTGGCGGCCCGAGCGGCCGCGCAGCTGGTTGTCGATGCGCCGGCTCTCGTGGCGCTCGGTGCCGAGCACGAACAGGCCGCCGGCGGCGATCACCCGGTCCTTCTCGTCGGAGACTTCCTGCTTGATCCGGGCGATGGCGGCCTCGCGCTCCGGCCCCTCCTCCATCTCGCCGATTTCGTCATTGATCCGGAACTCGACATTGCCGCCGAGCTGGATGTCGGTGCCGCGCCCGGCCATGTTGGTGGCGATCGTCACCACGCCGGAGCGGCCGGCCTGGGCGACGATATGGGCTTCCTGCTCGTGATAGCGGGCATTGAGCACTTCGTGCTTCACGCCTTCGCGCTCGAGATATTCGGAGAGCAGCTCCGACTTCTCGATCGAGACGGTGCCGACCAGCACCGGCTGGCCGATCTCCTGCTTCTCCTTGATACCCTTGGCGATGGCGGCGAACTTGTCGGCCTGGTTCTTGTAGAATTCGTCCTCTTCGTCGGCCCGCCGCACCGGCAGATGGGTCGGGATGGTGACGACGTTCATCTTGTAGATGTCCCAGAATTCCGACGCCTCGGTGGCGGCGGTGCCGGTCATGCCGCTGAGCTTGGGATAGAGGCGGAAATAATTCTGGAAGGTGATCGAGGCGAGGGTCTGGTTCTCGGGCTCGATGTTGACGCCCTCCTTCGCCTCCACCGCCTGGTGCAGGCCGTCCGACCAGCGCCGGCCGTCCATCATCCGGCCGGTGAACTCGTCGATGATGATCACCTTGCCTTCCTTGACGATATAATCGGTATCGCGCTTGAACATGGCGTTGGCGCGCAGCGCCTGGTTGAGGTGGTGGACGACGAGCGTGTTCTCGAAATCGTAGAGGTTCGAGCCGAACAGCAGCCCGGCATCCTCGAGCAGCCGCTCCATCTTCTCGGTGCCGTCCTCGGTGAGGACGACCGACTTCTGCTTCTCGTCGAGCTCGTAATCGATCGGGTCGAGGCCCTTCACGATCTTGTCGACCGACATGTAGAGCTCGGACTTGTCGTCGGTCGGGCCGGAGATGATCAGAGGCGTGCGCGCCTCGTCGATCAGGATCGAATCCACCTCGTCGACGATGCCGAAATTGAACGGGCGCTGGACCATCGATCCGCGCTCGTACTTCATGTTGTCGCGTAGATAGTCGAAGCCGAACTCGTTATTGGTGCCGTAGGTGATGTCCGAGCCATAGGCCATGCGGCGCTGATGGTCGGTGAGGTTGGGGACGATGACGCCGACGCTCATGCCGAGGAAACGGTAGATCTGGCCCATCCACTCGGCGTCGCGGCGGGCGAGATAGTCGTTGACGGTGACGACGTGGACGCCCTTCCCCTCGAGCGCGTTGAGATAGGTGGCGAGCGTCGCCACCAGGGTCTTGCCCTCGCCGGTGCGCATCTCGGCGATCTCGCCGCGATGGAGGACGATGCCGCCGATCATCTGGACGTCGTAATGGCGCTGGCCGAGCGTGCGCTTGGCCGCCTCGCGGACGGTGGCGAAGGCCTCGGGGATGAGGTCGTCGAGATCCTCGCCCTCGGCGAGGCGCTCGCGGAACAGGATGGTCTGGCGGGCGAGCTCCTCGTCGGTCATCGCCGAGACGGTGGGCTCGAAGCCGTTGATCCGCTCGACGATCTTCCTCAGCGACCGGACGTAACGGTCGTTCGACGACCCGAAAATGGCTTTGGCAACTCCGCCGAACATGCTGGAAATCCCTGTGATAAGCTGGTGAGACGGTGCGCGTATCGCGCACGCGGGCTGAAGTCTGTCGAAGGGGCCCGGACGATCGGGCCGGAAAATCTATTCGAGCCGACGTTCGTCCACAGGCGCAAGGCGGTGAAGGACCGCCGGGGCCGCCGGATAGAATGCACGAACGGCAACGGGCGCCGCTTCGGCGGGCCGGTCGAGGGCGCGGGCGATCTCCGCCTTGTGCGCGGCCGCCGGCGCGATCTCGACGACGGCCGCCGCCGCGGCAATGGCATGCTCCACATGGCGCGGCTCGACGGTCCGGTCGCCGGAGATCAATCCGGTGAGACCGGCAAACATCGCCGAGAGGAAGAGCAATATCTGCACGCGTGCATCCATCAGCCCGCGCTCATCGTGAGCGCGCGGGGTGGGACATAGTGATTGGCAGCGGCGGCGTCCATGGGTTCCGCAAGGATTGACCCAGGGCGCGGTGCCGGACTAGCCCGCGCTATGGACGAAAAGCCCTGGACCGGCGGCTGCGCCTGCGGCGCGGTTCGCTACAGGCTCGAAAGCGCGCCCTTCGACACCGGCTGGTGCCATTGCCGCACCTGCCAGCTGAACAGCGGCGCCCCGGCCATGGTCTTCGCCAGCGTGGCCGCCGGCAAGCTGGTCTGGACGAAGGGCGAGGACCGGCTGAAGCGCTTCCAGTCGAGCAGCTTGCCACCGCCTCTTCTGCGGCGATTGCGGCACGCCCTTCCTGATGACGGTCGACCACCAACCCGAGACAATCGACTTCAGCGTCGCCACCCTCGACGAGCCGGAGCGGGCGCCGCCCGGTTTCCACATCTTCTGGAGCAGCCGGATCGGCTGGTTCGAACCGAAGGACGATCTCCCCCGGCATGCGAAGTTCAGGCCGGATACCCGCGGGCTGGAAGGGACGGAGCCGCCGGAATGACCAATCCTCCCCTGCTTTTGCAGGGGAGGGGGACCGGCCGAAGGCTGGTGGAGGGGCATGGCACGGCGCAAGGCCCCTCCACCGCACTTCGTGCGGTCCCCCTCCCCTCGAAATCGAGGGGAGGACCGAAGGGAAGGTTAAAGCTGCGCCTCGAGCCAGCTCTGCAGCTGGGTCTTGGGCGCGGCGCCGACCTTGGTGGCGGCGGGCGCGCCGTTCTTGAACAGGATCATCGTCGGAATGCCGCGCACCCCGTAGCGGGCGGGCGCGTCGGGATTGTCGTCGATGTTGAGCTTCACGACCGTCACCTTCTCGCTCAGCTCGAGGCTGATTTCCTCCAGCGCCGGCGCGATCATCCGGCACGGGCCGCACCATTCGGCCCAGAAATCGACGAGGACCGGCTTGTCGGACCCGATCACGTCGGCTTGGAAGCTGTCGTCGGTAACGCTCTTGGTGCCCATTTCAATCTCCTCGGGGGTCGACAGCGATGTAGGGTCTGTCTTCGGTTCCCGCAACGAGCGTGGGAACCGAAGACGGACCCTCGGGTGGCGGAAGCGGCGGCTCAACCTCCCGCGGCCGCGGAATATGGCGGGCGATCAGGGCGGGCGGCAGATCGTGCATGACCGGCGCCGCGGTATAGAGCAGCTTCGCCTCGATCCGCCGGCCGGGGAAGATCAGCTTCAGCGCTTCGGCATAGGCCGCCATCTGCCGCAGATGGGCGACCGGGATCTCGGCCAGCGACGCCGGCGCCCTGCGTCCGGTCTTGAAGTCGGCGAGGACGATCCGGTCCTCCTCGAGGAGCAGGCGGTCGACCGTCCCCGAGACGACCAGCCCGTCCGCCACCACCGCCGCGATCGGCGCTTCGGCGAGGGCGGCGGGCCCGAACAATTCGGCATAAGCGGGATCGGCGACGATCCGGCAGGCATCGGCGACCAGCGCCCGCCGCAGCTCCGGATCGGCGACCCCCGCGGACCGTTCGAGCCAGCGCTCCCCGCGCGCCGCCCTTTCCTCCGGCGGCACGTCGGGAAGCCGCTCGAACAGGCGGTGGAGCAGCCGCCCCCGCTCCGCCGCCGCCCGCATCGCCGGCGAGGGCGGCGGATCGGCGACATCCTCGTCGCCGAGCGAGGACGGCGCCAGCGGCCGCGGCGGCCGCGCCTCGACCGGCGCCGGGCGGCGGATCCAGGCCGGGCTGGCCGGCGCGGCACGCGTCCCCCGCCCCGGCATCCGGCCCGGCTGGAGCGCGTCGCCGAAGCTGCGGGCTTGGCCCCAGATCGGATCATCCTGCTCCCCGGCGCCGAGCGCGGCCAGCGAGGCGTCGAGCGCGGCGTACCAGCTCGCCCTGGGCGGCCCGTTGCGATCGGCGGGGCCGAGCGCGCCGCCGGCATAGAGCCGCTCCTCGGCCCGGGTCATGGCGACGTAGAGGAGCCGCCAATGCTCCTCCCGCTCGCGCCGGTCCTGCGCCTCGATCTGGCTCTTCAGCGGCTCGCCGACCTCGTCCTTGCGCGGCCGGAACACCGGCAGCGACAGACCGTCGCTCTCCAGCCTGGCAAAGCTGCCGCCGAAGCCGCCGCCCCTTCGGTCCGGGTCGGCGCAGGCGTCGGCGAGGATCACCACCGGCGACTGCAGGCCCTTGGAGCCGTGGACGGTCATCACCCGCAC
>JAXDOV010000153.1:0-19589 GCA_034668705.1 Sphingomonadales bacterium
CCGATGTTCTGGGCCGACACCGAAGGGCTCGACAAGATCGTCGAGGGGCTAAGGCGGCAGCAGGGCCGGCTCGGCGCCGATTTCAGCCTCTCCGATCTGCTCGTCCGCAAGGCCGAAGCGGGCGAGAAGTTCACGCGTTAGCGAAGGACCGCGCGAAAAAGGGGCGCCGGGCCGCCCGCAGGACGGCCCGGCTGCCGCATCAGCAATAGCGGACGCGGACCCAGCGACCGTAATAGGGATCCCACTGGCGGCGGGTGACGCAATTGCGGCGGTAGCCGTTATAATAGCCCTGGCCGTAATAGCCGTTGTCATAGCTGTTATAGCCGTAGCTGTTGCCGTAGCTGTTGCCGTAATAGGGGTCGTAGCTGCCGTAATAGGGATCGTTGTAATAGCCGCGATTATAGCCGCGGTAACCGCGGTTGCTCGAGGCGATCGCCGCGCCGATGCCGAGGCCGAGAATGCCGGCTCCGACCGCCCAGGCGGCATCGTCGCCATGGTGGCGGTGGCGATAATATTGCGCATCCGCCGGAGTCGCGGTCACCGCCAAGGTGGCGGCGGCAGCCAGGCCGAGGACGCCCGTCTTCAAAACGCTGGTCATGACAAATACTCCTGTCCTGATTCCGCTCGACCGTCCCAACGCATGAACGGCCGGCGCGTTCATCCATCCGTCGCGCGCGACGGACGGTTGATAACAGCATAACCAAGCTGAACAGAGGCTGAGGGGCGGCGAATCGGCCCCGTAGCGGGGATTTGCCCTCCGGACCCCCGGGGGAGCGGGCTGGTCTAGCGGAGCTTGGCCAGCACGCCCTGGAGCTGCATCGCGTTGGACATGTCGCCCTCGACGCGGAGCTTGCCCTGCATGAAGGCGGTCATGCCGTCCAGCTTGCCGTCGCGCATCGCCTCCCAATCCTCCCAGGCGACCTTGATCGTGGTGTCGGCGGGGCCGTCTTCCTCGGTGACGCGGTTGCCGACGCCGTCGAGCAGGACCACGCCCGGATCGCCGAAATCGATCTTCACGGTCTTGCCCGGCAACCAGGCGCTGCGCTCGTTCAGGGCGGCGGCCATCTCGCTCTTCGTCATTCGCGTCTCTCCCGAAAGCTTTGCCTTCAACTGACGCGATGCCGCGCGGCCGTCAAGATGCTTACACTCATGTCAGTAGAGCGCCGTCTTCCCTTGCTCTTTGCGAGCCGCTAGGCCGCGGCGCATGAGCAGGGCCCGAACCGGCGGACGCATCCTCGTCGACAATCTGGTGGCGCAGGGCTGCGACCGGATCTTCACCGTGCCGGGCGAGAGCTTCCTCGCCGTGCTCGACGCGCTCCACGACACGCCGGCGATCGACCTCATCGTCTGCCGGCAGGAAGGCGGCGTCGCCTACATGGCCGAGGCCGACGGCAAGATGACCGGGCGGCCGGGCATCGCCTTCGTCACCCGCGGCCCCGGCGCCACCAACGCCTCGATCGGCGTCCATGTCGCCTTCCAGGATTCGACGCCGATGATCCTGTTCATCGGCGACGTCGCCCGCGGCGACCGCGACCGGGAAGCCTTTCAGGAGGTCGATTTCGCGGCGATGTTCCGGCCGCTCGCCAAATGGGCGGCGCGGATCGACGATGCCGCCCGCATCCCCGAATATGTCGCCCGCGCTTTTGCGACGGCGATGGCGGGGCGGCCCGGCCCGGTGGTCCTCGCTCTGCCCGAGGACATGCTGCGCGACGAGGTCGAGGCGGTCGACCGGGCGCGGGTCGCCCCGCCCGTCCAGCCCGCCTGCGCGATGGCGATGACGGCTCTGACCGGCCTGCTCAAGGATGCCTGCGCGCCGGTCGCGATCGTCGGCGGCGCCGGCTGGGACGCCGGCGCGGCGCATCATTTCGCCGCCTTCGCCGAGCGGCTCGGACTCCCGGTCGCCGTCGCCTTCCGCCGCCAGGACGCGGTCGCCAACGACTCGCCGGTCTATGCCGGCAATCTCGGCTACGGGCCCAATCCCAAGCTCGTCCAGCGCGTCCGCGAGGCCGATCTCCTGCTCGTCATCGGCCCGCGCCTCGGCGAGGCGACCACCGACGGCTACAGCCTGGTGACGCCGGATCATCCGGGCCAGCTCCTCGTCCACGTCCATCCCGATCCGAACGAGCTCGGCCGCGTCTACCGCACCGATCTGCCGATCTGCGCCGACATGCGCGAATTCGCCGAGCTGGCGGCGAGCTGGGAGGATCCGGACCTCTTCTCCTTCTCGACCGGCGCCGAGGCCCATCGGGAATGGCTCGACTGGTCGACGGCGAAGCCGAGCGGCGCCGCGCTCGACCTCGGGCTGGTGGTGACGGAGATGCGCCGGCGCCTTCCCGCCGACAGCATCATCTGCAACGGCGCCGGCAATTTCTCCGGCTGGTGGCACCGTTTCTGGCATTACGGCCCCTTCCCGTCGCAGCTCGCGCCGACCAACGGCTCGATGGGCTACGGCCTCCCCGCCGCGGTCGCGGCGGCATTGCGGGCGCCGGGGCGGCAGGCGGTGGTCGTCGCCGGCGACGGCGATTTCCTGATGAACGGCCAGGAGCTTGCCACCGCGATCCGCACCGGCGCGAACATCCTCGTCCTGGTCGTCGACAATGGCAGCTACGGCACCATCCGCATGCACCAGGAGCGCGAATATCCGGAGCGAGTCTCCGGCACCGATCTGGCCAATCCGGACTTCGCCGCCCTCGCCCGCGCCTACGGCGCCTGGGCCGAGACGGTGGCGGCGAACGGCGAATTCGCGCCCGCGCTCGAGCGGGCGATGCGGGAGAAGGGCGTGAAGCTCCTCCACCTCAGGACCGACGTCGAGCAGATCACCAGCGCCACCACCATCGCCAGGATCCGGGAGCGGGCGAAAAGCTGACCTTCCTGCGCTTCGTCTCCGCTCTTTCTCCTCGACTTGCCCATCCCAGCCGGGCGATCGCCGGTTATGCAGGAGCGATGGATGCGCCTCGCTCGCCCTGGAAGAACCGCTCTTTTCGCACCCGGCTCGGTTTCGCGGCAGCGGGGATTCGAATCGTCGCGGCCCGCGAAAAGAGCTTCCGGACCCAGCTCATTCTCGCCGCGGGCGCGGTGGGCGGGGCGATCTGGCTGCGGCCCGGCTGGCTCTGGTGCGCATTGCTCGTCCTTGCCGCCGCTCTGGTGCTGGCGCTGGAGATGGCGAACGCCGCGCTCGAATATCTGATCGACGAAGTGCATCCGCATCATGCGCGGGAGATCGGCCATGCGAAGGACGCCGCGGCGGGTGCGGTGCTCCTCGCCAGCGCCGCCGCTGCCCTGATCGGCGCGATGATGATGGCGTCGCGGCTCCTTTGAACTCTGTTCACTTGCCCGGCCGCGTGCAGTCCGACATGCAGGGCCGACGGCCGCCGCCCGGTTCGGGCCGCGGCGCCGATTCGGGAGCTTTTCGAATGAAGATCAGCAGGATCCTAGCCTTCGTCCTTCCGGCTTTGGCGCTGGCCGCCGCCGCGCCGGCCGCGCCGCCGATGAAGGTGGTGCAGCGCATCGCCGGCCCCGACGGCGGCTGGGACCTGCTCAGCGTCGACCCCGCCCATCACCGCCTGCTCGTCGCCCGCACCGACGGAGTGATGGCGGTGGATCTGCGCACCGGCGCGGTCACGCCCAAATTCGTGCCGGGCGCGCGGCTCCACGCCGCCTTCGCCATTCCCGGCACCCGTCTCGGCATCGCAACGTCCGGCCAGAGCAACAGCGCCATCCTGTTCGACAGCGCCACCGGCGCCGTCACCGCCCAGGTCCCGACCGGCGCCAATCCCGACGCGGCGATCTACGATCCCGCGTCGAGGACGGTCTGGGTGATGAACGCGCGCGACGGCACCGCGACCATCGTCGATCCGGCGACCGCCAAAGCGGTGGGGACGGTCGCGATCGGCGGCGGCCTCGAGCTGCCGGCGCTGGACGGGCACGGCCATCTGTTCGTCAACGTCGAGGACAAGAACGAGATCGCCGAAGTAGATTTGGCCCGCCGCAGCGTCATCAGGCATATCGCCCTGCCCGGCTGCGACGGCCCGACCGGCCTCGCCTATCTCCCCTCCGGCATCCTCGTCTCGGCCTGCGCCAACGGCGTCGCCAAACTGGTCCGCGCCGCGACCGGCGCGGTCGCCGGCGAGATCGCCATCGGCCCGCGGCCGGACGGCGCCTTCGCCGATCCGGCCCGCCACCGCGCCTATATCCCCTCCGGCGGCGACGGCACCCTGGCAGTGATCGACACCGCCCCGCCCCTCCCCCGGCTCATCGCCCGGATCCCGACCCAGGCCGGCGCCCGCACCGGCGCCGTCGATCCCGCCACCGGCCGGGTCTATCTGCCGACCGCCCGCTTCCAGCCGCCGGCGACCGCCGGTCAGCGGCCGAGCCTTGTCCCGGGCTCGTTCGAGCTGATCGTCGTCGGCAGCTGAGGGGTAGTGGGTCAGTTTGAAATCAGAGCTATCACACCAAAAAGCACCATCGCAGCGTAGAACACTATCAACGTCCAGAATGCCTTGGGGTGCGTCGCGCGGTGAAAGTGCCGGAAGTTAACGCTGATTGCTGCCTCCCCGTCACGAAGACACCATACCAAAAGGATGACGCCCATGACCACGGCAGCCGCGCCTATCATGCGGTCGCTCACGCAGCATCCTCCCGCTTCTGGTAAGGTCCGCGCTTCGTCGGCCTCGCTTCCGCATCCTCGACCAACGTGGCGATATCCGCAATCTCCCAAAGCCGATCCGTTACGCCCGCTGCCATGGCCGGGGTAATGCGGAGCGTCTTATGGATGCGGACGAAGTTGTAATACATCATGTGGAGCGCGACCGCGTAAGCGTGGGTCTCGACCTTCTTTGAGAACGCATTGGTGAGCCGGGTGAAGCGGCGCATATGCATCCGCATCGTAAGGTTCTGGCGCTCCGCTTAGCTGGTCGAGACGGCTTCGATGTCGGGGCTTCCCATGATCCTGATCTTCTTCGCCCCGGTGCACTCTGCTGAGCGAACAGGCAACCAGCCCTGTTCCAGCGCCTGTTCTACTTAGGTGATTTCAAACTGACCCACTACCAGCTGAGGCGCGCCGCTTGACAGCGGCCGCCTGCTTCGCCTCTAATCCGCCGATGGGGTCTGCGATCACCCCATGAGGCGACATGCCGAAGCATCGCGTCCTTGGCTCAAAGGGGACGCTGCATGCCTGCCATCAATGCGATCTCGCCTGAAAAACTGTTCCGCCTCGTCGGCACGCCCGGCTGCCCGGCGATCCTCGACATCCGCGCCGGCGACGCCTTTGCCGCGCACCCGCGGCTGATCCCCGCATCCGTGCGGGGCTCCGCCGCGCCCGACGCGCCGGGCGCCGGCGGCACGGGTCCCGCGATCATCGTCTGCGCCGACGGCCGGGAGGCCTCGCCCGGAATCGCCGCCTGGCGGAGGGCGTCGGGCCGGCCGGCGGAGGTGCTGGAAGGCGGGTTCGCGGCCTGGGCGGCGGCGGGCCTGCCATTGGTCGACGCCGCGAAGCTGCCGCCGCGCGACGGCGAGGGCCGCACGATCTGGGTGACGCGGGCGCGGCCGAAGGTCGACCGGATCGCCTGCCCCTGGCTGATCCGCCGTTTCGTCGATCCGGCGGCGTTGTTCCTGTTCGTCGCGCCGACGGAGGTCGGGGCGGTGGCGGAGCGTTTCGGCGCCGCGCCCTTCGATGTGGACGGCGTCTATTGGAGCCACCGCGGCGACTCCTGCACGTTCGACGTGATGGTGGAGGAATTGGGGCTCGGCGGGATCGCGGCGCTCGCCCGGCTCGCCGTCATCGTCCGCGGCGCCGACACGGCGCGGCCGGAGCTGGCGCCGCAGGCGGCGGGGCTGCTCGCCGCTTCGCTCGGCCTCTCCCGGATGTTCGCCGATGACGGCGAGCAGCTCGAGCACGGGATGCTGCTCTACGATTCCTTCTACCGCTGGTGCCGGGACGCCGTCGACGAGACCCATGACTGGGTCTCGCACGCGCCGCGGCGGAAGAAGGGCGCCTGACATGGCGCAGGCGCCCGACACCCTAATTCTGTCGCGCCGCGAAATCGCGGATCTGATGACGCCCGCCGATTACCTCACAGCGGTGGAGGCGGCGTTCTGCGCTACGGCCGAGGGACGCGGCCATGCGCCGCCGCCGCTGACGCTGGGGGGCGCCGGCGGGGCCTTCCACGCCAAGGCGGCGACGATCCGCCTCGACCGGCTCTATGCGGCGCTGAAGTTCAACGGCAACTTTCCGTCCAACCCGCCCAGGTGGGGACTGCCGACCATCCAGGGCGCGATCCTGCTCTGCGACGGCGAGACGGGCTCGCTCCTCGCGATCCTCGATTCGGCGGAGGTGACGCTCCGGCGCACCGCCGCCGCCACCGCCCTCGCCGCCCGCTTCCTCGCGCGCCCCGAATCGAAGACATTGCTCATCTGCGGCTGCGGCGCCCAGGCGCCGGCCCAGTTCGCCGCTCTCGCCGATATTCTCCCTCTCGACCGCTGCCTTCTCTGGGATGCGAACCCACCCAAAGCCGAGGCGCTCGCTTCGAGTCTGGCAGGCGCCGAAGCGGCGGCCAACCTCGGCGAAGCTGCTGCGCAGGCCGACATCATCGTCACCTGTACGACCACGCACAGGCCCTTTCTCGATGCGACGATGGTGCGAGCGGGCACGTTCGTCGCGGCTGTCGGCGCCGACGGCCCGGAGAAGAACGAGATCACGCCCGCCTTGATGGCGAAGGCGACGGTCGTCGCGGACGTGCTCGATCAGTGCGTCACGATGGGCGACCTCCGCCACGCCCTCGCCGCCGGATCGATGCGGCGCGAAGACGTCCATGCCGAGCTTGCCGAACTCGTCGTCCGCGCCAAATCGGGCCGCAGAACGGAGGAGGAAATCACCCTCTTCGATTCGACGGGCACGGCTCTCCAGGACGTCGCCGCCGCGGCGGCACTCTACGAGCGGGCGCGCCGCAGCCCGAACCGGCTGTCCGTCGCGCTGGCCGCATGAGCGGGAGCGGGCCGCCCCCTCCGGTGCCCTTCGCCGAGGCGGTGCGGGTCTGGTGCCGGATCGCCCTGCTCAGCTTCGGCGGCCCGGCGGGACAGATCGCGGTCATGCACCGCATCCTCGTCGAGGAGAAACGCTGGATCGGCGATGCCCGTTTCCTCCACGCGCTCAACTATTGCATGCTGCTGCCCGGGCCGGAGGCGCAGCAGCTCGCCACCTATATCGGCTGGCTGCTCCACCGGACGAAGGGCGGCCTGGTCGCCGGCGCCCTGTTCGTCCTGCCGGGCTTCCTCGCGATCATGGCGCTCTCCTGGCTCTACGCCGCCTATGGCGCGCTGCCCGCGATCGCCGCCTTGTTCTTCGGCCTCAAGGCGGCGGTGCTCGCGATCGTGCTGGAGGCGGTGCGCCGCATCGGCGGCCGGGCGTTGCGCGGCGGGGCGATGCGGCTGATCGCCGCCTGCGCCTTCATCGCCATCTTCTTCTTCGCTTTGCCCTTCCCGCTGATCGTCCTCCTCGCCGCTTTTGCCGGCTTCGCCTGCGAGCGTGCCGGCCTCCTCACCCCGCGCGCTTCGGCCGCCGGTCACGGACCCGCCGGCGGCAAGGCGGTCGCCGACGCCGACACCCTGCTCGGCGAGGACATCCCCGCCCATGCGCGGCCCAATCTCGGCTGGTCGCTCCGCATCGCCGGCATCTTCCTCGCTTTGTGGCTGCTGCCGGTCGCTCTGCTCCTGCTGCTGCTCGGGCCGCATGACGTGTTCAGCCGCATCGCGCTGTTCTTCTCGCAAATGGCGGTGGTGACCTTCGGCGGCGCCTATGCGGTGCTCGCCTATGTCGCGCAGCAGGCGGTCGAAACCTATCACTGGCTGCGGCCGGGCGAGATGCTGGACGGGCTCGGCATGGCGGAGACGACGCCGGGGCCGCTGATCATGGTCACCCAGTTCGTCGGCTTCATGGGCGCCTATCGCAGCGCCAGCGGCCTGCCGCCTCTGGTCGCGGGGACGCTCGGCGGCATCCTCACCACCTGGGTGACCTTCACCCCCTGCTTCCTCTGGATCTTCCTCGGCGCGCCCTTCATCGAGAAATTGCGCGGCAACCGCGGCCTCGCCGCCGCTCTGGCCGCGGTCACGGCGGCGGTGTTCGGAGTCGTGCTCAACCTCGCCTTGTGGTTCGCCCTCCACACTTTGTTTCGCGAGACGCGGCCGGTGCGCGCTGCCGGCCTCCATTTCGACTGGCCGGTGCTGGCCAGCCTCGATTGGCCGGCCTTCATCCTCGCCGCCGCGGCGGTGGTCGCGGTGTTCCGGTTCAGGGCGCCGACTTTTTGGGTGCTCGGCGGCTGCGCGGCGGCGGGGCTGATCTACCGGCTGGCGCTCGGCTGACGGCCTGCCTTGGCCGTACCGCCTCCGTCCCCGGCGGCGGCGTCTTCGGCCGGTAGCGGCAGATGTCGGCGATGACGCAGCGCCAGCATTCCGGCACCCGCGCCTTGCAGACGTAGCGGCCGTGGAGGATCAGCAGATGATGCGCCTCGCGCCGGTAGGGCGACGGCACCATTTTCTCGAGCTTCGCCTCGACCTCGTTCACATTCCTGCCGGGCGCGAGGCCGGTGCGGTTCGAGACGCGGTAGACGTGGGTGTCGACGGCGAAGGTCTCGGCGCCGAAAGCGCAGTTCATTACCACGGCGGCGGTCTTGCGGCCGACGCCGGGCAGCTTTTCGAGCGCCTCGCGATCGGCCGGCACCTCGCCGCCATGATCCTCGATCAGGGCGCGGGAGAGGGCGATGACGTTCTTCGCCTTGGTGTTGAACAGGCCGATCGTGCGGATGTGCCGCTTCAGCCCCTCCTCGCCGAGCGCCAGCATCTTCTCCGGCGTGTTCACCGTTTTGAACAGCTCGCGCGTCGCGAGGTTGACGCCCGCGTCGGTCGCCTGGGCGGAGAGGACCACCGCCACCAGCAGGGTATAATGGTTGACGAAGTCGAGCTCGGTTTCCGGATTGGGCGTGCGCTCGTGCAGCCGCTGGAAGAGGAGCGCGATTTCCGCCGGTTTCATCGCAGATCGTCCAGAGCCCGGCCAAGGCGGGCAAGGCCCTCGTCGACCACCGACGTCGGGCCACCCAGGCCGACGCGGAAATGATCCATCGCTTCGAACCAGCGCCCGGGCACGGTCGACGTGTCGTATTTCGTCCGGAGCAACGCGTCGAGCGCCTCCGGATCGCCGCGCAGCAGCCGCGGGAAAAAGGTGATGCCGCCCGCCAGCATTGCGCATTCCAGCTCGGGGCGCGAGGCGAAAAAGGCGTGAGCGAGCGCGCGGTTGCGGGCCAGCAGCGCCTGCGTGCCCTCCGAAATGCGATCGAGATTGGCGAGGGCGATGCAGCTCAGCCGCTCGTTGGCATGGGCCTGCGAGACTCCGAACAATTCGTTGAGCCGCCAGATGCGCTCCGCCCGCGCCGGCGCGGCCAGGATCCAGCCGCAGCGCAGGCCGGACAGGCCGTAGACCTTGGTGAGGCTGTTGGTGGCGAGGAAATTGCCGCCGAGATGGACGGCGGAACGCTGCGGCGCGGCGGCTGCGTCGCGATAGACTTCGTCGACCAGCACCAGCGGCCCCAGCCCGCCGATCTCCCGCAGCGCGGCTTCGCCGGCCGGCGCGCCCGACGGATTGTGGAGGTCGGTGAGGACGATCAGCTTCGTCGCCGGCGTGACGGCGCGGCGGACCGCGTCCGGATCGAGGGCGAAGCCCGCCTCCGCCCGCCGCGGGAAGCGCGTCACCCGCGCGCCGAGGAAGCGGGCGACGGCAAGCAAGGGCTCGTAGGCCGGATGCTCGACCAGCACTTCGTCGCCCGGCGCGACCAGAGCGGCCATGGCCAGCATGTTCGCCATCGAGGTGCCGTCCGCGGCGACCACCCAATCCGCCGGCACCCCTTCCTTGGCGCCGATCGCCTCGCGCAGCGGCCGGTAGCGATAGTGGCTGGCGCCGGTCAGCTCGAGATCGGCGATCGTGATCCCCAGCCGGTCGAGCGGAAAATGGGCGACCTCGCTCGACGAGAGGGCGTAGGTGACCGGCTGTCGGGTCTTCGCCCAATGCATGTAGTCGGAGCGGAGGACGCGCCCGCTCACCGGCGCTTGATCCAGTAGAGGCAGGCGGGAATCCCGGCCGCAAGGATGGCGAAGCCGATCAGGCTGTTCGCCGCATGGCTCCAGACGGTGGCGGCGACGACGATCCAGCAGGCGGCGACGAAGAAGGCGGTGGTGAAGGGGTGGCCCGGCGCGCGGAACATCCCCTCCTCGCCGATTCCCCGCTTCCTGAAGACGAACAAAGCCGCGCCGGTCAGGCCGAACCAGATGAAGTCGACCGAGACGACGTAGTTCAGGATCTGGCCATAGCTGCCGGACAAAGCGATGACGATCGCCGCCGCGCCCTGCAGCGCGATGGCGAAAACGGGAACGCGGCTGCGGGCGCCGATCCGGGCGAAGAGCGGGAAGAACAGGCGGTCCTGCGCCATGGCGAAATAGACCCGCGGCGTGGTCAGCATGGACTGGCTGAGGAAGCCGAGCGTCGACACCGCGATCCCGGCCGCGATCAGGGCCGCGCCGCGCTCGCCGGCCGCCAGCCGCATGACGTCGCTGGCCGGAGTCTTCGACCCGGCGAGCCCCTCCGGCCCGAGCACCGAGACGGAGACGAAGGCGACGGCGCAATAGAGCACCACCACCCCGGCGACTCCGAGCAGCACGCCGCGGGCGAGGTCGCGGCGGGGATCGCGCATCTCGCCGGCGACGAAGCTGGTGGTCTGCCAGCCGCCATAAGCGAACATGACCGGCGTCAGCGCCGCCAGCAGGCCGAGCGGCGCGTCCGGCGCGTGCGGCCGCGCCGGCGCCGCGGGCGCGAGCCACAGGCCGCAGATCACGAGCGCGGCGATGGCGGCGATCTTGAGCAGCATCAACGCGCTCTGGACGTTGCTCCCTGCCCGCACGCCGACGCAGTTGACCGCGGTCAGCGCCGCCAGCGCCGACGCGGCCCCCGCCCCTTCCGCCAGCGGCATATGGGTGAGGTCCAGGAAATAGCGCGAGAAGGTGATCGCCACCGCCGCCATGCCGCCCGACTGGATGACGAGCAGCAGCGACCAGCCGTAGAGGAAGGCCGGGAGCGGCCCCCAGGCGTCGCGCAGATAGGCATATTGGCCGCCCGTCTCCGGCCGCCGCACCGCCAGCTCGGCATAGACCAGGGCGCCGGCCAGGGCGACGGCGCCGCCCAGCACCCAGGCGCCGACGATCGCCGCCGGCGAATGGACCGAGCGCGCGACTTCGGCCGGATTGACGAAGATGCCGGCGCCGACGATGCCGCCCATCACCAGCATCGTCGCGTCGAACAGGCCGAGGCGGCGAAGCAGGCCGGCTGCGGGCTCCCCGGTCAAAGCCCCAGCACGTCCGCCATCGTGTAGCGGCCCGCCGGCCGCTCCTTCAGCCACAGAGCGGCCCTGATCGCGCCCTTGGCGAAGATCGTCCGGCTGTCGGCGCGGTGGCCGAGCTCGATCCGCTCGCCCTCGCCGGCGAAGATCGCCTGATGCTCGCCCGCCACCGTGCCGCCGCGCAGCGACGCGTAATAGACCCCGCCCGGCTCGCGCGCATGCGGTCCCTCCTGCATCCGGTCGAAGCGGTTGAGATCCGCGGGCCCGGCGGCGCCGCGGCCCTTGTTGATCGAGGCGCCGAGCAGCAAAGCGGTGCCCGACGGCGTGTCGAGCTTGTCCCGGTGGTGCATCTCCAGGATCTCCGCGTCCCAGTCCGGCCCCAGCAGCCGCGCCGCCTGCTCGACCAGCACGCGCAGCACGGCGACGCCGAGCGACGTGTTGGCGGCCTGCAGCACCGCCACCGTCGCGGCGGCCTCGTCGATCGACCGGTGATGGTCGGGCGTCAGGCCGGTAGTGCCGACCAGGATCGGCTTCCCCGCCGCGACCGCCGTCGCAAGGTTCTGGTCCAACGCGGCCGGCGCAGAGAAGTCGACATAAAGGTCCGGCGCTTCGGTGACGATCTCGACATCGTCGCGCGCGGCGGCTGTTGCGGCGATCGACCGGCCCATCCGGCCGCCGGCGCCGAAGAGGAGGATGCGGGTCATCGAGGCTTCATGGGCGAGGCGGCGGGCGCTGGCAACCGGCCGTTACGCCGCGGGAACCTTCGCCTCCTCAAGTCATTGATGAACGGCAATTAATCATCCCTTTTTTCCAGGGCTCACCATGGCAACGATCTTCGCGTGGGACGAGGCGACCGCCTTGAACCCTCCTATGCTCTCGACGCGCTTCCAGCGCCGGCTCGCCCATTGGAATCGCGAGCGGCTGACGCCGCGCCTCCCCGAATCCGACTGGCGCGACGCGCTCGATCGCGACCATGAGATGCGCTGGCACGAAGTCGCCTTCCTGGAGGAGCTGCGCGAGGCGGTCGCCGACGAAGCGGCGAACGTGCCCGACGATCCCGACGGCTTCGTCGCCTGGTTCGAAGGGCTGAAGGAGAAGGGCCCGGGCCAAGGCGATCCGCTCTTCCCGTGGATCGCCGGGCAGGCGAGCCTGGCGGAGATGCGCTGGTTCCTGACCCAGGAGGCGGCGGGCGAGGCCGGCTTCGACGATCTCGTCGCGATGACCCAGGTCAAGTTCCCGGAGCAGGCGAAGCTGGAGCTCGCCCGCAATTATTGGGACGAGATGGGCCGCGGCAATGCCAAGGGCATGCACGGGCCGATGCTCGGCCGGCTGGTCGCGGCGCTTCGGCTCGAGCCGGAGATCGACACCACGCTTCCGGAAAGCCTGGCGCTGGCCAATGCGATGACCGCGATGGCGACCAACCGCTTCTACGCCTGGCATTCGGTCGGCGCGCTCGGCGCGATCGAGCTCACCGCGCCCGGCCGCTCCGCCTGCACCGCCCGCGCGCTGCGGCGGCTCGGCCTCGAGCCGAAGGACCGGCTCTATTTCGACCTCCATTCCACGCTGGACGTCAAGCATAGCGCCGCCTGGAATCGCGAGGCTTTGCGCCCGCTCGTCGCCGAGGATCCGGCCCGCGCGCGGGCGATCGCCGAGGGGGCGCTGATCCGCCTCGCCTGCGGCGCGCGCTGCTACGAAACCTATCGCGACCTGCTCTGGCGCGAGAAGATCGCGCTGGCGGGCTAAGCGTTCCGGGCACCCCAACGGCAGTGGTTTCCGGATTGTGGTGACAGACGCTAGGGCTGCTCCGTGCAGCCTGCCACCCTCTCCCTCGCCGCCGCCCGCCGCATCGCGCTGGCGGCGCAGGGACTGGCCCGCGCCCGCTCTGAGGGCCCGGTCGGGACGCGGCAGCTCCTCGCCAATATCGAGCGGCTGAACCTCCACCAGATCGACAGCGTCAACGTCCTCGCCCGCGCCCATTATCTGCCGGCTTTCTCGCGCCTCGGCCCCTACCCGACCAGCGCGCTGGACAAGATCGCCTGGGGCAGGCCGCGCCGCCTGTTCGAATATTGGGCGCATGAAGCCTCGCTCCTCCCCTTCGATCTCCACCCCCTGCTGCGCTGGCGGATGGCGCGCGCCGAGCGCGGCCAGGGGACGTGGCGCTCGCTCGCTGCCTTCGCGCAGGAGCGCCGCGCGGAAACCGAGGCGGTGCTGAAGCGGATCGCGCAGGACGGCGCCCTCGCCGCCTCGGATTTCGAGACCGGCGCCGCCGGCGGCTGGTGGGGCTGGAGCGACGGCAAGAGGATATTGGAATGGCTGTTCTGGTCGGGCCGGCTCACCAGCGCGACTCGCCGCGCCGGCTTCGAGCGCGTCTACGATCTGCCCGAGCGGGTCCTCCCCGCCTCGATCCTCGCCGCGCCGACGCCGTCGGAGGCCGACGCTCACCGCGCCCTCATCGAACGCTCTGCCCGCGCCCTCGGCATCGCCACTGCCGGCGACCTTCGCGACTATTTCCGCTTCTCCCCCGCCGACGCTTTGCCGCGAATCGCCGAGCTGGCCGAGGCGGGGATCCTGCTGTCCGTCCGGGTCCAGGGCTGGCGCGACACTGCTTTTCTCCACCGCGACGCGAAGCGGCCGCGGCAAGCGCAGGCGCAGGCCCTGCTCTCGCCCTTCGATCCCCTCATCTGGGAACGGAGTCGCACCGAGCGCCTGTTCGGCATGCGCTACCGGATCGAGATCTACACCCCCGCCCCCAAGCGGGTGCACGGCTATTACGTCCTCCCCTTCCTCCTGCGCGACCGCCTCGCCGCCCGCGTCGACCTCAAGGCGGATCGCAAGCAGCGCGTCCTGCGCGTGGAGGCGGCGCATCTGGAGCCGGAGGCGCCGGCGGATACGGCCGAACGGCTCGCGGCCGAGTTGCGGCTGATGGCGGAGTGGCTGGGGCTGGAGCAGATCGCCATCGCCCGGCGCGGCGATCTCGCGCCAGCGCTCGCCGCCTGCGTTGACGCCGGCTAGAAGGTAGCATGGGCGACATTCACAACATCGTCATCCTCACCGGCGCCGGAGTCTCCACCGAGAGCGGCCTCGCCACCTCTCGCGATCCTGACGGGCTGTGGGAGGGACATCGGGTCGAGGATGCGTGCATGTCCGCTTCGACCCATTCCGGACGCTAGCACTTCACGGTAAGCAGGGCGCAGCGAGAGGAGGAACGTCGGTGCCTGAATGTTCGGACCGAGCATGGAACAACTTCGTCATGCACAGCGACCCCGTGTCCTATGAGTATGGGAGCAGCAAGCGTGCGGCAGCCATTGCCAGCGTGTTCATGGGCGGTGCGAACAAGGGCGGCCTGAACTCCTTCCTCACCGCGTCCTATGACCTTGATGCGACTGAAGTTTTCGATGCCCTCAATTCCGTTGACGCAGCGAAGGCGGCCCATCAACTTGAGTTGGTCCTGCATGGGCTGGGAACTTTGCTACCTGCCGCCACCCAAGACGACAGATGGGCACGACTGGAAGAGCGCTGGAGCGACGATTTGGACGAACACGACGTCCTCGCAAGAGACGCCGACGCCGAGTTGATGTCGGTGCTTGAGAAACACGTCGCCGCCAACGAGGCATTCTACAGCAGCCTCGATTGAAGTGACGTTCTGCCCGCTTCCACCCATAGCGGATTTGAATTACGGCTCCTAAAGCGGCTACATGGCCGACATTGGCAACATCGTGATCCTCACCGGCGCCGGCGTCTCCGCCGAGAGCGGGCTTGCCACGTTCCGGGGGCCGGACGGCCTGTGGGAGGGACATCGTGTCGAGGATGTCTGTACGCCGGATGCCTTCCGCCGCGATCCGGCCCTGGTCCAGTCTTTCTACGATGCGCGGCGGGCGAAGCTGAAGGACGTCGAGCCGAACGAGGCGCACCGCGCCCTTGCCCGGCTCGACGCGGAATGGCCGGGCGAATTGCTGATCGTGACGCAGAATGTCGACGACCTTCACGAGCGCGCGGGGGCGAAGCGCGTGCTGCACATGCACGGCGAGCTGAAATCCGCCTGGTGCCTCGCCTGTGGCGACCGCATGCCGTGGGAGGAGGAATTGTCGAGCGGTCCGGCCTGCCCCATGTGCGGCCAGGCCGGCCGGCTGCGGCCCGACATCGTCTGGTTCGGCGAGATGCCCTACGAGATGGAGCGGATCGACCGGGCGCTGATGGACGCCGATCTGTTCGTCTCGATCGGCACGTCGGGCGCCGTCTATCCTGCCGCCGGCTTCGTCCAGACCGCGCGTTACGCCGGCGCGCGGACGCTCGAGCTCAACCTCGAGCCGAGCCTCGGCAGCTTCCATTTCCACGAAAGCCGCACCGGCCCCGCCGGCGCGCTGGTGCCGGCTTGGGTGGATGAGGTGCTTGCGACGGCCTGACACCAGATTATGGTGCACTCGGAGGCAGACATGGCGAAAAGCACGTCGGTCAATCTCAGCGACCATTTTTGCAACTTCATCGCCGAGCAGGTCGAGTCCGGCCGCTTCGGGTCGGCGAGCGAGGTGGTGCGCGAGGGATTGCGCCTGGTCGAGCAGCGGGAGACGAGGCTGCAGGCCTTCCGCCAGGCCTTGATCGACGGGGAGGAAAGCGGGCAGGCCGGTCCACTCGACATGGAGGAAATCAAGCGTACCGCGCGCGCCATGGCGGCTCGTGCCGCTTGAGATTCACAATTGCGAGGAGATGTTGGGCTCCTAGGTTGTATCGACATTCAGCGTCGGATTGAATGCCCTCTCCCCTTGGGGGAGAGGGGGCTTGTCGCAGCACCGCAATCCGATGAATGTCGATACAACCTAGACCTTGTCTTGGGCGGCGCGGAAGCGCTCCAGCATTTCATCGCGCCGAGCCGTCGGCGACACGTGCAGGATGAGCGTGTTCGCCAAATCGACGTCGCTGTGGTTGGCGCAATGCCCGGCGAACCAGAACACCTCCTCGAGCGGTTCATGTTCGTGCCAGGTCGTCATCACGAATCTGGCGTCCGGAACATTGCCGTCCGGGAAGTCATCTATACTCGCCCAATCGACGGAATCGTCCCAGCTGGAACAACCTTCGCCCCAAGCCATCATGTACAGGCAACCGCTCTCGACCAGCCAACCGCTTATCCGATTCTGCCAATCGGTCGAATAGGGCGCCTCCAGCACCACTACCGCGCGAAAGGGCGCGTTGAAGCTGATATCGGGCAAAGGCGCATCCTCGCCGATCCGGAAATATTCGGCGGTCCCAGTCACTCCACCCAATCCAGCCCGATCTCCCGATAGAGTCCCCGATCCTCCTCCCAGTTCGGGTTGACCTTGACGTGGAGGAAGAGGTGGACCTTGCGGCCGAGCAGCTGGGAGAGCTCCGCGCGGGCGGCCTCGCCGATCGCGCGGATGCGGGTGCCGCCCTTGCCGAGGATGATCGCCTTCTGGCTGCCGCGGCCGATCAGGATCTGCTGGTGGATCGCGACCGAGCCGTCCTTGCGCTCCTCGTAGCGCTCGGTCTCGATCGCGCTTTCATGGGGGAGCTCGGCGTGGAGCTGGAGGTAGAGCTGCTCGCGCGTCACTTCGGCGGCGAGCATGCGGTCGGTGGCGTCGGAGACCTGGTCCTCGGGGAAGTGCCACGGCCCTTCCGGCACCCGCGCCGCCAGCGCCTGCTTGAGATCGGCGACGCCGTCGCCGGTCGCGGCGGAGACCATATAACTGTCCTCGAAATCCAGCCGCTGGTTGAGCTGCGCCGCCAGGGTCAGCAGCACGTCCTTCTTCACCAGATCGACCTTGTTGAGCACCAGGATCTTCGCCTCGCGGCGCTCCTTGAGCCGGTCGAGCATCGCCTCGATCCGCCGGGAGAAACCCGCTTCCGCATCGACCACCAGAGCGATCAGATCGGCATCCTGGGTGCCGCCCCAGGCAGCGGCGACCATCGCCCGGTCGAGCCGCCGCCGCGGCTCGAAAATGCCGGGCGTGTCGAGCAAAAGGATCTGCGCCTCGCCTTCGATAGCGATGCCCATGATCCGCGTCCGCGTCGTCTGCGCCTTCGGGCTGACGATCGCGACCTTTTGCCCGACCAGGGCATTGACCAGGGTCGACTTGCCCGCATTGGGCGCGCCGACCACGGCGACGAGGCCGCAGCGGTGGGTCATGAAAGTTCCGCGCAAGAAGCCCCTCCCCTCGATGGGGAGGGGTTGGGGTGGGGTGAGGTTCGACGAAGGGCTGGGAATGGGTCTCGTAACTCACCCCCACCCAACCCTCCCCCATCGAGGGGGAGGGCTTTAGACAAGAGGCCGCTCATACTAACTGCTCCAGCAATTTCGCGGCGGCGGCGGTCTCCGCCTCCTGTTTCGATGTCCCCTCGGCCTGGGCCGAGCCCACCCCCCTGATCTCGACCTCGACGACGAAGGTCGGCGCGTGCTGCGGGCCGGAGCGGCCGGAGAGGCGGTAATCGGGGGGACGGCGGTCATGCGCCGCCGCCCATTCCTGCAGCGCCGATTTGGGGTGGAGCGGCGCCTTGTCGCGGGTGCTGACCCGCTCGCCCCAGGCGCGGCGCACGAAAGCGGAGGCGGCTTCCCATCCGGCGTCGAGATAGAGCGCGCCGATCAGCGATTCGACGACGTCGCCGATCACATTGTCGCTGTCCGAAGCGCCGTCGTCCCGCGCCTGCTTGCCGAGGCGGATCCGGCGGCCGATGCCGAGCTCGCGCGCGACCTCGGCGCAGGTCTCGCGGGCGACGAGGGCGTTGAGCCGGCGGGAGAGCTTGCCCTCCGGCTCGTCGGGGAAGAGCTCGAACAGCCAGGTCGCGATCGTCAGTCCGAGCACCCGGTCGCCGAGGAACTCCAGCCTCTCATAATGATCCTCGCCATAGCTGGCATGGGTCAGCGCCCGCTCGAACAAGGCGACGTCGCCCGGCTCGCGGCCCAGGATCCTGCTCAGCCAGGCGGCGGTGCGCGAGTCCATCAGGAGGTCCGCCCTATCCGGTCCCAGCGCGCGGCGGTGAACCAGGTCCAGGGCTTCAGCCATGACGCCGAGCCGTCGGTCGAGAAGAACAGGATCAAAGGGCGGCCGATCAGATTGTCGCGCGGCAGCATGCCGACGCCCTGCTCGGCGAGCGGGAAGCGGCTGTCGGCGCTGTCGTCGCGATTGTCGCCCATCATGAAATAATGGGCGGCCGGGATGGTGTAGACCGGCGTCTCGTCGCCGATCCCCTCGATCTGGTCGAGCACCTCGTAGGAGCGGCCGCCGGGCAGCGTCTCGCGATAGCGCGGATAGCGGCAATAGACATGGCCGCGCTCGGCCACCGGCGCCGGCCGGTAGCTGCCGACGAAGCGGCACGGGCTGTTGGGCGTCCGCTCCATCAGGAAATCCGCGATCCTGACCTTGGGCACGGCATGGCCGTTGAGGATCAGCTGCCCCCGCCGCATCTGCACGCGGTCGCCGGGAAGGCCGATCAGCCTCTTCACATAATCCTCGTCGCTGCCCGGATAGCGGAAGACGACGACGTCGCCCCTTCGCGGCTCCGCGCCCAGGAGGCGTCCGTGGAAACGGGCGAGGCCGAAGGGGAAGGCGTAGCGGGAGAAACCGTAAGGCCATTTGGCGGCGAACAGATAGTCGCCCATCTCCAATCCCGGCAGCATCGATCCGGACGGGATCATGAAGGGCGCGACGACGAAGGTGCGGACGAAAGCGGCAAGGAAGAAGAGCAAAACGAGGAATCGCGTCGTCTCGGCGAGGCCGCCTGTCTTCTCCGCTCTCCGCTTCGCCACGCGTGCCGCCATGGCCGCGGCCTTTCGCTTGGGGGAGGAACCGGGTCAAGGGCGCGACGCAATAGTCCTCCCCGGAACGGGGAGGAGCCGGGCGCTCTAGGCTTTCTCTCCCCGCCCCCCTAGATGGGCCGCCGGAACGGAAGGAGTGGACATGGACGATGCCTGGTCGGCCCTGGAGCGGACCGAGACGCAGAGCCTGAAGGCTTTGTTCGCGGCCGATCCCGACCGCGTCGCGCGCCTGACCGTCGCCGAGGCCGGGATCAGCTTCGACTTCTCCAAGACCCATCTCAGCCGGCCGGTTCTCGACGCCTTCGTCCGCCTCGCCGGGGAGGCCGATCTCGCCGGCGCCCGCGAGGCCCTGTTCGCCGGCCGCATCGTCAACCCGACCGAAGGCCGCGCCGCCGAGCACAGCGCCGAGCGCGGCCAGGGCGCGCCGGAGAGCGTCGCCCGCGCCGGCG
>JAXDOV010000154.1:0-23001 GCA_034668705.1 Sphingomonadales bacterium
TCAGCGCTTCGGTGGCCCGAAAACAGGGATAGCCGACGCGCGCACGAAGGCGCCGCCGGACGACCGGTTATCGGGATGAGGCGCAAATAGGTAGGCGCGACAGGCGAGTCAAGAGAGGGAAGGCATCGAAATCGCAGCTTTTGCTTCAGCGCGGGGCGAGGCGGAAGCCGGGGGGCGGTCCCGCTTCGACCCGCTCCTCATGATAGACGTCGAGGAGGATCTCGGCCCGGCCCGGCGCGGCGGCGCCGCAGTCGAGCGGGGCGATGTCGACGACATTGCCGAAGCCGCCGGCGGCGCCGGGGCGCTGGGCGCCGATCCGGGGCAGCGAATTGTCGGCGCAGCGCAGCCGCGCGAGATAGGCGCGCTCGCCATCGGGGCCGGCGACCCGGACCGGATTGCGCAGGCTGCCGAGCGGGAAGGCGGCCGCCGCGGCCAGCTCGCGCTCATATTCGGCGTCGGACGAGCCTTCACCGATCCCGGCCATCGACTGCTCGGGCGGCGCGGTGCGCTGGCCGAGCTTCTGCGCCTGGGCGGCGGGCGCGGCCGCGGCCGCAACGAAGAGGAAGAGAATAAGGGATTTACGCATGGTCACTCCTGCGGCGCATTTAGGAAGGGCGGGGTCCAAAGTCGAGCGGGCGGGCGGAGCGTTCCGGCGCTGGAACAAGCGCCGCGGCTTGCGCGTCTAGGTGCTTCGAGATGGTCAAGGCCCCGGCCGAAAGCCATCCGAATTGGCAACAGGAGGAGGAATCGCCCATGGGTATTATCATCTGGTTGATCGTCGGCGGCATCGTCGGCTGGCTCGCAAGCATGATCATGCGCACCGATGCGCAGCAGGGCATCCTGCTCAACATCGTCGTCGGCATCGTCGGCGCGGTCATCGGCGGCCTGATCTTCGGCCGCGGCAACATCAACAATGCCGGACTGAGCGTGACCACTTTCCTGGTCTCGCTGGTCGGCGCGGTCATCCTGCTCGCGATCGTCAATCTGATCCGCCGCGGCAGCGTCCGCTAAGCAACAGGCGGGAAATGAGGCCGCTCCGGCATCGGTCGGGGCGGCCTTTTCCTTGCCGTTCTTCCTATTCGAGCTCGAAGCTGACCGAGAGGGTGACGGAGAGGCTCTGCTCGCCCGGATCGATGTCGGTCGCGGCGGACCGCATCTGCGCCGCCATCATCGGCCGCGGGAAGACCGGGCCCGAAGCGCCCGCCTCGCCGATGGCGAGGATGCGGCCGACCCGTTTGCCGGTGGCGCGGGCGTAGAGCTCGGCGCGGGCCCGAGCCACGGCGAGCGCCTTGATCCGCGCTTCGTCGAGCGCCTCCTCCGGCTTCGACACTTCCAGCGACGGGCCGCCGATCTGGTTGGCGCCCTGCGCCACCAAAGCGTCGAGGATGGCGCCGGTCGCGGCGACGTCGCGGAAGCGGATGGTGACCTCGTTGGTCGCCTGATAGCCGGCGATCTGCGGCGCGCTGGCGGGCGCCGGATCCTGGCGATATTGCGGGAACAGGCTGACCGCGCTGGTCTGGACGTCGCGATCGGCAATGCCGGCGCGGCGGAGCGCCGCCCGCACCGACGCCATGCGGCGGGCATTTTCGGCGAGCGCGGCGGTGGCGGTCGGGGCGATGGCGACGACGCCGGCGTTGATCCGGGCGAGGTCGGGTACGCGGCTGACCTCGCCGGTCGCGATCAGATCGAGACGGGTGCCGGCGATTGCCGGCGCCGGCTGCGGCGCCGGCTGGGCCTGGGCGAAAGCGGGCGCGGCCGCGGCGAGCAGGAGGGCGGCGAAAAGGCTCTTCATCATCGATGCTCCCAACGTATCGGGACCGTCACGGCCCGCCGCTTCCTAACGCGGGCGGCGCTGCACCGTCGATGAACGGTGGGGGAAGCGAATTCAGTGGGCGTGAGCCTCAAGACACCATCGATGCCCGCCGGCGAAGGCCGGGGTCCAGCCATGCGCCCGAGGCCGAGCCCGCTTCGCGGCGAACAGACGAGGTCGGGAGAGCTCCGTCGGACTGAAAGCGGGTTGACTAAAGAGGGCATAACTGGGATTGGGATCCCATGTCGCCGACCGTCCAGCCTTTGGCCGATGCCGCCGCCTTCCGCGCGGCCGCTTCGCATGCCTGGCTTTGGTGGCGGGAAATTCCTCGCGCGGCGGCATGCGATCGATGGTGACCGGGACCTTCTAGAACAGTCCCAAGACCAGAGAACAGGCCCGCCGCTCCGGCGGGCTTTTTCTTTTCACCACGATCCCAAGGATTTCGACGATGTACATGGACTCCAGCCTGGCCGCTCAGGGCGGCCGCGACATCGGCCCCGAAGCCGGCGTCGACGCCGCGCTCGCCCGCCTGTTCGACGGCGAGGCGCTCGATCCGGCCGCGATGGAGCTGCTGTTCGGCGAGATCGTCGCCGGCCGCCTTCCCGAGCCGATGATCGCCGGCATGCTGATCGCGCTGCGCCTGCGCGGCGAGACGGCGGAGGAGATGATCGGCGCCGCCCGCGCCCTGCGCGCCGCCGACGAATATTTCCCGCGGCCCGATTATCTCTTCGCCGATTGCTGCGGCACCGGCGGCGACGGCTCCGCCTCGATCAACGTCTCGACCGCCGCCGCCTTCGCCGCCGCCGCCGCCGGCCTGCCGGTCGCCAAGCACGGCACCCGTTCGGTCACCTCCCGCTGCGGCTCGGCCGACGTGCTCGAGCAGCTCGGCGCCAAGCTCGATCCTTCGCCGGAAGTGTCGCGCCGCGCGCTCGACGAGACCGGAATCTGCTTCCTGTTCGCGCTCCGCTACCATCCCGGCCTGCGTCATGCCGGGCCGGTGCGGCGGGCGCTGAAGGTGCGCACGATCATGAACCTGCTCGGCCCCTGCGTGAATCCGGCCGAGCCGCCGGTGCAGCTGCTCGGCGTCGCCGCCGCCGAGCGGCTGGAGCCGGTGGCGGCGACCCTCGCGGCGCTCGGCGTCTCGCGGGCGCTCGTCGTCCACGGCTCCGGCCTGGACGAGATCGCGCTCCACGGCGAGACCCAAGCGGTGCGGGTGACCGACGGCGCGCTCGAGCGGGTGACGATCACCCCCGAGCAGGCGGGGCTGGAGCGGCGGCCGATCGAGGTGCTGAAGGGCGGCGGACCCGAAGAGAATGCGGAGCGGCTGAAGGCCCTGCTGATGGGCTATGGCCTCGACGCCGAGACCGAGGTGGTGGCGCTCAACGCCGGCGCCCTGCTCGCGACGGCGGGGCTGGCGAGCGACTTGCGCGAGGGCACCGCCCGCGCGCTCGACGCGCTCCGTTCGGGCGAGGCCCACCAGCGCCTCAAGCTGTTCGTCGAGGCGACGCATGGCTGAAGCGGCGGGGGTGCTCGGCGAGATCGTCGCGCGCAAGAAACAGGATGTGGCGGCGCGGCTCGCCGGCATCGACCTCGCGGCGCTGCGGGCGCAAGCCGAGCCGACCCGGCGAAGCCTGAGGGCGGCGCTGGCGCGGCCCGGGGCTCGCTTCATCATGGAGGTGAAACGCGCCTCCCCCTCGCAGGGGAAATTGCGCGCCGAAGCCGATCCGGCGGCGATCGCGCGCGCCTATGCAGGTGCCGCCGACGCGATCAGCGTGCTGACCGACAATCCCTATTTCGGCGGCTCGCTCGACGATCTGCGGGCGGTGCGGGCGGTCTTTGCCGGCCCGATCCTCGCCAAGGACTTCATCGTCGATCCGCGCCAGGTGCCGGAGGCGCGGCTGCACGGCGCCGACGCGGTGCTGGCGATCCTCGCGGTGCTTTCGGACGATGAAGCGCAAGCGGTCATGGCCGAGGCGGAGCGGCTCGGCATGGACGTGCTGGTCGAGGCGCATGACGAAGCGGAGGTGCGCCGCGCCGTCGCGCTCGGCGCGACCGTGATCGGCATCAACAACCGCAATTTGAAGACGCTCGAAATCGACCTCGCCGTCACCGCGCGGCTGGCGGGGCTGGTGCCCGCGGACAGGCTCGTCGTCGCCGAATCCGGCATCGACGGCCGCGCCGACGTCGAACGGCTCGCTCCTTTTGCCGACGCCTTCCTGGTCGGCTCGTCGCTGATGCGCGCGCCCGATCCGGCGCTGGCGGCGAGGGCGCTCGCCTTCGGGCGGGTCAAGATCTGCGGCCTCACCGGGCCCGGGGATGCGAGGCTGGCGGCGGCGCAGGGCGCCTCCTTCCTCGGCATGGTGATGGTGCCGAACACGCCGCGCGCGGTGACCATGAAGGACGCCGAGGCGATCGCCGAAGCGGCCGCCGCGCCTTTGGTCGGCGTGTTCCGCAACGAAAAGCCGATGGAGGTCGCCAGCCGCGCCCGTGCGCTGCGGCTCCACGCCGTCCAGCTCCACGGCGAGGAGGATGCGGCCTATGTGCGCGGCCTGCGCGCCTTGCTGCCGGAGGCGACCGAGATCTGGACCGTCGCCGCGATCGGCCGCGAAGTGCCGGAGCCGCCACCGGGCGCCGACCGCACCTTGTTCGACTCGAAAATCGGCGGCCGCTCGGGCGGCACCGGCATCGCCTTCGACTGGGCGCGGCTGGACGGCCGCGACCTCGGCCGGGCGATCCTCGCCGGCGGCCTCAACCCCGAAAATGCCGGCGCCGCGGCCGGGCTCGGCACCTATGCGCTCGACGTCGCTTCCGGCGTCGAGGCGGCGCCGGGGCGCAAGGATCCGGAGCGGATGCGGGCCTTTTTCGAAGCCCTGCGGCTGCCGGTGCGGGCGGAGCGCGCGCCGTGCTGATGCGCGGCCGGTTCGGCGCCTATGGCGGCGCCTATGTGCCCGAGATCCTGATGCCGGCGCTCGAGCAGCTGGAGCGGGCCTTTCTCGACGCGCAGGAGGATCCCGCCTTCCGCGCCGAGCTCGAGGAATTGCTGGTGAAATATGCCGGCCGGCCGACCCCGCTGACCCGCTGCCGCAACCTCGGCTCCCAGCGCGCGCGCATCTATCTGAAGCGCGAGGACCTGCTCCACGGCGGCGCCCACAAGACCAACCAGGTGCTCGCCCAGGCTCTGCTCGCGCGGCGCATGGGCAAGAAGCGGATCATCGCCGAGACCGGCGCCGGCCAGCACGGCGTCGCCACCGCCCTCGCCGGCGCGCTGTTCGGGCTCGAAACGCGCATCTACATGGGCGCGCACGACGTCGAGCGGCAGCAATTGAACGTCTTCCGCATGGAGCTGATGGGCGCCGAGGTGATCCCGGTCGAGAGCGGCAGCCGGACGCTGAAGGATGCGATCAACGAGGCCTTGCGCGACTGGACGGCGAGCTTCGCCGATACCCATTATCTGCTCGGCACCGTCGCCGGCCCCCATCCCTTTCCTCTGATGGTGCGCGAATATCAGCGCGTGATCGGCCGCGAGGCGCGGGCGCAGGTCCTGGAGGAGGAAGGGCGGCTGCCCGACGCCGCCATCGCCTGCGTCGGCGGCGGCTCCAATGCGATGGGCCTGTTCGCCGATTTCGTCGGCGACAAGGAGGTGCGGCTGATCGGCTGCGAGCCGGCCGGCCGCGGGCTCGACGGCGGCGAGCATGGCGCGACCCTGCTGCGCGGGCGGGCGGGCATCCTCCACGGCTCGGAAACCTATGTGCTGCAGGACGAGGACGGGCAGATTTCGGAGAGCTGGTCGGTCTCGGCCGGGCTCGATTATCCGGCGGTCGGACCCGAGCACGCTTTTCTCAAGGACAGCGGCCGCGCCGAATATGTCGGCGTCACCGATCAGGACGCGCTCCGGGCCTTCGCCCTGCTGGCGCGATCGGAAGGGATCATCTGCGCCTTCGAATCCGCCCATGCCCTCGCTCATGCCCTGCTTCTGGCGGCGGAGGCCGAGGAGAAGGGGCGCGAGCTGCTGCTCGTCGTGAACCTCTCCGGCCGCGGCGACAAGGACATGGCGCAGGCGCAAAAGCTGCTCGGGCGGATGAAATGACCCGCTACGAAAAAATGTTCGAGCGGCTGCGGGCGCGCGGCGAGGGGGCGTTCGGCGCCTTCGTCATGCTCGGCGACCCGGATCTGGCGACGAGCGCCGCGATCCTCGACGCCCTGGTCGAGGGCGGCGCCGACATGCTCGAGGTCGGCATCCCCTTTTCCGACCCGGTCGCGGACGGGCCGGTGATCCAGGCGGCGGCGGTGCGGGCGCTGGCCGGCGGCGTGCGGCCGGCGCACTGCTTCGCCTTGCTCGCCGCTTTCCGGCAGCGGCATCCGGACGTGCCGGTCGGCATCCTCACCTACGCCAATCTCGTCGTCGCGCAGGGTCACGACAATGCTCACCGTTTCTATCGCCTGGCCGCCGAAGCCGGGGTCGATTCCGTGCTGGTCGCCGACGTTCCCCTGTTCGAGGCCGGACCCTTCCTCGCCTCGGCGCGGGCCGCCGGGGTGGCGCCGGTGCTGATCGCGGCGCCCAACACGCCGCCCGAGACGCTGGCCGGAATCGCCCGCGAAGGCGAGGGCTATACGTATTGCGTCGCGCGGGCGGGCGTCACCGGCGCCGATGAGGAAGTGAGGTTCGACGCGCCTTTGCTCAAGGCGCTGGCCGCGCTCGGCGCGCCGCCGGCGGTGCTCGGCTTCGGCATCTCCAAGCCCCGCCACGTCCGGCTCGCGCTGGAAGCGGGCGCGGCCGGCATCATCTCAGGCTCCGCCATCGTCCGCCTGATCGCCGACAATCCGGCCGATCCCGCCGCCGCCGTCCGCGCCTTCGCCGCCGAGATGAAGGCGGCGACCTCTCGGTAACGACGGCGGCTCAGTAACGGCGGCGGCCGGCGATCAGCCGGTAGACGAAGAGGATGATGATCGCGCCGACAATGGCGGCGAGGAAGCCGGCGCCCTGATTGGGCCGGTACCAGCCGAGCTTATGGCCGAGCCAGCCGGCGACGACGGCGCCGCCGATGCCGAGCAGGATGGTGACGATGCACCCCTGAGGATCCCGGCCCGGCATGATCGCATGGGCTTACTTGCCGGCCAGCGCTCCGAGGATGATCCAGGCGATCCAATTATGGTCCGCGAGCAGGTTCATTGTCTCTCCTTCCCGGCTTGCTTCGGCATACAGCCACCGAATCAGGGCGGTGGCAATCCCCGCGGGTAAGATGTAAGGGCGCGTTCCGCCGAGGCAGGGGCTCCGGCGGGAAGATTGTGGCTTGAGGCAGGTGATATATTCGGCTAACACAGTGGCCGATGCGGCCCTTGCCGCGCGTGCTGTGGGTGCGGGGAAGATGAAGGCTATGAATTTCGAATCGCCCAAATGGGGCCGCGGCGCCCTCGATGCGGACGCGGTCGGCGAGGAGATTCTCCGCGCCCGACGCCGGAGGAACATCATCATCGCGGTGATCGCCGCCGCGGTCGTGCTGATCGCCGCGCTGGTCTTCGTCGGCGGCGGCAAGAAGCCGGCGGCCGGCCCCGGCGGGCTCACGGCGAAGCAGAATGCGGCGGCATCGCCGCGCGTCACCGTCATCGTTCCGGGCCGTCAGCAGGTCGCGCGCGTGATCAACGCCACCGGCACGATCGCCGCCAGGCGCGACATGCCGGTCGGCGTGTCGGGCGAAGGCGGCACGGTCGTCCGGGTGCTGGCCGAGCCGGGCCAATGGGTCGGCGCCGGCCAGACGCTCGCCGTCATCGAACGCTCGGTGCAGGCGCAGCAGGCGGCGCAGCTCGTCGCCCAGATCGAGGTCGCCCGCGCCGACGCCCGCCTCGCCCAGTCGAATCTCGACCGGGCCCAGACGCTGGTTTCACGCGGCTTCGTCTCCAAGGCCGATCTCGAGCAGAAGCGCGCGACCCGCGATGCCGCCGCGGCGCGCGTCCGCGTCGCCGAGGCCCAGCTCGGCGAGACCCGTGCCCGCATCGGCCGTCTCGACGTCCGTGCGCCGGCCGCCGGTCTCGTCCTTTCCCGCTCGGTCGAAGCCGGCCAGGTCGTCGGTCCCGGCGCCGGAGCGCTCTTCCGCATCGCCGATGGCGGCCAGATGGAAGTCCAGGCGCGCCTCGCCGAGGACGATCTCGCCAACATCCGGATCGGCTCGGCCGCGACGGTGACTCCGGTCGGCACGAATCTGCAGGTCGCAGGGCAGGTCTGGCAGGTGTCGCCGGTCGTCGATCCGGCCAGCCGCCAGGGTATTGCGCGCGTTGCCATAGCGTACCGCCAGGAAATCCGCCCCGGCGCATTCGCCTCGGTGGCGCTGACCAGCGGCACGGCCGATCTGCCGCTGCTGCCGCAATCCGCGGTGCTGAGCGACGACAAGGGCAATTTCGTCTACGTCGTCGGCCGGGACAACAAGGTCCAGCGCCGCGACGTGAAGATCGGGGAGGTCAACGACCAGGGCGCCAGCATCGTCGCCGGGCTCTCGGGCAACGAGACGGTGGTCGCATCCGCCGGCGCGTTCCTCAATCCTGGCGACAAGATCGTCCCGCGCCGCGAGGCTGCGCGTCGTTAAGGAATCCGGATCATGAATTTCCGCAACATCTCGGCCTGGGCGATCCGGAACCCGGTTCCGCCGATCGTCTTGTTCGTCGCCCTCACCATCGCGGGCGTCATCTCGTTCATGCGGATGGACCTCAACCGCGATCCGGAGATCACTTTCCCGGCGGTCTACGTGCAGGTCTCCCAGCCCGGCGCCGCGCCGACCGAACTCGAGACTCAGGTGACGCAGCGCGTCGAGGCGGCGGTGCGCAACCTCGAAGGCGTCGAGGAGATCACGTCGACGGTGAGCGAGGGCAGCAGCGGAACCTTCGTCCAGTTCAGCATCCAGACCCCGATCGACCGCGCCGTCACCGACGTCCGCGACGCCATCTCGCAGATCCGCGGCCAACTGCCCGAGGGCATCGTCGAGCCGCAGGTGATCCGCATTATCGTCAACGACGATTCGATCGCCGATTTCGCCGCCGAGACGTCCGACATGAGCATGGAGCAGCTCTCCTGGTACGTGCAGAACGACGTCTCCAAGCGGCTGCTCGGCCTCAGCGGCATGTCGAGCGTCGACGTCCGCGGTAACGTCAATCGCGAGATCCGAGTCATCCTCGACCCCGCCAAGATGCAGGCGCAGGGGATAACCGCCGCCCAGGTCAATCAGGCCTTGCGGGCGATCAACACCAACGCCGCCGGCGGCCGGGCGGAGATTGCCGGCGCCGAGCAGTCGGTCCGGATCGTCGGCAATGCCTCGGGCGCCTATGGACTCAGCCAGACGCAGATCCCGCTCGGCAACGGCCGGATGGTGAAGCTCGGCGACATCGCCGAGGTCCGCGACGCCTATGCCGAGCGACGCTCCGTGTCGCAGATCGACGGCCGCCCGATCGTGAGCTTCGGAATCCACCGCTCGCGCGGAGCGTCCGACGTTACCGTCTATGAGGAGGCGGCGAAGGAGCTCAAGCAGATCGAGAAGGAAAATCCGCGGGTTCACTTCCGGGAGCTGTTCAACAGCGTCAAGGATACCAAGGACAATTACCGATCGGCGATGCGGGCAATGATGGAAGGCGCGGCGCTCGCGGTGCTCGTCGTGCTCATGTTCCTTCGCGATTTCCGCGCGACGATCATCTCGGCCCTCGCCATCCCCTTGTCGGCGATCCCGACCTTCTGGATCCTCGGCATGATGGGCTTCACGCTCAACTTCATGACCCTGCTCGCCTTGAGCCTGGTCGCCGGCGTGCTGGTCGACGACGCCATCGTCGAGATCGAGAATATCGTCCGCCACATGCGCATGGGCAAATCGGCCTACCAGGCGTCGATCGACGCGGCGGACGAGATCGGACTCGCCGTCGTCGCCACCACCTTCTCGATCGTCGCCGTGTTCCTGCCGGTCGGCCTCATGCCGGGCATTGCCGGGCAGTATTTCAAGAATTTCGGCTTCACCATCGTCGTCGCGGTGCTGATGAGCCTTGCCGTCGCGCGTCTCGTGACGCCGATGGTCGCGGCCTATTTCTTGAAAGCCAAGGGCCAGGCCAGCCACGGCGAAGGCTGGCTGATGGATTTCTACATGAAGGTGCTCTACTGGTCGCTCCGCAACCGGTGGAAGACCGTGTTCATCGGCGTGGTTGCCTTCGGTCTCACCATCTTTGCCTTTGCCACCCTGCCGTTCACCTTCTTCCCGCAGGGGGACCGCGACTTCAGCCGCGTCAACATCCAGATGGTGCCGGGGGCCACGCTCGAGCAGACCAAGGCGGTCGCGGACAAGGTCGTCGCGGTCCTCAAGAGCCAGCAGGAAGTCGAGACCGCGCTCGAGCGCGTGAATGTCGGCAGCGCCAATATCTCGATGATGCTGAAGAAGGATCGCAAGCGCTCCAGCATCGACTTCGAGCGGCAGCTGTCGCCGGTGCTCGGCCAGATTGCCGACGCGCGCATCAACTTCCAGTCGCAAAGCGGCGGCGGACCCGGCGGCCGCGACATCTCGATGATGATCGCCGGCGACGATCCGGTCCAGCTTGGGGTCGCCGCGCGCACGGTCGTCGAGCAGATGAAGACCCTGCCCAACATCCGCGCGCCGCGGGTCGAGGGCGACCTGCCGCGGCCGGAGATCACGATCAAGCCGAACTTCGACCTTGCCGCCGAGATGGGCGTGACCACCTCGGCGCTCAGCCAGACAATCCGAATCGCGACGCTCGGCGACATCGATCAGAATGTCGCCAAATTCTCGCTCAGCGACCGGCAGATCCCGATCCGCGTCGCGCTCGACGAGAATAGCCGCCGCAGCCTCTCGACCATCGAGAATCTACCGGTGCCGACGACCAAGGGCACCACCGTGCCGCTGAAGGTCCTCGCCAAGATCGGCTTCGGCGCGGGCCCCTCGCAGATCCGTCGCTACAATCAGGAGCGGCGCGTCGTGCTCGGCGCCGATCTCGCACCGGGCGCGATTCCGGGGCAGGAGCGAGCGCGGATCATGGACCTGCCGGCGATGAAGAACCTGCCCCAGGGCGTTCACTATGTCGCGGCGGGTGAGGCCAAGTGGCAGGCGGAGCTGGTGAGCAACTTCATCATCGCCGTGCTGGCGGGCGTGATGCTCGTCTTCGCGGTGCTGGTGCTGCTCTACCGCCGCGCCCTGCCGCCGCTCGTCAACCTGGGCTCGCTGCTGCTGGCCCCGCTGGGGGGTGCGGTCGCTCTGCACATCGCGCAGATGCCGACGTCGCTGCCGGTGCTGATCGGTCTGCTCATGCTGCTCGGAATCGTCGCCAAGAATTCGATCCTGCTGATCGATTTCGCGATCGAGGAGATGGGCAAGGGCGTCGAGAAGTTCGATGCGATCATGGATGCCGGCCACAAGCGCGCCCAGCCGATCGTCATGACGACGGTGGCGATGGTCGCAGGCATGATCCCGACGGCGCTTTCGATCGGTGCCGACGGTTCGTTCAACCAGCCGATGGCGGTGACCGTGATCGGCGGGCTCATCCTCTCGACCCTGCTCACACTGCTGATCGTGCCGGCAGGCTTCAGCCTCGCCGACAGCTTCGAGAAGTGGCTTGCGCCGGTCTTCGGCCGGGTCATCACCTACAAGCCTGGCGACCGCGCCGCCGACAGCTCCGCGCCGGTGCCGCAGCCGGCCGAATGAACCATTGAGCCGCCGGGCCATTTGAAGGGGGCATGAGCCTCATCCACCGGTCCGGCCTTGCGCGATTCAATCCGGCCCAGGGCGGCGTTCGCGGCATGCGGATCGTCGCGACCGGCATGCTGGTGGCGATGGCCGGCCTCTTCTTCCTCGCCAACCGGCTGGACGACGCCGTTCCGGCCTGGGGCTATGTGAAGGCCTTCGCCGAAGCGGCGATGGTCGGCGGCCTTGCCGACTGGTTCGCGGTCACCGCCCTGTTCCGCCATCCGCTCGGCCTGCCGATCCCGCATACCGCGATCATCCCCCGCAACAAGGACCGGATCGGCAACACGCTCGCCGCCTTCCTCCGCGAGAATTTCCTCACCCCCTCGGTGGTCGCGCGGCGGATGCGCAGCGTCGACGTCGCCGGCGCCGTCGGCCGCTTCCTCGCCCGTCCTTCCGGCGGCGGCGGCCGTCTGCGCGAGGGCGCCTCGCGGCTGCTCGCCGACCTGCTGGAGGCGCTCGACCAGGAAAGGCTCGGCGGCATGGTCAGGAGCGCCGTCTCGCAGCGGCTGAAGGCGCTCGAAGTCTCGCCTTTGCTCGGCCAGGCGCTGGAGGCGGCGATCACCGAGGAGCGCCATGTCCCGATCCTCGATTCGGCGGTGACCTGGGCCGGGCGGACGCTCGATGCGAACGAGGACATCATCCGCGACATGATCCACCAGCGCGCCGGCTGGATCATGCGGCTCGCCGGTCTCGACGAGAAGCTCGGCGATGCGATCGTCGACGGGCTGCGCCGGCTCAGCATCGACATGGCGGTCGACCCGCGCCACCCGCTCCGCGCCAAGGCGGAAGAAGCGCTGGCGGCGCTCGCCTGGGACATGCAGCACGATCCCGAGATGCGGGCGAAGGTCGAGGGCTGGAAGAGCGAGATCATCGCCAACCAGGCGGTCGGCGACTGGGTCGGCGGCCTCTGGGAGAATAGCCGCGCCGGGCTGCTGAAGGCGGCGCGGGATCCGCAGGCGGCGATGGCCGGCCGCTTCGGCGAGACGCTGAAGCAATTGGGCGAGACGCTCCAGCAGGACGCGCGGCTCAACCATGCGCTCAACCTGTTCGCCCGCCGTGCTGTGGTCGGCGTGGTGGCGAGCTATGGCGGCGGCATCGTCACCCTGGTTTCCGACACGATCCGCGGCTGGGACGCGCGGACGGTGACCGGACGGCTCGAAAATGCGGTCGGCCGCGACCTTCAATATATCCGGATCAACGGCACTTTGGTCGGCGGCCTCGTTGGCCTGCTGATCCATGCCGCCGAGGCGTGGAGCTAAACTTAGCCCCTCCCCTTCAGGGGAAGGGTCGGGGGTGGGGCAGTGATAGCCCCAACGAGTGTGCGCTTCACCACCGACATTCCCCACCCCCAACCCCTCCCCTGAAGGGGAGGGGCTTAAGGTTCTATCCGCCGCCTGCTCTTTCGATGTCCGCGCCCACGGCCTGCAATTTCTCCTCGAGCCGCTCATAGCCGCGGTCGAGATGGTAGACGCGGTGGACCTCGGTCTCGCCTTCCGCGGCGAGGCCGGCGAGGATCAGGCTCATCGAGGCGCGAAGGTCGGTCGCCATCACCGGCGCACCGACCAGCTTCTCGACCCCGCGCACCACCGCCGAGCGGCCGCGCACCTCGATGTCGGCGCCCATCCGGGCGAGCTCGGGGACGTGCATGTAGCGATTCTCGAAGATCGTCTCGGTGAGCAGGCTCGTCCCCTGAGCGAGGGTCAGCATCGCCATGAATTGCGCCTGCATGTCGGTCGGGAAGGCCGGATAGGGGGCGGTGGAGATGGAGAGGGGCCGCAGGCCGCCATCGGCGCTGACCTTGAGCCCGTTCGGCAAATCCTCGACGATCAGGCCGGCATCGGTGAGGCCGGAGAGGATCGACGGCATCGTCTCCTTGCGGGCGCCGATCAGCTCGAGCGAGCCGCCGGTGATGCCGGCCGCGCAGGCATAGCTCCCCGCCTCGATCCGGTCCGGCATCACCGCATAGGTGGCGCCGTGCAGCCGGTCGCGGCCATGGACGGTCAAGGTGTCGGTCCTGACGCCCTCGATCTCGGCGCCCATCGCCATCAGGCATTTGACGAGGTCGGTGATCTCCGGCTCGCGCGCCGCGTTTTCGATCACGGTGGTGCCCTTGGCGAGCACCGCCGCCATCAGCGCATTTTCGGTGGCGCCGACCGAGACGAAGGGGAAGCTGATGGTGCCGCCGCGAAGGCCGCCCGGCGGCGCCTTCGCCTTGACGTAGCCGGCGGCGATCTCGAGCTCGGCGCCCAGCGCCTCCATCGCCTTCAAATGGAGATCGACCGGCCGCGTGCCGATCGCGCAGCCGCCGGGCAGCGACACCGTCGCCTCGCCGGCGCGGCCGACCAGCGGGCCGAGGACGAGGATCGAGGCCCGCATCTTGCGGACGATGTCGTAGGGGGCGACGGTCGAGGTGAGGTTGGCGGCGCGAAGCGTCATCACCCGGCCGAACTCGTCCGGCCGCGCGCCCTCGACGGTGGTCGAGACCCCGAGCTGGTTGAGCAGATGGCCGAAGCTGTCGACGTCGGCGAGGCGGGGCAGGTTCCGCAGCGTCAGCGGCTCGTCGGTGAGCAGGGCGCAGGGAAGCAGGGTCAGCGCCGCATTCTTGGCGCCCGAGATCGGGATTCTCCCCCTGAGCGGCCTGCCGCCGCGGATCACGATACGGTCCATCGCCGGGCTCTTACGACTTTGGCGCGGGGGCGCAAGCCAAGCTCGTGCTCGACGCTCGGAGGTGAAACTTACGCCTTCTCCAACGTGCACTGCAGCGGGTGCTGGTTCTGCCGCGCATAGTCGATCACCTGCGAGACCTTGGTCTCGGCGACCTCGTAGCTGAAGACGCCGCAGACGCCGACGCCGCGCTGGTGGACGTGGAGCATGACCCGCGTCGCATCCTCGAGATTCATCTTGAAGATCGTCTGGAGGACCTGAACGACGAACTCCATCGGCGTGTAATCGTCGTTGAGCATCAGCACCTTATAGGGTGACGGCGTCTTGGTGCGGGTGCGGGTGCGGGTGGCGACGCCGAGGCCGGTTCCCTCGTCGTCATCCCCCTTGCCCGGGCCGGCGGCGTGAATCGCTGAATCGAACTCTACCATAAGCATGGGGCAGGATATGGCATCGGCCGGTTTCCCGGCAAGAGATTCGGATGGTTTCGGCCGGTTTAAAGGCTTCCACCCCGCGATGGTTCCCAAAAGAAAGGGCGGCCCTCCTGGTGGAGAGCCGCCCTTCCGATGCATATTGCCGTTCGGCTTAGAACGCGACGGCGGCCTTCACCTTCTCGGCGGCGACCGAGTAGCGGCTGGTCAGCGGCGCGGCGACGTCGCCGGCGAGCTTGATCACCGTCTCGGAGAAGCGCGAGGTTTCGGAGACGAGGCTGTCGAACTGCGTGCGGGCGAACTCGCTCTGCAGGCGGAAGAAGTCGGTCGGCGACTTCAGCTCGGCGAAAGCCTTGAGGGCGGCGGAAGCCTCCTCGAAGCTCTTGCGGCTGTACTCGGCGACTTCCTGGCCGATCGTCTCGACGCCCTTGGCGGCGACCTTGGTCGAAGCGACGAGCGCCTCGACATTGCCGCGACCGAGCTCGGTCAGCTCTTCGGCGATACGGGTGTTGCGCTCGATCTGGGCACGGGCGCGCTCGTTGACGTCGCCGAACGCCGCTTGGACGCGGTCGGCAATCTTGTTGGCTTCGTTCTTCATGATCCTGGTTCCTTCTTTCTCGATGATGCTGATACGCTGGATGGGCTTGGCACGCTTGATTGGCTTGCTACGCTTGAGAACCTTCTTCGCCACCGCCGCGACGACAGCGACCGGCGCCGCGACCTTGGCGATGCGAGCCGCTTGCTTCGGTGCGGCCTTCCGGCGGACCTTCCGCGCCTTGACCGGCTTGGCGGCCCTGGTCGCCTTGGCCGGCTTCGCAGCCTTGGCGGCGGCGGGTACCGGCTTCGGAGCGGCAGCCGCCTTGGCGGCGACGGCGGGCTTCGAAGCCTCGGCCGCCTTCGCAACCGGGGCGGCCTTGGGAGCTTCGGCGGCCTTGACCACCGGAGCGGCTTCGGCCACCGGAGCGGCGTCGGCCACGGGAGCTGCCTCCGGAGCCTCGGCAACTGGCGCGCTTACGGGAGCGTCCGCTTTCGGCGCTTCGGCTTCGATCTTCGCTTCATCGGCCATGACAGGCTGCTCCCATGCTTTGCTGCGGTGCAACATAAGCGAATCGGGAGCCGTGTTCAAGGCTTTTTTGTGCGATGCAGCAAAATAGGCCGCGGGAGGTGGGAAAGTGCCTACCGCGCCTTCACATAGTGCCCCGGCGCGTCCTCGAGCGCCTTGAGCCCGCCCTTGCCGGGAATGCGCGCGCCCTTGGCCGGCACCTTCCCCTCCGACTGCGCCGCGATCCAGCCGAGCCAGTCGGGCCACCAGCTGCCCTTATGCTCCTGCGCTCCGGCGATGAACGCCTCGAGCGTCGGCACCCGCTCGTCATTGGTCCAATATTGATATTTCTGCGCCTCGGGCGGGTTGATGACCCCCGCAATATGGCCCGAGCCGGCGAGGACGAAGCGCAACGGGCCCTGGAAATAATGGGTGATCTTCCAGACGCTGTGGGCGGGGGCGATATGGTCCTCGCGCCCGGCCTGGACATAGGCCGGCGTCTTCACCTTGTGGATGTCGATCGGCGTGCCGTCGACGATCAGCTCACCGGCGCGGACCAGCTTGTTGTCGCGGTAGAAGTCGCGAAGATAGGCATGGTGCCATTTGGCCGGCAAATTGGTCGTATCCGAATTCCAGTGGAGCAGGTCGAAGGGGGGATAATCCTCGCCCAGCAGGTAATTGGTGGTGACGTAATTCCAGATGAGGTCGCGGCCGCGCAGCAGGTTGAAGGTCGCGGCCATGTAGCGCCCGTCGAGATAGCCCTTCTCGGCCGACAGCTGGTCGACCATCTGCAGCGTCTCGTCGGCGACGAACAGGTTGAGGTCGCCGGCTTCCGAGAAATCGACCTGGGCGGTGAAGAAGGTGGCGCTGGCGACCTTGTCCGCCTCGCCCCTCTCCTCGAGCAGAGCGAGCGTGGCGGCGAGCGTCGTCCCGGCGACGCAATAGCCGATGGCGTGGACGGCATCGACGCCGAGCAGGTCGCGGATCGTGTCGATCGCGTCGACCTGGCCGCGCAGCACGTAATCGTCCAGGATCGTTTCGGCGAGGCTCTCATCGGCCGATTTCCAGGACACGACGAAGACGGTGAGGCCCTGGTCCACCGCCCATTTGATGAAGCTCTTCTTCGGGTTGAGATCGAGGATGTAGAAGCGGTTGATCCAGGGCGGGAAGATGACCAGCGGCGTCTCGATCACCTTGTCGGTGGTCGGGCTGTACTGGATGAGCTCGTAGAGCGGCGTGCGCTTGACGACCTTGCCCGGCGTCGTCGCGATGTTGCGGCCGACCTCGAAGGCGTGCGGGTCGGTATGGGTGAGCTGCCCCTTCGAAACGTCGTCGAGCATATGCTCGAGCCCCTTCAGCAGGCTGTCCCCCTTCGTCTCCAGCGCCCGCTCGATCACCAGCGGATTGGTGAGGGCGAAATTGGACGGCGCCATCGCGTCGACGAAGGAGCGGGTGAGGAAGCGCAATTTCTCCCGCTGCCGGTCGTCGATCCCCTCGATCGCGTCGACGCCGCCGAGCATCCGCTCGGAGACGAGCAGATAGCTCTGCCGGATCATGTCGAACAAAGGATTGTCCCGCCATTCGGGCGCGTTGAAGCGCCGGTCGCGATCGGCTTTCGCCTGGAGCTCTCCCGCCGGCTTCTCGATGCCGAGCGCACGCTGCCAGATGTCGAGGCCCTCGGTCCAGAGATCGACCTGCTGCTGGGCGAGCTTCGCCGGATCGGGGAACAGGTTGAGCAGCGGCCATTGCGAAGCCGGGGACTTCGCCGCCTCCGCCCCTTCCGCCGCCTTGGCGACATGTTCGAGCATGATCTGCTGCGCCCGGCCCATCACCCAGGTCCAGTGCTGCATCTCCTCGAGCGTCGGCAGCGGCGGGGCCGCCGTCTCGGGCTTCGCCCTGGTCTCCTGCTCGGCCATCTTCGCATCCTCGTCTACGGCAGCATCGTCCCTTCTACGCAACGCCCGGGCCGTCGCAAAGGCCGCAGCTCAATCGTCCTTGCCGAGGATGTGACGGATGATCTTCGGCGCGGCGCGAGCGGCGTCGATGAGGTCGACGCTCACCGGTCGATAGCAGGTGCGGGAGCAGCCGCCGGCCCCGAGCGCCGCCATGGCCGAGCCCGGCTCGTTGACGTGGCGGACGATCTCGCCCGGCTCGCGCTCGATCGGCAGCGGCAGACGCTGCAGCCGGCGCGGGGTGCGGCCGCAGACGACGATCTCCTCGTCCGTGCCCCTGCCCGTCTCCGGGCAGCCGGCATCGGCCGGCGCGCCGAGCCTTTCCTGGTAGCGCTTCATCGCCACGTCGGCGGTGACCAGTCCCGCGGGCCAAGGCTCGGCCCCCGCATCGGCGCTCCATCCGGCCAGGAACAGGGCGACCGCGTAACTCGACTTTGCCATGCGCCTCGCCTATCGCCGCCGCAAAACAGACCCGAAGGATGACAGGAAAAATGGGTAGCGCAAGCCATGTGCTCGACCGCGTGCTGGTGCTCGAGATGGTGCGGGTGACGGAGGCGGCGGCGGTCGCGGCCTCCAAGCTGATCGGCCGCGGCAACGAGAAAGCGGCCGACCATGCGGCGGTCGAGGCGATGCGGGCGGCGCTCAACACGCTGGAGATCGACGGCACGGTCGTCATCGGCGAGGGTGAGCGCGACGAGGCGCCGATGCTCTATATCGGCGAGAAGGTCGGCGCCGCCCAGGGGACGGGGCCGCAGATCGACATCGCCCTCGACCCGCTCGAAGGGACGACGATCACCGCCAAGGCGGGCGCCAATGCGCTCGCCGTCCTCGCCATTGCCGAGAAGGGATGCCTGCTCAACGCGCCCGACGTCTATATGGACAAGCTGGCGGTCGGGCCCGGCTATCCGGACGGCATCATCGACCTCGACCGCAGCGCCAGCGACAATGTCCGCGCGGTGGCCGCGGCCAAGGGCGTCGCCCCGTCCGATATCATCACCTGCGTGCTCGACCGGCCGCGCCACGAGGCGCTGATCGCCGAGCTGAGGTCGCTGGGCTGCGGTGTCATGCTGATCCCCGACGGCGACGTCGCCGGCGTCATCGCCGTCACCGATCCCGACACGACGATCGACCTCTATCTGGGCTCGGGCGGCGCGCCCGAGGGCGTGCTGGCGGCGGCGGCCCTGCGCTGCGTCGGCGGCCAGTTCAAAGGCCGCCTCCTGTTCCGCAACGACGCCGAGCGGGCGCGGGCGGCGAAATGGGGGGTCGAGGATCTGAACCGGATCTACGACCTCCACGAGCTCGCCCGCGGCGACGTGATATTCGCGGCGACCGGCGTGACCGACGGCTCCCTGCTCGACGGCGTCAAGCGGCGGAAGAGCTGCGTCACCACCGAAAGCGTGGTGATGCGCGCCTCCACCGGCACCGTGCGCTGGGTCAAGGGCGAGCATCGCCACGAGCCGGGGTTGAAGGGCTGACCGGCGCCGCGGCACGGCTGCGGCCTTGACTTCGGCGGCCCGATCGGCTTGAGGAACGGCGCGAAAGGCGGGGCCGCGGCTCCGCCCTTTCGTTGCAAGGGATAGGGGCGGCCTCCCGATCGACCGCCTGGCCGGAGATACCTGAGGTTGCCGTCTTCGACGGGCCTGCGCGGTCTCCGGACGAACGGAAGGAAAGATCATGCGTCATCGCGTCGGCGGGCGTAAGCTCCAGCGCACTTCGAGCCACCGGGCGGCCCTGTTCCGCAACATGGCGGCCGCCCTGATCAAGCACGAGCAGATCACGACCACGACCGCCAAGGCCAAGGAGCTGCGGCCCTATGTCGAGAAGCTGATCACCCTCGCCAAGAAAGGCGGCCTCTCCAACCGCCGCCTCGCCCATTCCCGGCTGCTCGACGAGACCCAGCTGCGCAAGCTGTTCGACGTGCTGGCGCCGCGCTACGAGGGCCGCCCCGGCGGCTATGCCCGCATCGTCAAGGCCGGTCTGCGCGCCTCCGACGCCTCGCCGATGGCGATCATCGAGCTGGTCGACCGCGACGTCTCCGCCAAGGGCCAGGATTCCGGCCCCGTCCAGGGCGGCGAGGAGTATGACGAGGCGGCCTGAGCCGGCTGCCGCTTCGACGATCACTCCTTCCCGAAAATCTTCCTGATCTGGATTGCAGAACCCGTCCTGAGTTAATGGTTGGATCCCGGTCGCGTGCTATGGGCCGCGCCGCGGGACGAATCTGCTGATTCGCCAAGGGCTTGGTGAAGCAGCACGGGGGAATGACTTTGAGGAGGATCGTCAGGCTCGATCTGCCGCGCCGGCTCGGCGGTCATTTGCCGTGGCCGCTGACCGAGGCGCTGACCGGCATCGTCATTACCGCGGCCCTGGTGGGCCTGCGCCTCGCCATGACGCCGGTGGTCGGCGACGCCGCCCCCTTCTCCCTCGCTTTGCTCGCCATGGTCCTCGCCACCCTCGTCGCCGGCTGGCGGAGCGGCTTGGTCTCGATCGTGCTCGGGGTCGGCGCGATCTGGTATTTCGTGCTCGAGCCGCGCAACAGCTTCGGCCTGCCGACCGCGACCCTCATCGCGCTCGCCTTCGTCGTCGTGACCGCGGCCTTGATCCTGCTCGCCCTCCATCTCTACCAGCGCGAGGTGCGGGCGGGCGAGCTCGAGCGGGCGCGGCGGATCAACTTCCTCAGCCATGCGCTGCGCGAGATGGACCATCGCACCAAGAACAATTTCCAGATCGTGATGAGCCTCCTCCAGCTCCAGGCGAATCGCAGCGGCAATGCGGAAGCCAAAGCGGCGCTCGGCGAGGCGGTCGAGCGGCTGAAGGCGGTCAGCGCCGTCTATGACAGCCTGACCCTGAGCAGCCAGGGCCTCGGCACCATAAGGCTGCAGGACCAGCTCCAGGAGATTTGCGACCGGGTGCGCGACGGGCTGCTGCCCGAAGGCGTCGCCCTGGAGACCGAGCTCGAGCCGATCCTGGTCCCGCACGAAACCGGCGCCTGCATCGGCATCGTCGTCAACGAGCTCGTCACCAACGCCTGCAAGCACGCTTTCCCCGACCGCAGCGGCTGCATCAAGGTCTCGGCGCGGCGCCAGGGGCAGGAGGCGTGGATCGCGGTCGCCGACGACGGCCGCGGCATGCCGGGCAGCGCCCGCGCGCGGCGCGGGCTCGGGACCAGGCTGGTCGACGCCTTCGTCAAGCGCGTGCAAGGCCGCAGCGAGCTGCGCTCCTCCGAGGCGGGGACGGTCCACACGATCATGGTGCCGCTCGCCTGATCTTTTCGCAGCGCATTTTTGCGCTGCGGGCGCTGGGCGGCTAAGCCTCGGTCCCTCAGAAGACAGGAGGGGGATATGGGCGAATTCCGGGCGTTCATCACCAAGGGCAATGTGCTGGATCTGGCGGTGGCGGTGATCATCGGCGCGGCCTTCGCGGCGATCGTCACGTCGCTGACCGGCGACATGATCATGCCGCTGATCGCCGCGATCGTCGGCAAGGTCGATTTTTCGAGCCATTATCTGCTGCTGGGGCCGGTGCCGGCCGATTATCACGGGCCGATGAGCTATGCGGCGCTGAAGGCGGCGGGCGTGCCGATGCTGGGCTACGGCGCCTTCCTGACCGCCTTCGTCAACTTCCTGATCCTCGCTTTCGCCATCTTCCTGCTGGTGAAGGCGGCGACGCGGGCGATGCGCAGCCCGGAGGCGGTGGCGGATCCATCCGAGGAGGTGCTGCTGCTGCGCGAGATCCGCGACGCGTTGAGGCAGCGCGTCTAGGGTCCGGACCCTAGCTTGCCTCTGATCAGCGCCGGCATCCTGCTCTACCGCCGCCGCGGCGCGGCGCCGGAAGTGCTGCTCGTCCATCCCGGCGGCCCGTTCTGGCGCGGCAGGGACGAGGGCGCCTGGATGATCCCCAAGGGCTTGGTCGAAGCGGGCGAGGCGCCGCTCGCCTGCGCCCTGCGCGAATTCGAGGAGGAGCTGGGAATCAGGCCGGAGGGGGTGCCGCGGCCGCTCTGCCGGGTGCGGCAGAAAGGCGGCAAATGGGTCGAGGCCTTCGCGCTGGAAGGGGATTTCGATCCGGCCCGCCTCGTCAGCAACAGCTTCCGGCTCGAATATCCGCCGAAGAGCGGCGCGTATCGCGACTTCCCGGAAGTCGACGCGACCGCCTGGTACGGGCTGGACGCGGCGCGCGGGAAGATCCTCCCCAGCCAGGCGCCGATCCTGGATGCGCTGGAGGCGGAGCTTGGGTCCAGGGGCTTTGGCCCGACGGACTGAATCGTCACCCCGGAGTTGATCCGGGGTCCATCTTCTTATCGGCACTGCCGTGGGACAGAAGGTGGATGCCGGTTCAGGCCCGGCATGACGAGGGCGGTGCAGGCTATCGCGCGCGTTCCTAAAACCGCAGCACGCCCTCGATCACCGTGACGCAGCTCGCGCCGAGGATCACGCGGTCGCCCTGGAGCCGGCAGGTCATCCGCCCGCCGCGGCGGCTCGCCTGGAAGGCGGTGAAATCGTCGCGGCCCAGCCGCTCGGCCCAATAAGGCGTCAGCACCGAATGGGCCGAGCCGGTGACCGGATCCTCGTCGATGCCGGCGGCACAGGCGAAGACGCGGCTGACGATATCGCTGCCGCGGCCGGGGGCGGTGACGATGGTGAGGATGTCGCCCTCCTCCGCCAGCTTGCGGAAATCCGGGCGGAGCGCCAGCACCTCTTCCTCCGAGCCCAGCACGACGAGCGCGTAGAGGCCGGGATGCCAGAGCGTCTCCTCCGCCGCGTAGCCCAGAGCGGCGAGGACCCGGGGCAACGGCCTCGGCTCGGCGCGGTATGCGGGGAGCGACATCAGATAGGCGTCACCGTCGCGCGCGACCTCGAGCAGGCCCGCCTTGCGGGTGCGGAAGCGGATGCGGTCGCGATCGCCGATCAGCACATGGCCGCTGGCGAGGGTGGCGTGGCCGCAGAGGACGACCTCGATCGTCGGCGTGAACCAGCGCAGCTCGTAATCGGCCTCGCCATCCTCCGCCGGCACGGTGAAGGCGGTCTCGCTGAGATTATTCTCCATCGCGATCGCCTGGAGGATCTCGTCCGGCAGCCATTGCTCGAGCGGGATCACCGCGGCCGGATTGCCGGTGAACGGACGGTCGGCGAAGGCGTCGACCTGGACGAAGCGAAGTTCGGTCAAATCGGAGCTCCATCAGTACGGGTGAGATCGGTTTCGGCGAGCGGGTTGCCGGGCTGGTCGACCTGCCCTTCCGGATCGATGTGGATCAATATCTCGCAGCCCGGAAACTCCGCCTCGAGCTTGTGCTCGACCTCGTCCATCACCCGATGCGCCTCCTCGATCGTCATCTTCGGGTCCATCCAGACGTGGAACTGGACGAAATCATGCGCGCCGCTGGTGCGGG
>JAXDOV010000155.1:0-3143 GCA_034668705.1 Sphingomonadales bacterium
GCGATCTTGCCCTCGCTGCCGCGCTCGCCGAAGCCGCCGGGGACGAGGATGCCGTGGAGCGGCTCGAGCTGGGCCGGGATGTCGGCCTCGGGATGCTCGAACAATTCCGCGTCGAGCCAGGAGATCCTGACCTTGACCCGGTTGGCGAGGCCGCCATGGACCAGCGCCTCGGTGAGGCTCTTATAGGCGTCGGGAAGGCCGACATATTTGCCGACGACGCCGATGGTGACCTCGCTCTCCCAGTTGAACAGCCGGTCGACGACGTCGTCCCAGCGCGCCATTTCGGGCTCGGGCGCGTCGGCGATGCCGAAGGCGCGCAGCACCTCGGCGTCGAGCCCGGCCTCGTGATATTGGGCCGGCACCGCGTAGATCGATTTCGCGTCCAGCGCGGGGATGACCGCTTCCTTCCGGACGTTGCAGAACAGGGCGATCTTGGCGCGGTCGCTGTCGGGCAGCGGGTGCTCGGTGCGGCAGACGAGGATCTCGGGCTGGATGCCGAGGCTGGTCAGCTCGCGCACGCTGTGCTGGGTCGGCTTGGTCTTCAGCTCGCCGGCGGCGGCGATATAGGGGACGAGGGTGGTGTGGATCGAGACGCTGCACGGGCGGCCGAGCTCGTCCTTGCCGCGCTCGTTGCGGAACTGGCGGATCGCCTCGATGAAGGGCAGGGATTCGATGTCGCCGACGGTGCCGCCGATCTCGCAGATCAGGAAATCGAGACCCTCCTCCAGATCGGCGGCGATGAACTCCCGGATCGCGTTGGTGACGTGGGGGACGACCTGGACGGTGGCGCCGAGATAGTCGCCGCGCCGCTCGCGGGCGATGATGCCCTGGTAGATGCGGCCCGAGGTGACGTTGTCCGACTGGCGGGCGGGGACGCCGGTGAAGCGCTCGTAATGGCCGAGATCGAGGTCGGTCTCGGCGCCGTCGTCGGTGACGTAGACCTCGCCATGCTGGTAGGGCGACATCGTCCCGGGATCGACGTTCAGATAGGGATCGAGCTTGCGGATGCGGACCTTGTAGCCGCGCGCCTGGAGCAGGCCGGCGAGCGCCGCCGCCATCAGTCCCTTGCCAAGCGATGAGACCACGCCGCCGGTGATGAAAATGAACCGCGCCATGGGAGTTGAGCGTTAAGCGGCGGAGGGGTTGTGGGGCAAGGGCGAGAATCAGTTTTTTTGTCTGGGACCCGCGTCACGTGGGACTCCTTTGCCGTCATCCCGGCGGAGGCCGGGATCCCAGCGAGAACATACGTCGCGGCTAATTCCCCTGAGATCCCGGCCTTCGCCGGAATGACGTGCTTTGAGACCGCGCCATTCCACCTCGCGAGCCCGGCGGGGTGACGGCCCCTTCCCCCGGTGCTAGGCGGCCCGCGGGGCGGGAGAGGTGAATGCGGGTCGCGATCGTCGGCGGCGGTTTTTCGGGCACGATGATGGCCGTCGAGCTGGTCCGGCTCGGGCGCAGCGAGATCGTCCTGATCGAGCGGCGGATGCGGCCGGCGGCGGGCATGGCCTATTCGACCGACGAAGCCGCCCATCTGCTCAACGTCCGCGCCGACAATATGAGCGCCTTCGCCGACGCGCCCGACCATTTCGCCCGCTGGGCGGTGGCCAGGGGCGTCGGCCGGCCCGACGGCTTCGTCCGCCGCCGCGACTATCGCCGCTATCTCGAGGAGCAGCTCGCTTTGGCGGAGCGGAGCGGCAAGCTGCAACTGGTCCGCGACACCGCCGCCGGCATCGCCGCGGACGCGGACGGAATCGTCATCTCGCTCGCCTCGGGCGGGCGGATCGGCGCCGATCAGGCGGTGCTCGCCGGCGGCAATTATCCGGGGCGGCTGCCCGCGGCGCTCGGCCTGCCCGACGACAGGCTCGTCCACGATCCGTGGAGCGCCGACGGAGTCGCGGCGGTGAAGCGGCTCGCCGCCGGGGCGGTGGGCGACCTGCTGCTGCTCGGCACCGGCCTCACCATGGTCGACACCGCGCTGACGCTGGTCGATGCGGGCTTTGCCGGCCGCCTCCTCGCTTTGTCGCGCCGCGGGCTGGTGCCGCACACCTATCGGGAGCAGGGCTCGGCGCCGCTCGCCTGGCAGCCGCCGGCGCGGCTCGGCGAATTGACCCGCGAGATCAGGCGGCGATCGGCCGAAGCGGGCTGGCGGCCGGTGGTCGACGGCCTCAGGTCGCACAGCATCAAGCTGTGGCGCGGCTTCACCGACGCGGAGAAGAGCCGGTTCCTCCGCCATGCCCGGCCCTGGTGGGACGTCCACCGCCACCGCATCGCGCCCGAGGTCGGCGGGCGGATCGCGCGGCTGCGCGAGGAAGGGCGGCTGGAGGTGGTCGCCGGCCGCATCGCCGCGGCCGAGGAGGGCCGGCTCACCATCGCCCGGCGCGGCGGCGGCACGATCGCGCGCGAGGTCGCCGCGGCGATCAACTGCACCGGCCCGGCAGGCGAGATCGGCCGCGTCGACGATCCCCTGATTCGCCAGCTGCTGGCGAGCGGCCTCGCCCGTCCCGACGCCCTGGGCCTGGGGCTGGAGGTCGACGCCGCCTCCCGCGTCGCCGGGCCGGCGGAGGGCCTTTACGCGATCGGCCCGCTCACCCGCGGCGCCTTCTGGGAGATCGTCGCCGTCCCGGACATCAGGCGCCAGGTGCGGGATGTGGCGCGGCTGGTGTCGGGTTATTAGCTTCGGTCACGATCGGATTGAAACACAAAGGCTTTGTTTCCCGGCGAAGGCCGGGATCCAGCTTCCCTACTGGGCCCCGGCTTTCGCCGGGGCACAATCAGAGCACGGCATAAAGGACCGAACTCCAGGCCCCCCCCTTACTGCGCGAGGGGGACCGAGCCGTTGGACGGGGCCGGGCCGGCGGGGAGACTTTGGCGGGCGGCGCCGGCGAGGGGGTCCTGGACCGGCGGCTGGCCGGTGGGGACGAGCGGCGCCGAACGGGCGGGCTGCGAACGGATCAATGAGGGATCGACCGAGACCGGCGCCCGCTCGGTCGTGGCGAGGGCGGCCAGGGTGATCGAGAGGGTCACGAACAGGGTGGCGAGGACCGCCGTCGCCCGGGTCAGGAAATCGGCCGCGCCGCGGGCCGACATCAGCCCGGACGGGCTGCCGCCCATGCCGAGCCCGCCGCCCTCCGAACGCTGCATCA
>JAXDOV010000156.1:0-4597 GCA_034668705.1 Sphingomonadales bacterium
CTCGGCGCCTATGTGATCGCCTGCGATTCCTATGCCGGGGCGCCGGCGATGCAGGTGGCGGACGAGGCGGAAGTGTTTTCGATGCTCGACGGCGAGCGGCTGCGCGCGGCGGTGGCGAAGCACCGGCCGGATTATGTCGTGCCGGAGGTGGAGGCGATCCGGACGGAGGTGCTGCAGGAGATCGAGGCGGCCGGCACCATCGTCGTGCCGTCGGCGCGGGCGACGATGATGACGATGAACCGCGACAGCATCCGCGAGCTGGCGGCGGGCCCGCTCGGCCTCAGGACGTCGCGTTACCGTTTCGCCGGCAGCTTCGAGGAGGTGGCGGCGGCGGCGCTCCATACCGGCCTGCCGTGCATGGTGAAGCCGGTCATGTCCTCCTCGGGCAAGGGCCAGAGCCTGGTCGAGGAGGAGAGCGGGCTGCGCCGCGCCTGGGATGATGCGGTTGCCAACATGCGCGGCGACCGGGCGCGGGTGATCGTCGAGGAGTTCGTCCGCTTCGACTATGAGATCACCCTGCTCACCATCCGCACCCGCGAGGGCATCCTGTTCTGCCCGCCGATCGGCCACCGCCAGGAACGCGGCGACTATCAGGAGAGCTGGCAACCGGCGCCGATGTCGCACCGGGCGCTGCGCGACGCGCAGGACATGGCGCGCAGGGTGGTCGAGGATCTCGGCGGCTACGGCCTGTTCGGCGTCGAATATTTCGTCGCCGGCGAGGAGGTGATCTTCTCCGAGCTGTCGCCGCGGCCGCACGATACCGGCATGGTCACCCTCCTCTCCCAGAACCTGTCGGAGTTCGACCTCCACGCCCGCGCCGTGCTCGGCTTCCCGATCGGGGACGTCGCCTTGCTTCATCCCGCCGCGGCGTCGGCGGTGATCCTCGCCGACCGGGAGGCGGAGCGTTTCCGTTACGAAGGGCTCGCCGAAGCCCTCGCGCTCGGCGGCGGCGGGAGCGAGGTCGACCTGCGCATTTTCGGCAAGCCGGTGGCGCGGAAGAACCGGCGGATGGGCGTCGCCCTCGCATCCGGCGCGAATATCGACGACGCGCGGTCGCTGGCGATGCGCGCCGCCGCTTGCGTCCGGATCGTCACCGATTGATTGCTTTCCGCCGCGCCCGGCGATAGGGAGTTCGGCACAGCTCCAGGGGACAATAAGCGGAGCGATCTCAACGATTTGCTGGAGAATGCCCGTGAAGAAGAGCCTCGCTTTCGCCGCCTCTCTCGTCGCGCTTGCCGCGCCTGCCGCCGCCCATGAGCAGCATGCCTGCCTCGACGAGGCCTGCACCAGCGTTTCGCTGTTCGAGCAGGCCGGCGGCGGCTCCGCGATCGATGCGACGGCCGACGTGCATTACGGCAAATGGGGCTTCGATCTCACCGGCATGGACCGCGCGGTGAAGCCGGGCGACGACTGGTTCTCCTTCGTCAATGGCAGCTGGGCGAAGCACACCTCGATCCCCGCCGACCGCACCTCCTGGGGCGCCTTCGCGGTGCTGCGCGACCTGTCCGAGGCGCGGCTGCGCAAATTGGTCGAGGGCTATCGCACCGACGACGCGGCCAATCCGGACCGGATGAAGGTCGCTTCGCTCTATCGCGGCTTCATGGACGAGGCGGCGGCCGAGCGGCTCGACGCGGCGCCGCTGCGGGCGCGGCTGGCGCCGGTCCAGGCCGCCGCGACCAAGGAGGACGTGGCCCGGCTGATGGGCCAGTCGATGGGCGGCTTCGGCGCCAGCTTCTTCGGCCCCGGCGTCAGCGACGACGCCAAGCAGCCGGACATCTATTCGCTCTATCTGCGCCAGTCGGGCCTCGGCCTCGGCGACCGCGACCTCTATCTCGATGCCAAGTTCAAGCCGCAGCTCGACCGCTACCGGCAATATGTCGCGCAGATGCTCGGCCTCGCCAGCTGGCCGAACCCCGAAGCGGCGGCGGACAAGGTCGTCGCGATGGAGACCCGCATTGCCCAGGCGCACTGGACCCGCGCCCAGAGCCGCGACCGCGACAAGACCTACAATCTGATGAGCCTCGCCGAGCTGCAGGCGCAGGCGCCGGGCTTCCCCTGGACCGTTTTCTGGCAGGCGGCGGGCATCAGCCGGGCCGAACGCGCGATCGTCGCCCAGAACACCGCCTTCCCGAAGATCGCCCAAATCTTCGCCGACACCGATCTCGACACGCTCAAGGCCTGGCAAGCCTTCCGCACCACGGACGACATCGCGCCTCTGCTGTCGAAGCGCTTCGTCGACGCGCAGTTCGAGTTCCGCAGCCATTTCCTCAACGGCCAGCCGCAGCAGCGCGAGCGCTGGAAGCGGGCGGTCGCCTTCTCCGAAAATGCCCTGGGCGAGGCGATCGGCCGCGATTATGTCGCCCTCTATTTCCCGCCGGATTCCAAGGCGAAGATGGACCAGCTGGTCGCGAATCTGCGGATCGCATTGGGCGGCCGCATCCGCAACCTCGCCTGGATGGGCCCCGCCACCAGGGAGCAGGCGCTCGCCAAGCTCGCCCATTTCAACGTCAAGATCGGCTACCCTTCCAAATGGCGCAATTACGACGCGCTGCAGGTGGTCCCCGGCGATCTGGTCGGCAATGCCGAGCGCGCCGGCCGCTTCGAATGGGATTATCGCCGCAACCGCATGGGCAATCCGGTCGACAAGGCCGAGTGGGGCATGACGCCGCAGACGGTCAACGCCTATTATAACAGCGTCAAGAACGAGATCGTCTTCCCCGCCGCGATCCTGCAGCCGCCCTTCTTCGATCCGAAGGCGGATCCGGCGGTCAATTACGGCGGCATCGGCGGCGTCATCGGCCATGAGATCAGCCACGGCTTCGACGACCAGGGCCGCAAGTCCGACGGCAACGGCGTGCTTCGCGACTGGTGGACGGCCGGGGATGCGGCGAAGTTCGAGGCCCAGGCCACCCGCCTCGGCGCGCAATACGAAGCCTATAGCTTCGCCGAGCTGCCCGGCATGCACATCAACGGCCGCGCCTCGATGGGCGAGAATATCGGCGATCTCGGCGGCACCATGATCTCGCTCGACGCCTATCACAACTCGCTCCACGGCCGGCGGGCGCCCTTGCTCGGCGGCTATACCGGCGACCAGCGCTTCTTCCTCGGCTGGGGCCAGGTGTGGCGGACGCTGCAGCGACCCGAGGCGCTGCGCCAGCAGCTGGTCAGCGATCCGCATTCGCCGGGCCAGATCCGCGCGGTCGCGCCGTTGCGCAACGTCGACGCCTGGTACACGGCCTGGGGGATCAAGCCGGGCGACAGGCTCTACATCGCGCCGGCGGACCGCGTCCGCATCTGGTAGGCCGCGGAAACGTCCGGAGCGGGTTGCACCCCGTTCCGGCGCTCGCTACATGGCGGGCCGCGTGGGCGTGTAGCTCAGTGGTAGAGCACTGTGTTGACATCGCAGGGGTCGCAAGTTCAATCCTTGCCACGCCCACCATTTTTCAAATCGGACCTGCCGGGGGCAGGTTCGAATTGAAAAATCCCCCGGAGGGACATCCGTAAAATCAATAGTTTATGAAGCGGAACACCGATCCGCCCTCACAAGCGCCCGTGCGCGTCCTCGGTCTGGAACAGGCGGTCCACCTCGGCGACGAGGTCGCGCAGGTGGAAGGGCTTGGAGAGGATCTTGGCGGTCGGCGCCGCCTTGCCGGCCTTGAGCGCCACCGCGGCGAAGCCGGTGATGAACATCACCCGCATGTCGGGCGCGATCACCGCCGCTTTCTGGGCGAGCTCGATCCCGTCCATTTCGGGCATGACGATGTCGGTGAGCAGCAGGTCGAAGCTCTCGGACTCGATCAGGGGCAGAGCGGCGGTGCCGCGGTCGACGGCGGTCACGGCATAGCCGGAGCGCTCGAGCGCGCGGGCGAGATAGGCCCGCATCGACCCGTCGTCCTCCGCCAGCAGGATCCTCACCATCCGCGCCCCTTGAAAAGCCGCGCGACAAAGCGCGCATGGCCTGTCTATGCCGGAACCGGCGGGCCTTTTCCAGCGTAGGAGCGGTTCCAGCGGAGGCGAATCCGCCGACAAGGCGATTGCGTGCCAAAAGCGGACTACTTACCCTGAAAATGCAAATGGCCGACTCGTCTCGCCAGCCGCCTTTCCGCCGCCTCGGCCCGCAACAGCCGGTCTCTCCGGTCGTGCTCTCCGTGCCCCATGCCGGCCGCGCCTATGCCGACGCCCTGCTCGCCGCCGCCCGCCTGCCGCGGCGCAAGCTCGAAACGCTGGAGGACCGGCTGGTCGACCGGCTGATCTGGCGCGCCGTGGCCGGCGGCGCCGTCGCGGTCATTGCCGACGCGCCCCGCGCCGAGATCGACCTCAACCGCGACGAGCGCGAGCTCGATCCGGCGCTGGTCGTGCCGCGGCCGCGCGACAGCGCCCTGTTCGAAACCGCGCGGACCCGGGGCGGGCTCGGCCTGGTTCCCGACCGCATCGCCGGCGCCGGGCCGATCTGGCGCCAGCGCCTGTCGGCGCAGGAGCTCGCCCGGCGGGTCGACACCATCCATCGCCCCTATCACCGGGCGCTGGCCGAGGCCCTGGCGGCGGCGCACCGGCGCTTCGGCATCGCCATCCTGCTCGATTGCCATTCGATGCCGCC
>JAXDOV010000157.1:0-3534 GCA_034668705.1 Sphingomonadales bacterium
CCCATCGCGGCTATGACAGCGACCATCCGCGAGTCACCGGCGACGTCGGCAAGGCGGGGGTCGCGATCGACACGATCGACGACATGAAGATCCTGTTCGACGGCATCCCGCTCGACACGATGAGCGTCTCGATGACGATGAACGGCGCCGTCCTGCCGGTCATGGCCTTCTACATCGTCGCCGCCGAGGAACAGGGCGTGCGGCAGGACCAGCTGTCGGGCACGATCCAGAACGACATCCTGAAGGAGTTCGCGGTCCGCAACACCTATATCTACCCGCCCGCGCCCTCGATGCGGATCGTGGCCGACATCATCGCCTATACGCAGCAGCACATGCCGCGCTTCAACTCGATCTCGATCAGCGGCTATCACATGCTCGAGGCCGGCGCGACGGCGGTGCAGGAGCTCGCCTTCACGCTCGCCGACGGCATGGAATATGTCCGCGCCGCGCAGCGCCAGGGGCTCGACGTCGACGCCTTCGCGCCGCGCCTCTCCTTCTTCTTCGGCATCGGCATGAACTTCTTCATGGAGATCGCCAAGCTGAGGGCGGCGCGACTGCTCTGGCACCGGATCATGGAGGATTTCGGCGCGAAGAACCCGAAGTCGCTGATGCTGCGCACCCATTGCCAGACGTCGGGCGTGTCGCTGACCGAGCAGGATCCCTGGAACAACGTCGTCCGCACCACGGTCGAGGCGATGGCCGCGGTGCTCGGCGGCACCCAGTCGCTCCACACCAACAGCTTCGACGAGGCGATCGCGCTGCCGACCGATTTCTCCGCCCGCATCGCCCGCAACACCCAGCTCATCCTCGCCGAGGAGAGCGGCATCGCCAACGTCGCCGATCCGCTGGGCGGCAGCTTCTTCGTCGAGAGCCTGACCAAGGAGCTGGCCGACAAGGCCTGGGCCCTGATCGAGGAGGTCGAGGGGGTGGGCGGCATGACCGCGGCGGTGAGCGAAGGCATGCCCAAGCGGCGGATCGAGGAAGCCGCCGCAGGCCGCGCCGCTCGGGTCGACCGCGGCGAGACGGTGATCGTCGGCGTCAACCGCTACCGGCTCCAGGACGAAGCGCCGCTCGACATCCTCGAGGTCGACAACGACAAGGTCCGCACCGGCCAGATCGCCCGCATCGAGCGGGTGCGCGGCGCGCGCGACGAAGCGAGGACCCGGGCCGCGCTCGATGCCTTGCACGAAGGCGCGAAGGGCGATGCGAACCTGCTGGCGCTGGCGGTCGAGGCGGCGCGGGCGCGGGCCACATTGGGCGAGATCAGCCTGGCGCTGGAGGAGGCCTGGGGCCGCTACGACACCGTGCCGGAGCCGGTGAAGGGCATTTATGGCGGCGCCTATCAGGGCGATCCGCGCTGGGAGCAGGCCGAGGCCGGCGTCGGCGCGGTCGAGCGCCGGCTGGGGCGTCGGCCGCGCCTGCTGGTCGCCAAGATGGGCCAGGACGGCCATGACCGCGGCGCCAATCTCGTCGCCTCGGCCTTTGCCGATCTGGGCTTCGAAGTGGTCTCCGGGCCGCTCTTCCAGACTCCGGAGGAGAGCGCGCGCCTCGCCGTCGACAAGGACGTCGACGTGGTCGGCGCCTCCAGCCTCGCCGCCGGCCACAAGACCCTGGTGCCCGAGCTGATCGGCCGCCTGCGCGACCTCGGCCGTCCCGACATCAAGGTGGTCGTCGGCGGCGTCATCCCCGCCCAGGATTACGACATGCTGCGCGAGGCGGGGGTGCAGGCGATCTTCGGCCCCGGCACCAACCTCGTCGACGCCGCCGGCGAGGTGCTCAAGCTCCTCGGCCACAACATGCCCCCGCTGGAGGAAGCCGCGGAATGAATGAAATGCTTTGTTCCCCGGCGAAAGCCGGGGTCCAGAACGAGGCTGCAACTGGACCCCGGCTTTCGCCGGGGAACACCATATCTCGGTGCGACTGGACCCGCGCCGAGATCGCCGCCCTGTTCGGGCTCCCCTTCCTGGACCTTCTGTTCGAGGCGCAGGCCGTCCACCGCCGCCACCACGCGCGCAACGAGGTGCAGCTCTCCACCCTCCTCTCGATCAAGACCGGCGGCTGCCCGGAGGATTGCGGCTATTGCAGCCAGTCGGCGCATGCGAAGACCGGGCTCAAGGCCGATAAGCTGATGGAGGTCGACGCCGTCCTCGCCGCCGCCGCCGAGGCCAAGGCGGCCGGCTCCGGCCGCTTCTGCATGGGCGCCGCCTGGCGCGAGCCCAAGGACCGCGACCTCGACGCGCTCTGCGCGATGGTCGCGGGGGTGAAGGGAATGGGCCTCGAAACCTGCATGACGCTCGGCATGCTGACGCAGGCCCAGGCGGACCGCCTCGCCGAGGCCGGGCTCGATTATTACAACCACAATCTCGACACCTCGCCCGAACATTATGGCGCGGTGATCACCACCCGCACCTATCAGGACCGGCTCGACACGCTGGACCATGTCCGCGCTTCCGGCATGGCGGTCTGCTGCGGCGGCATCGTCGGCATGGGCGAGACCCGCGAGGACCGAATCGGCTTCCTCCACGCGCTGGCGACCCTGCCGTCGCATCCCGAGAGCGTGCCGATCAACGCTCTGGTGCCGGTGAAGGGGACCGTGCTCGGCGACATGCTCGCCGATACGCCGCTGGCGAAGATCGACGGGATCGAGTTCGTCCGCACCGTTGCAATTGCCCGCATCCTGATGCCGCGGGCGATGGTGCGGCTCTCGGCGGGCCGCGAGTCGATGTCGGAGAGTACGCAGGCGCTGTGCTTCCTCGCCGGCGCCAATTCGATCTTCACCGGCGACAAGTTGCTGACCACCGGCAATGCCGGCGCGAGCGCGGACGCGGCTCTGTTCGAGAAATTGGGGCTGAAGGCGATGACGGCCGAGGAGCCGGCAAGGGTGGCAGCCGAATGAGCGCCGCTGCCGTCACCCCGGGCTTGATGATCGGGATGCACCGTCTCCCGGACGGTGCATTAGGAAACCCGATCATGGGTCCACCTTACTTTACGAGCGCGGGGAAAGAAAAGGTGGATGCCGGAACAAGTCCGGCATGGCGGGGGTGCCCTTGATGTTCTCTAAGATCCTGATCGCGAACCGGGGCGAGATTGCCTGCCGCGTCATCCGCACCGCCCGGGCGATGGGGATCGCGACCGTCGCGGTCTACTCGGACGCCGACGCGCGGGCGCCGCATGTGCGGCTGGCGGACGAGAGCGTGCGGCTGGGGCCGCCGCCCGCCAGCGAATCCTATCTCAATGCCGAGCTGATCATCGACGCCTGCCGGGCGACCGGCGCCGAGGCGGTCCATCCGGGTTATGGCTTCCTCTCCGAGCGCGAGAGCTTCGCCAGGGCGCTCGAGGAAGCGGGGATCGCCTTCATCGGCCCGCCGCCGGGCGCCATCGCCGCGATGGGCGACAAGATCGAATCGAAGAAGCTGGCGCGCGAGGCGGGGGTGAGCGTCGTCCCCGGCTTCGTCGGCGAGATCGAGGATACCGAGCATGCGGTTCGGATCGCCGGCGAGATCGGCTATCCGGTGATGATGAAGGCCTCGGCCG
>JAXDOV010000158.1:0-7272 GCA_034668705.1 Sphingomonadales bacterium
CACGACCGAGAACGACGCCGCGCATATCCGCGCCGCGATCGATGCCGGCGCCGACGAATATGTGATGAAGCCGTTCGATCGCGACACGCTCGAAACCAAGCTGCAGATCGTCGGGGTCGCGTGAGGAGCGCCGCAGCCGCGGCATCCTCCTCCCGCGCCGAGCGCGACGGGACGCCGCCAGCCAGATCGAGACCGGCCAGGCTGATGATCGTCGACGATTCCGCCGTGGCCCGTTCGGTGCTGGCGCGGATGCTGGCCCCCTTCGCCGATTTCGAGGTCGTCGCTCTCGCCGCCAGCGCCGAGGAAGCGGTCGCTTTGCTCGGCGGCAACAGGGTCGACATCGTCCTGCTCGACCTCGACATGCCGGGCTCGACCGGTCTCGAGGCGCTGCCCGCGATCATCGCGAAAGGCGGCGGCGCGCGTGTCCTCGTCGTGTCCTCTTCGACCGAGACCGGCAGCGAAGCGGCGGTCAAGGCGCTGGCGCTCGGCGCCGCCGATACCCTGGCCAAGCCCGGCGGCGAGCAGTTCGCGGACCGTTTCTCCGCGACCCTGGCCGAGCGGCTGCGGCGGCTGGTGCCCGACGGCACCGGACAGGCGGCGCCGAGCGAGGCGCCGGCCCGGGCCGCACCCGTCTTCGCCACCTCCAAAGCCCATAAAGGCAGGATCGGCTGTCTCGCCATCGGCGCCTCGACCGGCGGGCTCCACGCCATCTCCCGTTTTCTGCAGGCATTGCCGCCGCGCATCGGCGCGCCGATCCTCGTCACCCAGCATTTGCCGACCACCTTCCTGCCGCTCTTCGCGCGGCTGATCGAGAATGCCTGCGAGCGGCGGGTGCGGGTCGCCCAGGACGGCCTGCTGCTGCGCGCCGACGAGATCCTGCTCGCGCCGGGCGACGCCCATCTCGATCTCGAACGCCATGGCGGCCGGGTGAAGGCGAAGCTCTCCTCGGCGCCGGTGGACAGCGGCTTCACGCCCTCGGTCGATGCGATGCTGGCGGCGGTCGCCCGCGCCTATGGCAAATCGGGCGTCGGCGTGGTGCTCAGCGGCATGGGCCGCGACGGCCTCGCCGGCGGCCGCCGCCTCGCCGCGGCCGGCGGCCGTATCCTCGTCCAGGACCGCGACAGCTCGGCGGTCTGGGGCATGCCCGGCGCTCTGGCCTGCGCCGGCCTCGCCTGCTGCGTCCAGCCGCCCGCGGCGCTGGCGCGCGAGATCGGCGCCTGGGCCGGAGCCGAACGATGAGCATGAGCGACGCGGCCGGTGCCGTCCTCGCCTCCCTGCTCGAAGCCCGCACCGGCCAGCATCTGACGATGAGCCGGCGCTGGCGGATCGAAACCGCGCTCCAGTCGCTGCTGCGCGAGCGGGGCTTTGCCTCGCTGGATGCTCTGGTCGCCGCTCTGGTCGGCAAGCATGACGGGGCGCTGGCCGACGACGTCGTCGACGCGCTGCTCAACAACGAAACCTTCTTCTACCGCGACCGGCCGAGCTTCGAGCAATTGCTCGGGCCGGGCCTCGCGCGGATGCGCAAGCTGAGGGAGGCCGAGCGGAGCCTGTCGATCTGGTGCGCCGGCTGCTCCAGCGGCCAGGAAGCCTATTCGCTCGCCATCCATTTCGCCGAGCAGAAGGCGCGGTGGGAAGGGTGGAAGATCGACATCCTCGGCACCGATATCTCGCATAGCGCGATCGAGCGGGCGCGGACCGGCCTCTATTCGCAATTCGAGATCCAGCGCGGCCTGCCGGTGATGCAGATGATCCGCTGGTTCGAGGAATATCCGGCCGCGGCCTGGCGGGTGGCGCCGGCGATCCGCGCCGCGGTCCGCTTCCACGTCCACAACGTGCTCGGCCCGCCTCCCGCTCCCGGCGGCGTCGACATCATCCTCTGCCGCAACGTCCTGCTCTATTTCTCGGCGCAGACCCGCCGCGCCGCCTTCGAGCGGCTGGCCGAAGCGGGCCGCGAGGGGGCCGTCCTCATGCTCGGCGCCGGCGAGACCGTTTCCGGCCACAGCCACCGCTTCGTCCAGGACCCGGAATGCCGTGGCCTCTACGTCCGCGCCGGGACCGGCAGGGTCCGCAGCGAAGAGGGAAGGGCCCGCGCCGCCTCTTGACGCCGGCCGGTTTTTGGGTCCCGTTGCAGTCATGAGCGAGATCATCGACGCCCCCTCGCCCAATTTCGACGAGCGCGCGCAGCCGGTCAGCATGCTCGTCCTCCATTATACGGGCATGCCCGACGCGGGCGGCGCGATCGCGCGCCTGCGCGATCCGGCGGCGAAGGTCTCGGCCCATTATGTCGTCGCCGAGGACGGCCAGATCCTCCGCCTCGTGCCCGAGGAGAAAAGGGCCTGGCATGCCGGCCGCTCGTCCTGGCGGGGCATCCAGGACGTCAATTCGGCGAGCATCGGCATCGAGATCGTCAATCCGGGCCACGAATTCGGCTACCGGCCGTTCCCCGAGGAGCAGATGGACGCTTTGGTGCCGCTCGTCGCCGACATCGTCCGCCGGCACCGGATCCTGCCCGGCTATGTCGTCGGCCATTCCGACATCGCGCCGGCGCGCAAGGAGGATCCGGGCGAGTTGTTCGACTGGGCGCGGCTGGCGAAGCTCGGCCTCGCCGTCGAGCGGCCGACGAAGAAATTGATCGATCCGCTGTGGACCGACGGCGGCTTCCTGCTCGCCCTCGAACGGTTCGGCTATGACGTGACCAAGCCCCGCCTCGCGGTCACCGCCTTCCAGCGCCGCTTCCGCCCCGAGCATCTCGACGGGATCATCGACGGCGAATGCCGGGCGATCCTGCTCGGCCTGCTCTTGGATCGGCGGGCCGCACCCGCTACATGAGCCCTGCCAGAGGATCGGGCGGCCGCGCTTCACGCTTGCGTGAGGCGAGGAAAGTCCGGGCTCCACGCAGCAACGGTGCCGGGTAACGCCCGGCGGGGGTAACCCCAGGGAAAGTGCCACAGAAAGCAGGTCGCACAGGCTTCGGCCCTGCGACGTTGAAAGGGTGCGGTAAGAGCGCACCGCGGCCCCGGCAACGGCGGCCGGCACGGCAAACCCCACCGGGAGCAAGACCGAATAGGGACGGCGGCCCGCTGCGGCCGATGCCGTCCGGGTTGGTCGCTGGAGGGGCGGAGCGATCCGTCTCCTAGAGGAATGGTCGCACAGGCGGGCTTATCCCCGCTGGACAAAACCCGGCTTACAGATCCTCTGGCATTTTCGTTTCCCGCCGGCGTCTCCGCTGGCTAGGATTGGGATCTATGGCTCGGTACACGCGCTCGAACGACTGGGGATTTCCGCGCTGGCGGGGCTATGGCAGCTCGAGCCAGGCGACGCAGGTGCGGCTGTGCGACCGCGACGGCTGCGACCAGCCGGGCGCGCATCCGGCGCCCAAATCGCCGCACAGCCCCGACCGCTGGTATTTCTGCGAGACCCATGCCGGGGAGTATAACCGCCGCTGGAATTATTTCGAAGGCCTCACCGCCGAGGATGCCGCCGCCCGCGAGGCGGAGGAGAAAAGGGGCGCCGACGGCTATCGCCAGGCCGGCCATTATGCCTGGGGCGGTCCGGGCGACGGCAGCCGCTCCCGCGAGGAGATGCGGGCGCTCGACCTGCTCGAGGTCGAGACCGACGCCGGCTTCGAGGAGATCAAGGCCGCCTATCGCCGTCTCGCCAAGGCCAATCATCCCGACGCTGCCCCCGGCGACGCCGACGCCGCCGGCCGCTTCCAGGCGGTGCAGGCGGCCTATGAGGTGCTGAGGAAGGCCGAGGAACGGCGCAGCGCCAAGGCTTAGGACGTATCGAGGTGCGACGTTCGGCTCTCCAGCGGGCGCGAGCCGTTAGTCCTCCCTGTCCGCGAAGCGGATGGGGAGGGGGACCACCCGAAGGGTGGTGGTGGGGTTTCTCTGAGTCTGCTGGCCCCTCCACCGCGTTTCACGCGGTCCCCCTCCCCGCGGCCTCCGGCCGCAGGGAGGACCAAGCGGGGGCAGACAATCCTTTGCCGGTACCGCCTAACCCTGGTCCGTCACCATGAAGGTGCCGGTGACGTGCGCCACCGGGTCTTCTGCATCGCCGTCATGGGCGATGCCGCGGACGAAGCCGACGCTTCGCGTCACCCGATAGCATTCGCCGCGGCCGACGATCCGCCGCCCCGGCACCGCCGGCCGCAGATAGTCGACCCGCATGTCGAGCGTCGCCTGGTGGCGGAAGCGGCCGAGCTTGACCCAGATCGCCATGCTCGTCGCCATGTCCATCAGGCTGATGATCGGTCCCGAGGCGATCACCCCCGTCTCGACCACGCCGATCAGCTTCTCGCGATAGTCGAGGCCGAGCTCGACCCAGTCCGCGCCGTGGCCGACATAGAGGATGCCGAGCGCGCCGCCATGGCCGACCCGGCTCGCATAATCGGTGAAGCGCTTCGGATCGAAGGCGGCGGGGGCGGCGTCTTCCCCGCTCATGCCGCCAGCCGCGCCGCGGTCTCGCGCACCAGGGCGATCATGTTCGGGATGCCCTGGGTCCGGTTCGAGCTGAGCTGGTTGCGGAGGTCGAAAGGGGCGAGCGCGTCCTCGATGTCGGTGGCGAGGATCTCCCCGGGCGGCCGGTCCTGCACGGCGCGCAGCACCAGGGCGACGATCCCCTTGGTGATCGCCGCATTGCTGTCGGCGAGGAAATGGAGCGCGCCGTCCTCGCGCGGCACCGGATAGAGCCAGACCGAGGCGGAGCAGCCGCGCACCAGGGTCGCATCGGTCTTGAGCGCCTCCGGCATCGGCTCGAGCGCCCGGCCGAGGTCGATCAGCAGCCGGTAGCGGTCGTCCGCGTCGAGCAGCTCGTAATCGGCATGGAGGTCGGCGAGGGAGGGGCGGGACATCGCGCTTGCGCTACCAGAGCGGGGGAAGCGGGAAAACGGTTAAAGCTCGATCCCGTTGGCGAGCGCCTCGAGCCGCCTCACCCGCCGCTTCAGCTCTCCCAGATCGGAGCGGGCGGCGGCGGGGCCGTGGCGGGAGATCTCGCTGCGCTTCAGCTCCAGCCACTGCCGCCAGGCGCGCAGGCCGGCGACGCTGACCAGGCCGAGGCCGAGCGTCAGCGTCGCGGCATAAGGGAGGGAGGCGGCCGGATCGAACATCTCAGCGGTCCCGCAGCTGCTCGATCTCGCGCTCGAGCGCGCTGTCCTTGTCGGTGGCGATCCGCTCCAGCACCTGGATCCGCTCCTTCAGCGTCCTGACCTCCTCGCGCATCCGCAGCGTCTCGCCCTCGTTCGCCGGCCGCTTCGACGCAAATCGGTAGCGCGCCTTGATGATGCTGGCGATCATCACCACGACGACGATGACGACGACCATCTCAAACTGGTTCATTCCATTCCTCCTTCGGAAATCCGCTTCAGTTCACGCGGTCGTCGCGCAGCCGCTCGATCTCGTCGGCCACCGCGATCCCCTTGTCGGTGACGATCCGTTCGAGCACGCGGACGCGCTGCTCGAGCTGTTGGTTGTGGACGGCATATTGCGCGGCTTTCTCCGCGACCATCTTCGCCTCGATCTCCATCCGGCGCTCCTTCAGGGCGAACCAGGGCTTCACGACCATGCTGGAAAGGACGGCGACGATCGGGATCGACAGAGCGAGGATCGGAATAAGCAAGTCGGTGTTCAATGGATGTCTCCCCCGTTCAATTCTTGGGCAGGCGCAGGGCTTCGATTTCCTGCGTCAGCCTGTGGCTGTCGTCGGTGACGATCCGCTCGACAGTGGCCAGCCGGTCCTTGATCGCGCCGAGCTCGGCACGCAGCTGGGCATTTTCGGTGCTGAGCAGCTTCACCCGCTCGATCGTCTCGTCGGAGGATTTGGGATAGACGGCCTGGCCCCAGGCGCCGTCGAGCGGATAGCCGTGCTTGATCCTGAGCCAGGTGGTGATCACCCAGCCGCCGATGCCGAGCGTGCCGAGCATCAGCGCGAACGGCGCCAGCTGGTTGAAGCTTATGTCCATCCTGTTCTTCCCTTTCCCTGTCGACCCGCGGTTCAGCGCAGGCTTTCGATTTCGCGGGCGGTGCGCTCGGCCGGATCGGTCGCGATCCGTTCCAGCACCCCAAGCCTCTGCTCGAGCTTCGCGACCTGCGCCTTGAGCTGTTCATTCTCGGCGCAGACCGCGTCCATCCGGCGCTTGGACGGCGCCTCGTCCTCCTCATCGACGATCGGATAGCCGTGACGCGCCCTGATCCAGTTGTTGGCGACCCAGCCGAAGGTCGAAATGGCGGAGCCGAGAACGAGGAAAGCCCACAGGTTCATGATCTTGTGCCCCTTATTTCATTGGTCAGCGCAGCTGCTCGATCTCCCGGGCGAGCCGGCTGTTCGAGCTGGTCACATAGGCTTCGACGTCCGCCAGCCGGCGGTCGATGTCGCGGAAGCGCGAGCGCACGTCGCGGACGGTGCGGGCCGGCGAGGCACGCACGCCCTGCCAGAATTTCGTCTGCTCCGGCGTTTCGTGCGCCAGCTCGCGCGGCTTCGAGGGGGCGATCCAGGCGGCCACCCAATAAGCGACCAGGGTCCAGGGAAAGCCGCCGAGGAAGGTGAGCACCACCAGGCCGATGCGGATGATCGAGACGTCGATCCCGGTATAGTCGGCGATGCCGGCGCAGACGCCCTTCCACTTCGCATTCTGCTTATCGAGGTAGAATTTGGTGTGGCGGGGAGTCATCTCTCGATCCTCCGGGACTGGTTGCTGACGGCGAGGCTCTCGATGCCGGTGTCGGCGGGATCGCAGGCGAGCGAACGCCAGTTCGGATTCTCGGCGGTCATGATCCGCTCGATCGAGCACATCCGCTCGTCGAGCCGCCGCGCGAGGGCGTTCATTTCGTCGAGCAGTTTCTCGTCCTCGCCGGTCAGCGTCGCCGACTTTTTCCACTGGGTCACATAATGGAAGATCAGCCAGGGCAGGCCGATGAACAGCATGCCGACGATGACGATGGGGATGATGGTGTCTTCCATCGCCTCATCCCTCCTTGCCGGTGTTGAGCCTGGCCTTGAGCGCCTCGAGCTCGGCATCGACCTTCTCGGAATTCTTCAGCTCGTTGATCTCCTCTTCGAGCGTCTTGGGCGGGGCGCCGAGCGCCAGCGCGTCGGCGCGGCCCTCGGCGAGATCGGCATGGCGCTCCAGCACGTCGAAGCGCGAGAACGCCTCGTCGACCTTGGGACCGGCATAGATTTCCCGCATCCGCGCCCGCTGGTTGGCGCTCTCCAGCCGCGACTGGATCGCATTCTGGCGGGTCCGCGCCTCGCGCAACTTGCCCTGGAGCTTGGCGA